>CAYMKQ010000069.1:0-11885 GCA_964391175.1 uncultured Gemmatimonadaceae bacterium | reverse complement strand
TGGGGTTCTGCGCAGGAGGCGTCGCGCGTAGCAAGAGACTCGCGCGTCACAGCGTTCTGAATTAGCCGGGATCGCAGTGCGCGAGGCTCGCAGCGTGTAAGCGCGCGGGCGCCCGCTTGCGGGCAGCGTGACGAAGCAGAATCCCAACCCCGGCTGACCGGCTAGATACTCAGACCCCAACAAGAACCCCGCCCGGCGACAGTGGAACCAAGTCGCTGAGGGGGTTAGAAGCCTCGGCCCGAACTGGGCGCGACGCTCACTGCGCTTTACGGGCGGTAGTCGAGTCCGCGGCCGGCTTGAGTATGTCTTTCGCAACGATGTAGAAGTTCTCATCGACGCGAAAGTCCTCCGGCCGTGGCAGACTGAGGGGACTCGTCAGCCATCTCTCGACAGGCTGGATGAAACTGAAGGCGCCGGGTGAGAGTGTGACCTTTACCGGCATGTCGAAGCCCGGTACGACGTTGGCCCACCGGTAGGAGAGCGTCCGGCCATCGATTCTGTACTCGAGCACCGGAACCCTGGTCGTCCGAAGGTACTGATCGAAGACCTTCTCGAGGTCGAGCCGGGACTGCCGGCTCATGTAGTCCTCGATCTGCTTCCCGCTCACGGTCCGGTGCCAGAACGTGCGGCCGATCCCGCGGATGATGCGGCGCCACTTCGCGTCGTCGTTCACGAGCTGGCGGATCGTGTGCAGCATGTTGCCGCCCTTGTTGTACATGTCGCCGGAGCCTTCGTAGTTCACGCCGTAAATCCCCACGATCGGCCGGTCGTTGCTGATGCTTTCCCGCTTGCCGATGATGTACTCGGCGCCCGCTCTCTTGCCCTGCTGGCATTCGGTGTACAGCCCCTCGGCGTAATCGGCGAAGCTCTCGTGGATCCACATGTCGGCGGCGTCCTTCATCGTGACGTTGTTGCCCCACCACTCGTGGGCGGTTTCGTGGACGATGATGAAGTCCCATTTCATTCCGTGACCGGTGCCTGAGCGGTCACGACCTCGATAACCGTTCAGGTAGTGGTTGCCGTACGCGATCGCGCTTTGGTGCTCCATGCCGAGGTGCGGCGTCTCGACGAGCTTGTAACCGTCCTCGTACCAGGGGAACGGTCCGAACCAGCTCTCAAAGCACTTGAGCACCGGCTTGACCTGCTGGAACTGCTTTTTAGCGGTGTCGAGGTGATACGCGAGCGGCCAGAAGTCGAGCGTCAGCCTGCCGCGCTCACCCTGGAACACGTCGCTGAAGTGCTCGTAACGCCCGGCGTTGACGGCGACGTTGTAGTTATTGATGGGATTCTTCACGAACCACTCGTACGTCGTGGTCCCATCCCCATTCCGCGTGGTGCTCCTGAGCCGGCCGTTTGATACATCGATGATCGAATCCGGAACCGTTATCGCGACGCGCTGACTGTCCGGCTCGTCGGAATAGATGTCCTTGTTCGGCCACCAGACGCTCGCGCCGAGGCCCTCGTTCGCGGTCGCGATCCAATGGTTCCCGAGACTGTCGCGTGCCCAGACGAATCCTCCATCCCATGGAGCGCGGAGGGCGACGGCGGGCTTGCCGTGATAATGGATGGAGATCTTCTTGCTCGTTCTCGCCCGCTGGGGTGACACGAGGGTCACGAACAGCGCGTTCCCCTCCCTTCGCACGCTCAGGTCGAGACCGTCCTGAACGACGCTATCGACGGCCAGTGGCTGCTGAAGGTCGATCTGCATCTCGCGCGCGGGCCGGAGAATCCGATATGTGATGGTGTTGTGACCCGAGATGCTGCTGTCGGCCGGATTCACCTTTACGTGCAGATCGTAGAACACCGCGTCCCACCACGCGCGCTGCGGAGTGTTGGAGCCGCGCAACGTGTCAGCGCGGGTGAACGGCGGCTTCGTCTGCGCACCCGAGCTCCCAGCGAGGACGAGCGCAAAGGTGAGAGCGAGCGGGATGGTCCGTCTCATCGGGCAGCCGCCGCCGGCCTGATCTCGTACTCCTTCGGCGGCTCGGCGCCGAGAAGATGCCTGACGAAATAGTCCCAGCGGCGCCGTACCATGTAGGGCTCGTTCCCAAAACCGTGGCCGCGGTTCGGCAACATGATTAGATCGAAGTCCTTGTTGGCTCTGATCAGCTCGTTCACCACGAGCAGCGTGTTGTTCTGCGGGACATTGTTGTCCATCGTCCCGTGTGCGAGCAGCAGCTTGCCCTTGAGATTCCGTGCCGCCACCTGAGTCGCATCGCGGGCGTAGTTGTCGCTCCCATCGCGGGTCCTGACGAGCAGGCCCTGATACCGCTCGCCCCAGTCGTCCTCGTAGACGCGGTTGTCGTGATTCCCCGCTTCGGATATTCCGACCTTGAAGAAGTCCGGATACTGAAACATCGCGGCGGCGGCGGCGAAGCCTCCACCTGAGTGTCCGTAGATCCCCGTCCGGTCCAGATCGATGAACCGGTAACGGCGTCCGAGCTCCTTCATTCCCGCGACCTGATCGGGAAGCGTGTTGTCGCTCATCTTCCCGTAATAGGCGTCGTGAAACGACTTGGTTCGCCATGGAGTTCCCATCCCGTCGATCTCGACCACGATGAAGCCGAGCTCGGCGAGCGCCTGCGCGTCGCCGCGAGCCGGGGAGAAGCCGCGGCCTCCGACGCTGCCGGTCTGCGGGCCGGGGTAGATGTGATTCACGATCGGATACTTCCGCGCCGAGTCGAGGGTCGTCGGCGTGTACATCAGGCCGTAAAGGTCGGTTTTTCCATCACGCGCCTTGACGGTGATCGGAGTCGGCGGCTTCCATCCTGCTCCGATCAGTCTCGAGATATCTGTCTTCTCCAGTGTGAGAACAGTCTTGCCGTTCAGATCGCGCAGAACCGAGATCTGAGGGATGTTCGGCCGAGAGTAAGTGTCGACGAAGTACCGGCCCGACGGCGCGACGATCACCTCGTGGTCCGCGTCCTCCGGGGTGAGGAGGGTGATGCCGGTTCCATCCATCCCGATCCTGTAGAAATGGCGGAAGTAGGGGTCACGCCCCCGTTCACTTCCGTTTCCACCGAAGTAGAGCGTGCGGTTCTTCTCATCCACGCGGGCGAGCTGCGTGACGTTGCCCTCACCGCTCGTGATCCTGCCCTTGAGACGGCCGGTGGTGAGGTCGTAGAGATAGAGGTGTCCCCAGTCGTCACGCTCGGAAAACCAGATCACCTCGTTCGATGCCGGCAACACGCGCCAGTTGGCGGCGCCATTCCCCGACTCGTAGTGTGTCGCGACTCTCTCTTCGAGCACGTCCCGGACAGCTCCGGTGGATGCGTCCGCGATGCGGAGCGTGGCGCGCTTGTGGTCGCGGGATGACGACACGAACGCGAGCTTCGATCCGTCCGGATACCAGGCCACATCGACCCAGCCCTGAGGGGGGCAGGAGAGGTGATCGCAGACGGTCGAGCGATGCTCGTCGGCCGGCATCTGAAGGCGGATCACGCGCGGCGCGTCGACCTCGATGATGACCCGCTGAATCGTGGTGATCACGCTGTCGCCGGGCAACGGATAGTTCCACGCCTGGAGCTCCGGGTGACCGACCCGGGTGTCGACAAGATACATCTTGCCAACTCCACGCTCATCCTGCTGGAACGTCGCAATCTTTTTCGAGTCCGGCGACCAGAGGAGGATGGGGCGATCGCTCCTCGTCCAGCCCGCGTTATCGGTCGCGTAGCCGAAGTCTCTCACGCCATCACGCGTCAGCTGCGTCTCGCGTCCCGTCGCGATATCCCGCAACCAGAGGTTGTAGTCCCGAATGAATGCCGCCTGCTTGCGGTCGGGCGACACGATCTCGGGTCTTTCGTCCGACGTCCGCGAAACTCCGCTTCTGGCGCGCGCGGCCTCGCGCTCGTCTATAGCGGCATCGCACCGGCCCGTATCGGGATTGCAGTTGAAGGGACGCGCGTTGACGCGCACGGCGATCGTCCGCCCATCGGCCAGGAGCTCAAACTCCGTGAACGGCAAGCGGTTCGGATCGTACGCCGTGCCGGTTGCGGCGGAAAGCGCGGACGCGATGCGCGACTGATCGAACGCGCGGCCACGAGTGCCGCGGACGGGATCGATAACCATGAACTCGGCGCCCGCTGGAGTCGTAACGCGATACCAGAACCGCTCACCGGCGAGCCATGTCGGTCGTGAAGCGGTGCCGTGGACCAGAGATGTCGCTTTCTCGCGCAGGAAGCCCTCCGCGCGCGCATAGTCGGCCGCGGTGAGAGCACGGGGTTGCTGCTGCGCGGACGCGGTGGCTCCGCCGAAAAGGGTGAGGAACACTCCGACGCCGATACGAGTCGCGCCCTGCATCATCGTCATCTCCTCTCCTGGCCGGCAGTCGGCGCACTCGCTCGGGGCCAGATGTTGTCTCTCGAATCGCGATCGGGAAAACGTCCTTCGGGATCGAGTGTGATTTTCGCGATCGCGCGTCCGCCGAAGTCGAGATTCGCCTGAAAGGTGCGGCTGCCCCTGAACCAGACGTCGACCGGGTAGGTCACCAGCGCGGTTCTCGTGTCCAGCATTCTGCTGTTGGTCATCGGTTTCACGGGCGCGCCTGTCGGTGCGAAATCGACGCGCAGCACAACCGGCGAGGGCATCTGTCCGTCCTGGCGCACCGTCACCGTAGTGCGGTGTCCGGACGTCGCGACCTGGCGAATCGAGGCATCGACTGATTCGGTCGTGAACAACCAGTAGTTCCAGAACCAGCCGAGGTCCCGCTTCAGTGCATCGTTCATGAAGAAGGCGAAATCCCAGGGCGATGGATGCTTGTAGCGCCAGGCCTTGGTGTACTCGCTCATCGCTCTCTGTACCGCGGAGTCCCCCACTATTCCTCCCAGCGCCGAAAGCATCATCGGAGCCTTCTGATACGCCTGGAATCTGTAGAGCGGCCCGCCGTAGTTCGCGTTCCACATGAGCGGCGGCTCCTGCTCGTTGCCGCTGATCCGCCCGTATGACTGGCCAAGACCGTCGAGTCGCGCTGGAACCCGGTTCCAGTCTGCTTCAGAGAGAATGTTGATGTACTGGTTGAATCCTTCGTCCATGAACGGGTACCACGTCTCGTTGACACCCACCATCATCGGCCACCATTGGTGGCCGACCTCGTGATCGGCGGCGCCGGCGCCCGACATCAGGAACATGGGGAATTCCATTCCCCCTTCGGGGCCATCGACGAAGGTGAGCTGAGGGAACGCGTACGGCATCAGCAGCTTCGAGTAGAACTCGAGCGCGTGCCGCGCGATCCTTCCCACGGGAGAGAATTGCTCCGCGTGCCCGGGGAGATGAAAGATGTGGATCGGAACGGCGCCCTTTCCGGGAATCGTCGCGCGGGTCGCCTGCCAGACGTACTGCTTCGCCGTGGCCCACGCGAAGTCGTTGGCGGTGTCGGCAACGAAGCGCCACACCAGCCTGTCACCCGCCACGGTCGACTTCCCCGGCCCCTGCTCCGCCGCCGAGACGATCGTCCTCACCGAATCGGATTCCAGTATGTGCGACAGCCGCTCCCGTGCCGTCGGCGTCAGAACGGATTCCGGATTCTGCAGCACGCCCGTCGCGCCGACGATCCAGCCGGCGGGCACATCGATGCTCACATCGAAGCGTCCGAAGTTGTTGTAGAACTCGGACGGACCGAGGTACGGCTCGGTGTCCCAGCCGCCCTGGCGCAGATCGTCGTAGACGGCGACGCGCGGGTACCAGTACGCGATCTGATAGAGCGTGTCGGCCCAGCGTCCCATCCTGTCGCCACGCTGACCGACGGCCGCCTCCGGAACGCGAAAGCTCCATTCGGCTTCGACGGTGCCGGTCCCGCGCGGTGCGATCGGTGTTGGAAGCTGAATGCGCACCGATGTGGTCTGCCGAAGAAGCGTCGCCAAGGCTGGGCCCCTGCGTGTAGAGCCTGGAATTGGTGCCCTCGTCGTATCGTCGACATTAAGCGCCAGGCCATTGAGCACTAGCCTCGTGATCCTCATGCCGTCGGTGATCTCGAGCGGCGTCGAGAGGCGCGCGGCCTTGGGAGCGGAAATATTCTGATCGAGCCGGAGCACCACCGATTGTATCGTCGAGTCGCTGTTGTTGTGGATCGTCGCGATCTCGCGGCCCGTAACCGTGGACGTCACGGGATCCAGCCGCGCATTGATCCTGTAGTCCATCCACAGCTGCCAGTAGTTCCGTCCCGGACGGCCTGTGGAATCGCGCGTACCCGCCGCGAAAGCACGGCGAATTGAGTTGGTGAGAGGGATGTCGCGCCGAACGGCGCGCTCGGGGAGGCTCGCGGTGGCCTGATCTGTCGCCGCGGGGCGGACCATCTGCGCTCCTGTCGCCGTCGGAGCGAGACTGACGGCTAGCGATAGAGCAAGCAGACTGGAAAAGCGTCGGTTCATCAAAACTCCCAAGCGGGTGACTCGGCGGCCTTCGCTACGGCGCCCGATTGAACTTGGCGCTGAAGAAAACTAGTTGGTGGCCGCCGGAGCAGCGTATCATTCGATCCGGTACGCCATGGAGACCGAACATGGAATTCAATCTCGAAGATGCAATCCCGGTGCTGGAGCGGACGCCGACGGTGCTGTCGTCGCTCCTGGCCACGCTGCCTGAAAGCTGGACGCGCGCTCGCGAAGGACCGGATGCGTGGAGTCCCCGCGAGATCGTCGCCCACCTGATCCACGGAGAGCACACGGATTGGATCCCCCGCGCGCGGATCATCCTCGCGCAGGGAAACTATCGGCGGTTCCAGCCGTTCGACCGCTTCGCCGAGCTGGTCTCGGACAGACCGTTGCCCGATCTCCTCAAGGAGCTGGATCAGGCGCGCGCCGGAAACGTCGCGACGCTGCGGGGCTGGAATCTCAGCGCCAGTGATCTCGATCTCACGGGCGAGCACCCGGAGCTTGGCTCCGTGACGTTACGGCAGCTCCTCGCGACATGGGTGGCCCACGATCTCACGCATCTGGCTCAGATAACGCGGACCATGGCCAAGCAGTACACGGACGCGGTCGGACCCTGGAAGGCGTATTTTCGGGTGCTGCAAACGTAAGCGCCTGCCCACCGGCGACTAGCGAGCGGGAAGCCTGAAGTCGCGCTCGAGAACCATGCTTTGCGGGAGAGTGATCGTTTCCTGCACGACCGGCCGCCCCGCAATGCTGACTCGCGCGGTGAGGACAGCACCGCGGTTGAATCCACACAAAAAGTAGGAACCGTCGGTCGCGGTATCGGTCTCGGTCGAGTGGTGTTGATTTGTCGAGACGAGTCTCCCACCCTGCTCAATCCACCGGACTTGCCAGCTGGCGGAAACGCTGGCGTTGTGAACCGGGTTGCCCGCTGCATCTCTCACATGACCGAATGCGAGCCCGGGCGCCTCCGGCCCCTTGGTCCGCTGACCGCACAGGCGCGTCCGCAGCGTCGAGTACGATGGGATCCAGACGGAGGCCTGAGAGCGCGTTCCACTCGTCACGGACACTGGCTGCACTCGTCCTGACACCCTCAGCAGCGTCAACCTCGGGTGCGCGAAGGTGATGGTGTCGGCAAGGCTCCCTTCTATAGGTAAGACGAATCTTCCCGCCGCGTTCGTCGATGTCCGGTAGCGCCCGCCTCCGATACTGACCTCCACGCCCTGGAGCGGAAGACCGGTCGTACTGTCGTACGCGACTCCTGTCACCTCCGTCGGCGTGAGCGCTCCTGTAACGGCGGCGGGCGGCGCCGCGCCGGATCCATGTGGCCGCGCCGTTCCCCCGGTTTCCCTGTAGCCCAGAAGCGTGTCGCGCGCGGTCGCGGTACGATCCGACTCGCTTCGCGCCAGGCGCGCGACGCGCGGCATCGTGACGTGCCAGCGTGGAATGATCCACTGCCCGGCAGGAAGCTGCTGGAAATCCACGCGCCCTCGCGCCCGGGCGATCCGCAGCGGAACCGGAAGATTCACGTAATCGAAGGCGAGATACCGGAGAGAATTGGTGGTTGGATCGAGCCACAACACCCCGCTGAAATCCGGCCTGTTATCGAGCTTCGCCGGTTTGAACTCGAGACCCAGCAGACCCACCTCCCGACCATATCCGCGCACGACCGAGAAACAGTGCGACTTCACGAATTGATCGGATGCGAGCGTGATCGCGGTGGGCGGGGTATAGGTCGCACCCGCTTCCGCCGGCTCGACGAGTCCGGGCGATTCGCTCTGCCGCGGCGCAGACACCCCCCTGAACGGGACCCGTGTTACGCCCTGAAGCCGCTCCGTTTGCTCCGACAATACGTGGAGGTCGCGATCGAGAATGCGCTCGTACACCTCGACGTCCATCGCTACCAGTCCCTGAGACTCCGTGAGCGCGCTCGCTATGAGCGCTTTTCGCATCTCTGCCCACAGATTGGCCGCCGATGTTCCCGCGGCACCGAGATCGTCACAGGGTGCCCCACTCCGGACGACAGTCGGCTGAAGCGACGCACGTATTGGAAACATCCCGATGCGCACGATGGTTTGCTTGCGAGAGGGCTGGAGCACGACCGATGTCCACGTCTCGTACCCGACCTTGTCGGCGCGCACCCGATACTTGGCGTTGGCGGGAGCCTGGAGAGTCAACCGGCCACTCTGGTCGGTGAAGCGGCTGTCGACGCTCGCGCCACCGTCGTCTATCACCGACACGACGGCACCGCTTATCGGCCGGCCTGTGGAGTGCTCGACCACTTCGGTGCGGACGTCCTGGGACGCGCTGCTCCGCGCAACCGTGAGCAGAGCCCCCACAATCACCCAGCGCTTATGCATGCATCCAACGTTGACGCGGGCATCCCTGAGCGCAAGAGGGAGGGGCGCATCCAGGCTGCCTGTCCGACCACCCCTGTCCCGCCGGTAACCAACACTCTCATGTCGCTAATCCCTCATCGATTCGCTTGCTCGATCCTCAAGGCTCGCTACAGGGGCAGAATGGGTGCCAGTCGCGGGCGCCCACTGCAAGAAAATCAGTGACGGCCCCAGCTCGGGCCTCGTCCTTTGAGAGGCTGGAGCGTCCGCGGACTCAGGGGGATTCGTTGGTAAAAGCTGTCTCGTCGTTGGTATTTCTTGCGCTCGTGAGTTGCGGCGGGAGCCCCGAGCCGTACGTGGTCGGAGCCGCCGGACCGTGGAAGCAAGGCTACGGACTCCAGAACCTCCAGGGCGTGCAGCTCGCTGTCGAGGAGATCAACAAGGCCGGTGGCATCAACGGCCACCCCCTGAAGGTGATCGAGCGGGATGACGCGGGTGGCGGCGCGGAGGCCGCCACGATTGCGCAGGAATTCGTCTCGAACCCCGCGATTTCCGCGGTGATAGGCCACGTCAATTCTTCGGGAATGCTCTCGGCCGCACGGGTTTACGACGGCGAGCTGCCCGCGATCGCGACGAGTGCCACCTCGCCCGACCTCACGGGCATTTCCAGCTGGGTATTCCGGATCATATCGAGCGATTCCCTGAACGGAATTGCCCTCGCGAACTTTGCTTCCAGACTCGGCAAAAAGGGTAGCCCTCCCACCGCCGCCGTCCTCTACGAAAACCACACCTATGGCCGGGGGCTCGCGGACTCGTTTCGTCGCGCCTTCAAGGGCGAGATCGTCAGTCTCGACCCGATCAACGCCGATCTCCCAAGCGCAGAGCCGTACATCTCGTATCTGAAGACGAAGAAGCCGAGAATCGTCTTCGTCGCCGGCCGCGTTCCGACGGGTCTCAAGATTCTTCGCGAAGCCCGACGCCAGGGCTTCACGCCTGTCTTCATCGGCGGCGACGGCTGGCAGGGGATAGTCGCGGATACGGCGACCTCGGAAGGCACCTACATCGGGATGTCATTCACTCGCGAGGATCCGGCACCAGCGGCACGCGCGTTCGTAGCGGCGTTCCGGAAGAAGTTCAACACCGATCCCGAGGCCCACGCGGCCCTCGCATATGACGCCACCAAGCTGGTGGCTCAGGCGCTGAAAGAGCGTGGACCTGATCGCAAAGCCGTCCGTGCCTATCTGCGCTCACTGACGCGCGAGACGGCCGTGCCCGGAGTTACGGGCCCGGCGTATTTCGAGGAGACCGGAGATCCGGTCGGAATCAGATTCCGCGTCCTGCGCGTGCGCAACGGACTGCTGAAGGTGGCGGACGCGAGATGACGAATCCCTTCCGCTTGACCACGATCCGTCAGGTTCTGGGCATCGGTTTCTCGCTGCTGGTGCTGCTCCTCCTCGGCGCGGGGATCGTGGGGTGGATATCGATGTCGGCCATGGCCGACGACGTCGCCACCACGCTTGCCGACGCGCAACAGGACGCGAAGCAGGCGTCCGACTTCTCCAACACGATCACTCGAGAGATTCAGGCCGCCAACAGCTACCTGAGCGATCAGGATGCCAAGTCGGCGGCGGAGTTCCGGCGCCTGGGATCGGAGGCTCACCGGCTTTATCGCAGATTCAGCTCGCGGCGCGATCAGCTCGCGGAACAGATCACGCGCACCGTCGCGATCGACACGACGCTGGCGCTGGTCGAGTCGTCGTTCGCGCTCGCGCACCGTCTCACCGACCTTGGCAGGCTCGATGAGGCGCGGGTTGAAGCCGACAAGGCGCGCCAGACTGTCACCTCGCTCCTCGAGCAGGTGAGCGGCCTGGAGCGCTCACGCGCCGAGCAGCTCTCGCTCATGGCCGCGAAGCTTCATGGCCAGTCGCTCGCGCGCTCACGCATTCTCCTCTCCGTGATCGCCGTCGCAACATTGCTCGCCATAATGATCATGCTGCGGACAGGGCGCGCGGTTGGGCGGCCTCTCCGGCTCCTCGTCACGCACGCCGTTCAATTGAGTCACGGGAATCTCCAGCAGCGCACCGACGGCGACATGCCCGGGGAGTTCCGGACACTCGCCGACGCGATGAACCACGCCAGCGATTCGCTGTCACGCATCGCATCGGGCGCGGCCAAGACAGCCGATGAAGTCGCCCAAGCCGCCAGCGATCTCGCTTCCGCCTCGAAGCAGATTTCCGCCTCGGCGGGTGAGGTTGCTGATGCGGTGGAGGAAGTCTCCCACGGCGCCGAGTCGCAGGTGGCGCAGCTGCGCCAGGTGAACGAGGCGCTCGACGGAATTCGCACCCGCGGCGACAACCTCGTCGGCGGGGCGCAGGAAGTTCACGGTCTCGCCGGAGCGATCGAGGCGGAGGCCGAAGCGAAGCGACTCGACGTGGAGCGCGCGCTCAAGATCCTCTTCGACGTGCGCACGATCGTGCAGCAGGCGGCCGCGGAAGTGCGCGAGCTGAACACCACCGCCAGCGACATCAACAAGTTCGTGGTGTCCGTGAGCCGGATTGCCGAGCAGACGAATCTTCTCTCGCTCAACGCGGCGATCGAGGCAGCGCGAGCCGGCGAGGCCGGTCGCGGCTTCGCGGTAGTCGCGGGCGAGGTGAGAAAGCTGGCTGACCAGACCCAGGCGGCGGCGGACGATGTCGTCAGAATGACGGAGAGCGTCACCGCGCGCGTGTTCGCGACGTCGAAGGCGATGGAGCAGGGCGTCATCCAGGTGGGAGAGATCGAGCGCGTCAGCCGCGAGCTGGACAGCGCGCTGACCACGATCCTCGCCGCCGCCGAGAGAACCCGTGAAGCCGCGGCCAAAGTCACCGCGGCGGCCGGCGAAAACGCGAGAGCGGTCGATTCAGCGGCGGCCAACCTTGGCCTGATCGCGCGCACCGCCGAGGGCCACGCGACCGCGGCCATGCAGGTGAGCGCATCAACTGAAGAACAGAGCGCGGCGTGCGAGCAGATGAGCATGGCTTCGACTCAGCTCTTTCACGGCAGCCACGCGCTGCTGGACCTGGTGGGCGAGCTCAAGACGACCACGGCGTCAAACGGGGCGAATGGGGCTCACAAAGCTTCCGATCGCCTGGAAGCAGTGCAGGTAGAGTCTCTGTCCGCGGCTAACGGTTCCGACACCAACTAG
>CAYMKQ010000068.1:10372-11986 GCA_964391175.1 uncultured Gemmatimonadaceae bacterium | reverse complement strand
CCCTCACACGACAGGCCGTGCTCCCACTCGTCGGTGTAGTCATCGTCGTCATAGGCTTCGTACTGCGGATCAACCCACTCCTCGTTGTCACCGTCGCCGGTCTGGCGACCGGGATTGCCGGTGGTCTGGACTTTCTTGAGGTAGTGGCTGCGTTCGGCAAAGCCTTCATCACCAGCCGCTACGTCGGCATCGTGTGGCTGGTTCTGCCGGTGATCGGATTGCTGGAGCACGCCGGGCTCAAGGAGCGGGCGCGCACCGTCATCGCGGGATTTCGCGGCGCCACCACAGCGCGCGTTCTCCTCGTCTACTTCGCGGTCCGCCAGATCACCGCCGCGCTGGGACTCACGTCGCTCGGCGGACACGCGCAGATGGTGCGCCCCCTCATCGCGCCGATGGCGGAGGCCGCCTCCGAGAATCGTTACGGAGAGCTGCCTGAGCGGATAAGGCACAGAATCCGAGCCAACTCCGCGGCCGTGGATAACATCGCGCTCTTTTTCGGCGAGGACATCTTCATCGCCATCGGGTCGATCCTGCTCATCAGGAGCTTTCTCGATCAGAACGGCATTCATGTCGAGCCCACGGAGCTCGCGATCTGGGCGATACCAACGGCAATCTGCGCGTTCGTGATCCACTGCACGCGGCTGCTGCTGCTCGACCGGAAGCTGCACGCAGAGCTGTCCGCCGATGAACCGGACAGGGCGTGATAACACTCGAGCACGTCTATTGGCTTAGCGGACTGATGATCGCGGGAGTCGCGCTGGTGAACGCGCGGGACGCGACGAACCCGCGCCGCCTCAATAACACCGCATTCTGGGGGATATACTCGCTCACCTTTCTCGTCGGGTCGTATCTACCCGACCTGGTCAGCGGCTTCCTGGTGATCGCGATGGTCCTGGTGGCGAGTATCCGCGGCCTGGGGCAGGGAAAGCAGGACGGCTCGTCGCGCGAGGCGCAGGCGGAGAGCGCAAGACGCTGGGGGAACAAGCTCTTCATTCCGGCGCTCACCATCCCCGTCATCACGGTGCTCGGCACCTTGCTGTTCAAGAGAGTGCAGCCGGGAGGCGTACCGCTCGTAGATCTCAAGCAGGTGACCGTCATCTCGCTCGCGCTGGCGACTCTCGTCGCGCTCGCGGTGGGGATGGCGATGCTTCGCCCACCACTGCTCGCGCCGGTCAGGGAAGCTCGGCGACTGCTGGACGCGATAGGATGGGCCGCCGTCCTCCCGCAGATGCTGGCGGCGCTCGGCGCGCTGTTCGCCATCGCTGGCGTCGGCACCGTTGTGAGCGGGATCGCCGAACGCTGGATTCCGCTCGGAACTCCGGTAGCGGCGGTGATTACCTACTCGATCGGGATGGCGGTGTTCACCATGATCATGGGGAACGCGTTTGCAGCGTTTCCGGTGATGACAGCCGGCATAGGTCTGCCACTGATCGTGCAGCGATTCGGCGGTGATCCGACTATCATGTCGGCCATCGGAATGTTGTCCGGATTCTGCGGCACGCTAATGACGCCGATGGCGGCCAACTTCAACATCGTTCCGACGGCACTGCTCGAGCTTCCCGATGAGAACGCGGTGATCAAGGTGCAGATTCCGACCGCCCTCATCCTGCTCGG
>CAYMKQ010000068.1:3826-10272 GCA_964391175.1 uncultured Gemmatimonadaceae bacterium | reverse complement strand
CCCGCCGATCTCCGCTCACCGCGCGAGCTCCATCCGGTTTTCTTCGGCAGCTTCGACTGGCATTCGTGCGTGCACGGCTACTGGCTGCTGGCGACGCTGCTCCGACGCTTCCCCTCGCTCCCGGAGGCGAAGCAGGTTACCGCCCTGTTCGATGCTCAGCTCTCGGATTCCAACATCGCCGCTGAAGTGGACTATCTCAAACAGCCGCTGCGCGCGACATTCGAGCGGCCGTACGGGTGGGCCTGGCTGCTGATGCTGTCGGCCGAGCTCGCCCGGCACGAGACGAAAGAGGGCGAACGGTGGAGTAGCGCTCTTCAGCCGTTGACGGATGCCTTCGTCGAGCGATACCGCGGTTTTCTGCCGAAGGCTACCTATCCGATACGCGTCGGCACTCACTTCAACAGCGCCTTCGCGCTGGCGCTGGGGCTCGAATACGCAACCGCGGTCGGCGATGGAGATTTGCGGGAGCTTCTCGTCAGCAAGGCGCTCGCCTGGTACGGCGACGATGTCGATTGTCAGGCGTGGGAGCCCGGCGGGGACGATTTCCTCTCGTCGGCGCTGATGGAAGCCGAGTGCATGCGGAGGGCACTCGGTGCGTCGGAGTTCGAGGTGTGGATGTCGAGGTTCCTTCCGTATCTGGCAGAGCGACGACCGTCAACACTCTTTCAGCCCGCTATCGTCAGCGACCGGAGCGACGGCAAGATCGCGCATCTCGATGGTTTGAATCTGAGTCGAGCGTGGTGCTGGCGATCGATCGCCGGCGCATGGCATGATCGGGATCCACGCCGTGCGCTGGCGTTGAGCGCGGCGCAAACGCATCTGGAGGCTGGTCTCCCGCACGTCGCGGGAGACTACATGGGTGAGCACTGGCTGGCGACTTTTGCGCTGCTGGCGCTGTCAGCGGAGACAGGATGACCTACCGCACGATTCCAGACTCAATCGAACCGCACAGAGAGGATCCGACTCGTCGTGTCGCTCGCGCTGTGCTTGTCATTGCGCTCTCCGCGATTGCCTTTGCCTATGCGTCCGCTTTCCGGCCGATGGGTACTCCGGGGTGGGCGCCCTGGCTCCTCGCGCTGGGGATTCCGCTCTCGCTGGGCGCGATCATGATTCTCGGAGCAGCACGCGGACGACTGGGAGTGGGTCCGCTCAAGATCCCGTTTGCGTTCGTCATCATCACGCTCGCCGTGGGCTTTTGCGCGGCGCTCATCCTGCCGCCATCCGAGAGCCCCGCGAGCACGCTCTGGCTCGGGCTTCCGGCCAGAGCCGCAATTGTGATCTATGGTATCGGCCTTCTTCCGATCGTCGTGCTGCCGGTGGCGTACGCTCTGACGTTCGAGAGCCAGACACTTACCGCCGACGACATCGAGCGTGTGCGCTCGCTCGCCCGCGAGATCGAAGAACGGAATCGGACGATATCCACAGAAGCCGGCGACTCACCGTCGTGACGATTCTTCCGTCGGGCTCCAGTGCTCTGCTGCAGGCCTCACTGCCCAGTGCCGCGCAGCCCGCGGTAATTGCTGTGGGAGCGGTCTATTTCGTGGTGGTGATCGCGATAAGCGTATGGGCTGCTCGAAAAACGCGGACAGCGAGGGACTTTTTCGTCGCTGGAAAGGGAATCGGCCTGATCGCGCTGACGGTAGCGTCGGTGTCCGTATCGGTATCGGGATTCGCGTTCATCGGTGGTCCCGGTCTCATCTACGCCGTCGGACTTGGCGCGATGTACATCGTGCTACCTGCTTCGGTCACGAACGTCATGGGGGCGTGGGTTCTGGCGAAGCGCCTTCGACTTCTTGCAGAAGCCCGTGGCCTGTTGACGATCCCCGATGCGATCGGCGTGCGCTACCGCTCACCCGCGGCGCAAGGACTCGCGGGGATCGCCATGCTGGTCGGAATCGTGGGATACATGGCGACGAACGCGCTGGCGATGGGAGTCGTGATCAACGCGATCTTCGATGTAGGTCTGGGTTGGGGAATCTGGATCGGGATGGGGATCACGCTCGCCTATTCCGCGTCCGGGGGCATACTCGCCGGGATCTACAACGATGTCTTTCAGGGCACGCTGATGGCGGTCGCTTCGGTTCTCGTTTTTCTCTTCGTGCTCGACTTCGGGGGCGGACTCGGTGCGATCTCCAGAACGATTCTGGCGAATGACGCCGCTTTTCTCGGGCCGTGGGGGAAGCTCACGCCGCTCGCCGCGTTGTCTTTCTTCTTCGTGTTCTCGATGGGCTCGCTCGGACAGCCACAGGCAGTGCACAAGTACTACATGCTGCGCGACCCGCTCCAGCTCAAATGGTATCCGCTGCTCAAGACTCTGGGTCTCGTGCTCGTCCTGCTGCTTTATTTCGGAGTTGGAATCGGAGTGAAGGCGTTCGTGGCGAGCGGTCGAATGGCACCTCTCGGCAGCCCCGATCAGGCGACTCCCAGTCTTCTTCTCAACGTCACGCCCATCGTTCTCGCGGCGCTCGTGTTCTCCGGGATTGCGGCGGCTACCATGAGCGCCGCCAACTCCTTCATCAACATCGGCGCCGCGATCGTGATGCACGATCTGCCGATCGCGTTCGGCCGCCGCCTGAAGAACGAGCTGCTGTGGGGACGGGCGGTGACGGTCCTGATCGCCGCGGCGGCGGCGATCACCGCGCAGAAGTCGGGCGCCATGGTGGCGTTTCTCGGGATCTTCGGGTGGGGCCTCTTCGCTTCGACACTCGTGCCGGCGCTGGCGGTGGGATTGAACTGGCAAGGCGCGACGCGCGCGGGCGCGATGGCCTCCATCGCGACGGGACTCATCATCACGCTGGCGCTGGAAATCGCCGCCTACCGCAAGCTCTTCACGTTTCCGGCGGGGGTAACGGCCTCGGCGGTCGCGCTGGTGCTGTCATTTCTGGTCTTCTTCCTGGTTTCATGGCTCACGCGACGCACGGCCGCCGCGTCGATCGATCCCGACGTGAGACTGGTGATGGAGCTGTAGCCGCTCGCGTCACTCCGTAGCGGCTTTCTTTGTTTTGTCGCTCTCGACGATTTTCACTGATTTGATGTTGACGAACTCGCGGATTCCAAACTCGCCGAGCTCGCGGCCGAATCCGGAATTCTTGACTCCGCCGAACGGGAGCCGGGGATCGGAAGCCACCATGCCGTTGATGAAGAGAAGTCCGGACTCGATATCGGCGACGAATCGGCTTCGCTCGTCCTCGTCTTGTGTCCAGGCTGACGCACCGAGTCCGAAGGTGGTGCCGTTGGCCAGCCTGATCGCGTCGTCGAGATCCTGGACCTTGAACACCGAGGCGACGGGACCGAACAGCTCCTCTCGCGCGGCGGGCGCTTCGGGCGGAATGTCGGCGAGCACCGTTGGCGCATAAAAATATCCAGCGCGCTCCAGGCGCTTGCCGCCGATGAGAAGTCGCGCGCCCGTCGACACGCTAGCTCTCACCTGCGCATCCAGCTCGTCGCGGATCGCGCCGGTTGCCAGCGGCCCCAGCTCGGTCTTCTCGTCCATCGGGTCGCCTACGATCAGCGCGCTGACGCGCGCCACAAATCGCTTCAGGAATTCGTCGTAGATCTCGGCGTGGACGATGAATCTCTTGGCGGCGATACACGACTGGCCGTTGTTGATCATTCTCGCCGTTACCGCGGTCGATACCGCCACGTCGAGATTCGCGCTTGGCATGATGACGAATGGATCGCTCCCGCCCAGCTCGATGACGGATTTCTTGAGATGCTTCCCGGCCGCACCGGCGACCGAGCGGCCCGCGCCTTCGCTACCCGTCAGCGTCACCGCCGCGATGCGAGGATCGGAGATGATTCCCTCTACCATCTCCGAGCCGATGAGCAGAGTCTGAAAGACACCCTCGGTGAATCCGGCGCGGCGAAAGACATCCTCAATTGCGAGCGCGCACTGCGGGACGTTCGACGCGTGCTTGAGAATTCCGACATTCCCGGCCATGAGCGCCGGCGCCGCGAAGCGAAACACCTGCCAGAAGGGAAAATTCCACGGCATGATGGCGAGCACGGCACCGATGGGCTGAAACGCGACCCAGCTTCGGCCACCCTCGACTTCGACGGGCTGGTCAGCCAGGAAGCGCTCGGCGTTCGCGGCGTAATACCGGCAAGCGCTCGCGCACTTCTCAGCCTCGCTCACAGCGGCGGTGATGGGCTTCCCCATCTCGAGCGTCATAAGGCGTCCCAGCTCCGTCTTCTCCGCTTCAAGAATCTCAGCCGCGCGAATCATAGACTTCGCGCGCTCCGCGAAGGAGGTGTGCCGATGCGCTCGTGCGGCCGCGTGAGCACTGGCCAGACAATCGCTGACACGCTCCGCAGAAAACGGCTCGAATGTCCGGAGTGTTTGACCGGTGGCCGGGTTAGTCGTCGAGATTGTCAATTCATGGAACTTATGAGAAAAAGCATCGGTAGTGCCACTGCCTTACATTTTTCCTCATGCAGACGACAATTCTTCGCGTATTACTGCTCTCGCTTTTCGGGCTCACGGCGCTCGACACCGCCGGCGCACAGTCCTCAGCTTCGGTCTCGAGTAGCACACCTCCGCCTATCCGCCGTGAATTCAGGGGAGTGTGGGTAGCATCGGTCCGAAACATCGATTGGCCTTCGCATCCCGGTCTGTCGACGCGGGAACAGCAGCAGGAGCTGATCGCCATTCTCGACAGAAGCGCTCAGCTCCGCCTCAACGCGGTGATCCTCCAGGTCCGGCCGGCCGCCGACGCGCTTTATCCTTCTCCGCACGAGCCCTGGTCAGAATACCTCACGGGTCAGATGGGCAGGGCACCTGATCCGTATTACGATCCGCTCGAGTTCGCCGTGAACGAGGCGCATCGCCGGGGGCTCGAGCTGCACGCGTGGTTCAATCCGTATCGCGCGCGTCACCCATCGGCCAAGTCAGCGCCGTCGGCGAACCACATCAGCGTTACCCACCCGCACCTCGTGAAGAGGTACGGCTCGCACCTCTGGATGGATCCGGGCGAGGCAGCGGTACGGGAGCACTCGATCCGCGTCGTCCTCGACGTAGTGAAGCGCTACGACATCGACGGAGTTCACATCGATGACTACTTCTATCCCTACAAGGAGAAGGATCGGAGGGGAAACGTCATCGACTTTCCCGACCGGACGAGCTGGCGGCGATACGTTTCGTCTGGGGGAAGACTCTCGAGAGACGACTGGCGCCGGGCCAACGTCGACAGCCTGATACGACAGGTATACGAGGGGATCAAGGCCTCGAAGCCGTGGGTCAAATTCGGAATCAGCCCCTTTGGCGTCTGGCGTCCGGGCAACCCTCCGCAGATCGGCGGTCTTGATTCCTACGCCGAGATCTACGGGGATTCGCGAAAGTGGGTGACGAGCGGTTGGGCCGATTACTTCACTCCGCAGCTGTACTGGCCAATTTCTCGCCCCGACGTGAGCTATCCGGTGCTACTGGAATGGTGGGTCGAGCAGAACAGGACGGGCAAGCACATCTGGCCCGGCAACTATAGCGACAAGGTCGACGGCACTGCGACGGGGTGGAGCGCGCAGGAGATCATCGATCAGATCGCGCTGACGCGCGCCCAGCGCGGAGCGACCGGCAACATCTACTTCAGCATGCGGTCGTTCATGGTTGGGAGCGACGGCCTTCCCGAACGGCTTGCGTCGGGTCCCTACGCCACGAGAGCGCTGGTTCCGGCATCTCCATGGCTCGATAGCGTGCCCCCATCCATGCCGACAGTTCGCGTGGGTCGCGAGACAGGCACGGGCGCGGTCACCCTCAATCTTCAGCCGGAAGGAAGAGAGCCAATCTGGCTCTGGTCGATCCGTACGCGCATGGGAAATGAGTGGAACACCGACATAATTCCAGGGATGCGACGCGCGTACGTCATTCCACGGATCGCGGGAATGGCTTCCGCCGACGCCGTCGTAGTTACGGCAGTCGATCGAAATGGAAATGAAAGCGCGCCTGTAATGGCGGGAATCGTTTCACCGCGCTGAGAGTGTCTTTACTTGTCTTCGCGCTTGAGTGAAGCCGAGTTGATGCAGTAGCGCTGGTGTGTGGGGCCCGGTCCATCATCGAACACATGTCCCAGGTGGGCATCGCATTTTGCGCAGAGGACTTCCGTCCGCCGCATGAACACGCTGGTGTCGGATTCCGTGCGCACGTTTTCCTTCGTCACCGGCTCCGTGAAGCTCGGCCATCCAGTGCTGGAGTCGAATTTCGCATCGGAGTCGAAGAGCGGTGTGCCGCAGCAGACGCATTTGTAGGTGCCCGGCTCCTTGCTCGCGTGGTACTGCCCGGTGAACGCGCGCTCGGTACCCTTCTGGCGGGCAATGCGGTATTGCTCCGGGGTCAGCTCCTTCTGCCACTCTTCGTCGCTCTTCTTGATCTTGTCGCTCATCTCGTGACTCGTTGACTGTTCATTGGAAGTGACGCCACCGTCAGCGCATCGGCAGTGGTCGGGGCGAGGATG
>CAYMKQ010000068.1:0-3726 GCA_964391175.1 uncultured Gemmatimonadaceae bacterium | reverse complement strand
GCCCCGGCGCCGCGGTCCCAGCGTCCGTTGCCGCGATTCAATTATTGGGAGGCTCTGGCGGGTTTGCATCCGGCCGAGGCAATCGTGGCGGCCCGCACGGACTCGGAGAAGGAGTTTGCGGAATCGCTGAACAGTCTGATGGGAGGCGATGTCGAGAAGGCGGAGCAGGGATTTGACCGACTGCGAAAGCTCGCCTCCGATTCCATCATCCGTGCCGGATCACGCGTCATCTATACGGCTACCCTTCAGTACCAGGAGAAGTGGGCGGCGCTCGCGGCGCTCAGAGACCAGCCTGCCCAGCCCGGTGCCGATCGCCCGGACAAGGCGAGCATAGAACTGTGGGCGCTAGCATTCAGAAACGTTCCCGGCAAGACATTCACATTTCGGGGCCAGTCGGTCGAGATGCCAATGTCGGTCTCCGCGGTCGGGACGCCGCTCGTTCCGGTGAAGATCCGCGAGAAGGTGTATCACTTCTGGCTCGACACCGGCTCGAGCATGACCATGCTCTCATCCGACGTCGCGCGCGATCTCGGGATTAGCGCTCTCGTTCCCGACACGCTGGAGATCGTGACGAGCACGGGACGGGTCGCCGCTCACCCGGCACTCATCCCCGAGTTGCAGATCGGCCTGCTCCTGGTACGCAACGCGCCGGCGATGATAGTGGATGAATCGATGATGCGAATGCGCAAGCCGAATCCGACAGAGCGCGGTCCGCACCTGAAGATCGACGGGATTATCGGCTTCGACATCATTCGAAGACTCGACATCGAGGTCAACTACGCCGAGTTCGCGTTGCGGGTGAGGGATCCCGCGCATTCACGGCGGACTCGTGAGCGCAACATGTTCTGGGTCGGGCTCCCCGTGGTGAAGCTCACGAGCACGGATGGAATTCCCCTGCACTTCGCGCTGGATACCGGCGCCCAGCTCACGTTCGTGACCGAGACCCTGCTCGACAAGCTTCAGCTTCGGGCAGCCCGCATCGAGAGCCGGAAAGTGGGTGGACTGGGTGGTGAGATCTCGCTGCGCGCGCCCGTGCTCTCCGACCTCCGAGTGCTGGTGCGCGATTTTCCGATCATCTTCAGGGGGGCGGTAGTGCGAGCCCCCGTCTACCAGGTACTGGCATCTCTGGACGGAGTTCTGGGCGGGGATGTCTGGAACAGCGGAGTCGTGCGGATCGACATGACCAACGGAGTGTTCGCGGTAAGAGCCTCGTCGCGCGACAACTGACAGCACCGGTTTCGCGCCGGCCTCCGCATTGTTAGCTTGTTAGCTAACATGCCACCCTCTCCCGCTCTTCCAGCTCTTCCGCTCGAGTTCGCCGTCACTCCCCGCTTCGATTTGTTCTACGCGCTCTACGCGTTGACGAGCGGGGGCCAAACCCCACTCGCAGCCTGGAGAGAGAAAGCGCTTCGCCGGCTTCCGCGAGATTTCGAGCGCGTCGCCAGACGTGTGGCGCCAGTTCCGCTGTTCTGGCCGCTCCTTGCCGATGCGCTTCAGGGAACGGCGGGGGGGATGAGCTTCGAGGAGATTCTCACGACCCTCCGCACCATGCCGGTGGACGAGCTCAAGGCGAATGTGCTCTCGGGAATCTTCCACGACCGCGCCACGGTTCAGTCTCTGCTGTCGCGAAAGAGAAGTCTCCGCAAGGTGCTCACCGATGAGAACGTGGCGGGTGGCGAGCTCCTCGCTCACTTCGGGCTCAGGCCGTATGAGGCCAGCTCGCAGGCATCGAGCGCGATGGTCACGCTTCTCTCGGAGCCGGAAGCATTTCGTGACGAGCTGAGCCTGATTCTACAGAGATTCTGGCAGACGGGATTCAAGCACGATTGGTCCGCGCTCGAGCCCGCACTTCGCGCCGACGCACACAGGATGAAGCGCCTTAGCGAAAAGCGCTCCCTCGCTGAGTTTTCCCGAGAGCTCAACCTCCCCGCTGCGCTCGACGAGAGCACGGGAGAGCTGAGACCGAGGAGTGGCCCCGCGATCAAGCTCCACCGCGTCGATCTCTGCTATATCATTCCGTCCGCGTTCAATACCCGGCGGTGGTGGGCGAAATACGAGACGAAGTCGCGGCGGGTCAGCCTGTATTTCCCGGTGGCGAGCGCAGCGGCGTCGCCAAACGCGATCGCGGAGGACGACTGGTCAGGGCAGGACGCGCCGACAGGAATTCCACGGAGGCACGCGCAGGCGATAAACGCGGAAGCGGTCTTTCGAGCTCTCGGTGACACCACTCGCTATGCGATCGCGTCGATCCTGGCGCGTACTCCTACGACATCGGCGGAACTGGCGCGGAGCCTCAAGGTGTCCAAGCCTACGATCACTCATCACGTTCAGGCGCTTCGCGCGGCGGGGTTGATCGCGGAGGCGACGGAGGGCGGATCGTCGCGCCTCACTCTCGATCGAGAGACAGTCGCAGCGCTGTCCACCGCAGCGGTCCAGCAGCTGTTCTCATCGACGGGCGACCTTCAGTTACTGACTACGCGCAAGCGCCGGAGCTAGCGAAAGAGTTTTTCAAACCCTTGGTACGGGGTTTCTGTTGATCAAATCCTCTTCCGGACTCTGGCGTCCAAGTCTTTGCCCATTCGCTCCTGAACAAAGGTCCTCGCGGCGCTCCTTCCATGCGGCCACCTGTCAGCGTCAGCGCTGGCGGGCTAGGTTTGCGATTCACTGCGAATGGCGCGGCTGGCTGGTATGTCTCGTGGAGCGTCAATGGCGCAAGCGTTCGGCGAAAAGCTGCTGGAAGGGAAAACCGCTCTCGTTACGGGAGGCGGCAGCGGGATCAATCTGGCGATCGCGCAGCGATACGCCGCCAATGGAGCGAAGGTCGCGCTCATCGGAAGAACGAAAGAGAAGCTCGATGCGGCAGCCGGCGAGATCCGGAGCTCCGGCGGGACTGCCTCAGGTCATCCCGCGGATGTGCGCGACTACGATGCGCTCGCGGGCGCGATCAGGTCGGCGCGTGAAGAGCACGGCGAGATCGACCTCGTCGTCTGTGGCGCGGCGGGCAATTTTCCCGCGCCTGTACTGGGCATGTCGGCGAACGGCTTCAAGTCGGTAGTCGATATCGATCTCCTCGGCACTTTCAACACGTGCAGGGCTGCGTTCGAGCACCTGAAGCGGCCGGGAGCATCTATCATCAACATCTCGGCGATGCAGGCGTTCATTCCCATGCCCATGCAAGCACACGTGTGCGCGGCGAAAGCCGGGATCGACATGCTCACCAAGTGCCTCGCCATCGAGTGGGGACCCGAGGGAGTGCGCGTCAACTCGATTGCGCCCGGCGCTGTCGATGAGACGGAGGGGATGCGGCGGCTGGCCCCGACGCCCGAGATACGCAAGCAATTCACTCGCGGGATCCCGCTCGGGCGCTTCGCGACGAAGGACGAGATCGCCGATCTCGCTCTCTTCCTCTCCAGCGATGCCGCGAGCTTCATCACCGGCGCCGTAGTCGTGTGCGATGGCGGCCAGTCACTGGCTGGTCTCGGCACCATGATGCTCGCAATGGGCTCCCCGCTGCGCGCATAGTCGCCAGAGGATCAACACAGACTGCGAACTCGCGTCTCACCTCGGCGCTTCGGAAACACCTCTTACTATGGTCGGCGAGGGTATCCTCTTCGGCGGCTACGCTCGCTCCCGCGGAGCCCAAAGCGCGACTTCGCGCTCCGCGCTCCATCGCTGGTCTCCTCTGGTCGCTCACTTTGCAAGCCGCCTGCGAGGACACCCTCACCT
>CAYMKQ010000067.1:5070-12021 GCA_964391175.1 uncultured Gemmatimonadaceae bacterium | reverse complement strand
ATCCTCCCGACTGACCGGCGGCTAGATCCCGAAGCCAGGAGAAAGCGCTGCTACCGCCCCTCGAGCTCGTCCGCGATGCGCGAGGCGTCGTACACTTTGCGCAGGGCCTCGGTGATTCCGCGCGAGTGTACGCTCACGGTGCGCGCAACCGCGGTCGTGAAGATGAACCGGTTCGCGACACCCTCGATGTTCGAATCGAACACCAGACCGACGACCTCGCCGTTCCTGTTGATCACCGGGCTGCCCGAGTTTCCTCCTATGATGTCGTTGGTCGACACGAAGTTGAACGGCGTCACCAGATCGAGATTGTTCTTGCGCTCCGCCCAGCGCTGCGGAATTGTGAACGGGAACTTGTTGTCGAACGACGCGGAGCGCTCGTACAGGCCGTAAAACGTCGTCTTGTAGGGCGCGATCGTGCCGTTCATCGGGAAGCCCTTCACCACGCCGTCGCTGATCCGGAGCGTGAAAGTGGCATCCGGCGGCAGCACCGTGCCGTACGCGGCGAATATGGCCTGGCCAATCTTCTCGGCATTGGTCGCGATCACCGCATTGAGCTGATTCGCGCGCGCGGTCACGGCTCTGTTGAGCGGGTCGATGCCTCGTGCCAGGGCGATCATCGGATCGTTGGATGCCGCGACCGCAGCCGGTCCCCCGTTCAGCAGAGAGGCGCGGAATGTGGAATCGCCAACGCGGGTCCCTCGCACCAGCGCCGCAGCCGCCGCTTCCGGCGTGCGTGCAGTCAGCGCGACGCGAAGGAATGCATCGTTGGGGGAGAGCTCGCTTTGCGCGGCACGAAGCTGCGCGGCGAGCGCGAGCCTCTCGAACGCGGTGTCGATCGGGACATTCCGCAACACCGCCGCCCTGATGGTGTTGATCCCCGGCCCTCGATAGGCAGCGAGGCGGGCGGAGTCGGGCTTCGCGCTCTCCACCGCGACGCGAACGGTCTGAGAGGCCTGAGTGAGCAGACGCGAATTGCCGCCGAACCCCTGGTATCGGAGCTGGGGGTTGAAGGTCGCGAGCTCCCGCTGTGCTGCCGCGATCGCGTCCCAGGCAGCGCCGTATTCCGCCTGGAGCTTCGGATCCGCGGCGATCCTCGCGCGGAAATCACGCTCGAACGCGCGCTTTGTCGCCATGGGGGCGCTGTCGAGCAGGCCGGTGCGGTATCCGGTCACCGCCTTCTGCGAGTTCTCGTAGCTGAAAACCTCGTTCTGGTAACGGCGAGCAGCTGACGTGTCCCGCTTTGCCAGCTCCCTGTAGATGTCGAGGTAACGCTTGTATCCCGCCAGCATCGCCGGATAACTCACGTCGCGAAGGAACTCCATCTGCGCAAGCGTGTTGAGACGTCCGCTCGAGCCGGGGTTCCCCACGACGAAGACCAACTCGTTCTCGGTCGCTCCGTTTCGGCTCCAGCGGAGATAATCCGGCGGGCTGTAGGGCTGTTCGTTCTCGTAGACGCGGAGCAGCGTCACGTCCAGGTCGTACCGGGGGTAGGTGAAATTGTCCGGATCGCCCCCGAAAAACGCGACCTCGCCTTCCGGAGCCATGACCAGGCGGAGGTCGTTGAAGCGTCGGTAGCTGTACAGCGAGTATATGCCGCCGTGGTAGAGAGTGACGACCTGACACGTGAGCCGCGTTTGCTGATTGCATTCCGTCTGTATCTGGCTGATGATCGCAGTCCGCTGGGCAGCCTGCTCCGACGGAGTTCTCCCGGTGATCGCGGAGCGTACTCTGCTCGTCACGTTCTCGATGGACTGGAGCTGGTCGACGTACAAGCCGGCGCACTTCTTCTCTTCGGGGAGAGCCTTGGCCGCGAACCCGGTCTCGATGTAGTTGGAGTCGGGCGATGAGGAGCGCGCCGTGCACTCACGCGCGCAGTGATGGTTGGTCATCACCAGTCCTCGGGAGGACACGAACGACGCCGAACAGCCCGGAAGTCGCACGGAGGCAAGCCGCACATGGTCGAGCCAGCGCTGATCCGGCGCCCAGTTGTAGGTACGTCGCCAGTAATCCAGTGGTGGTGCGTCGAACGTCCACATCGTGCCGAACTCGGGCTTGTAGGTGGCCTGAGTGGACGATGTCGCAGCCAAGGCTGGCCGCGTGGCGGGACCGGTTTGCGCGGAAAGCTGAGCCCGTGACCCCAGGGCGGGTGCAATGAGAGCGGATGCGAGGGTCAGCGCTTGAAGAAGAGTTTTACTCGTCGGCATGGTCGGAAATCCTTGTGATCGAGGTTGAGCGACAGCGAAAACAATCCGTTTGCGGAGCTACGCCGTTGGGACAAAGGGTCCGATATTGAGCAGAGGGAATCCGGGCGCGGAGGGTCCGAGATCGGGCTGGGGGAATCCAAGTCGTGAGTTGTCAGCTGGTTAGTTGGCCAGTTGACAGTGGTTGTCAGTCTAACTCGACAAACTGACAACCACTGATCAACTGACAACTCGATACTGTCCACTAACTGTCCACTCACAACTTGAATCCCCCGTAATTCGCAACGAACCCTGTAATTGCAAGATGCCTACCGCCAACCAGTCGGCTTGTCGCGCCTTCGGGCGCGGTCTAGATTGGACGAGCCCACCCGCCCCTCATCGGAATCGGCTTCGATGCTGCAACAGGACCGCACTCTTCAGGAGATTGTGACCACGCTCGGCCCCGCGGAAACGCTCGCCGCGGCCAAGCGCTTTTTCACGCGTCAGAACGGGATCTACGCCGCTTTCCCCGAGCAGGAGAGCCAGCAGCACCTCACGCTGCGCGGACAGGGCGGGGAGGAGGTAGTGATCGCCGCGGTACCGGGTGATGGTGGTACCAGAGTCACGGGCTCGAGCTATCTGTTCGACCAGCAGGTCGCCCGCTTCTTCGCATCGCTCCCAACTCCAACGCCGGCATTGGTGCCCGCGGGCGCGGCATGACCGCGCCTTTCGTGAGCGCCCTTCGCACGCGGGGCGAGCCGGTACGGCTTGGCGCGCCCTCCGGAGCTTCGCTCAAGGTGCGCGCGCAGGTGCTCGAAGCCTGGGATGCAATCCGCATCGACGCCGACCCATCCGCGTCGGTAAGAAGCCTCAAGCAGGTGGCGCTCCGTGAGCTCTACCCTGAGAACATCCCCGAAGAGGAATTCGTGGTGAAGCTCAACGGCTTCGAGATTCTCGACGAAGACGCCCCGCTCTCTTCGACTGACGCGAGGAATGGGTCGACTTTCCTCATCACCGACCGCCGCCGGCGACCGGTCGACTAGCGCTGCCACGGTCCGTGCGGGCCGCGTTCATATCTCACAGCGATTGCGGCCGGCACGATACCGGGTGGGGACATCCGGAGCACGTCGGCCGGCTGCGCGCGATCACCCGGGCACTTCGTGACGATCCCGACCTCTTCCACACGGTCGACCATCTCGAGGGACGTCACGCCACCGTCGAAGAGCTCGGTCTGGCGCACGACCCCGAATACGTTCTCTCGATAAGAGACTCCGCCGCGGGTGGCGGAGGCCGCCTCGACGCGGATACCGTCACCAGCAATGGGTCGTGGGACGCCGCCACCGCGGGCGCCGGGTGCGTCCTCTCGGCGATCGATCTCGCCGTCACCGGAGTGCACCGGCGAAGCTTCTGCGCGGTGCGTCCGCCCGGCCATCACGCCGTTCACGATCGCGCGATGGGCTTCTGCCTCTTTGGCAACATCGCGATAGGCGCGCACTACGCGAGACGGAAGCACACGCTTCAGCGAATACTGATAGTGGACTGGGACGTGCACCACGGAAACGGGACTCAGGCTCTCGTGGAGAACGAGCCTGACATTCACTTCGTATCGATGCATCAGTGGCCGTGGTATCCGGGGACCGGAGCCGCGGATGACCGCGGCCCGCACGGGACTGTCTGGAACATTCCGATGCGCGGAGGTCTCGAGCGCGAGAGCTATATCGCCGCGCTCGAGGGGGGTATCGATGCAGCAACGAAGGGCTTCATCCCTGATCTCGTTCTCATCTCCGCGGGTTTCGATTCGCTCGCCGGCGATCCCCTCGGGGGATTCACGCTGGAGCTGGACGACTTCGAAAAGCTCACCCGCTCACTGGTCGAGCGCGCGGAATCGTGGTGCGGGGGTCGCGTCGTCAGCGCCCTCGAAGGAGGCTACGCTCCGGATCGGGTCGCTCAGGCGAGCCTCCGTCATCTGGCCGCGCTCGCGGCGGAGCGAGTATCTTGAGCCTCATGAGCTTGCGTTTGCTCCGGCTGCTCGTTGCGAGCAGCGGCCCGCGCCCCTGAAGGCAGATACGCGCCATGACCACCTCATCGAAGCCAATCAAGAGAATCACCCCGTTCAAGCCGATCCAGAGAATCACCCCGACCGGGAAGCCGCAGCTATGGAGCTGCTACCACGATCCGCAGGGGGAGGTCAGGCAGCGTCTCTCGAAGAAGGAGATCGCGAGCGCTCTGGCGTCTGCGGAAGGAACGCTGTGGGTGGATATCGACACCCGCGTGCCCGAGCAGGTCGCACTGCTCAAGGAAGTCTTCAACTTCCATCCGCTGGCGAGAGAGGATGCGCTCAATCCCGAATCCAGGGTCAAGCTCGAGGAGTACGACCAGTATTTGCTGCTGATCGTCCGGACGGTCGCGTTCATCGAGGAGACGGAGGATCCCTACGACCTCGACACGGTGAACATCTCGTTCTTCCTCGGAAAGAACTACGTCGTGAGCGTGCGCGGCGCCGATACCTCTCCGGTGGACAGCACCGCCGACCTCCTGCGCAGAAAACCGGAGCTCGCCTCCCGTGGTCCCGCCCGGCTCATGCACGCGATGGTGGACCAGGCGGTCGACGCCTACTTTCCGATCGTCGACAAGCTGGACGAGTTCATGGATGGATTGGAGGAGCGGATCTTCGCCAGCTTCGACCAGAGCTCGCTCCGGGACGTCTTCGCGGTCAAGCGGCTCGTTCTCACGCTGAGGCGGCACCTGGCGCCCCAGCGGGACGCCTTGAACGTGCTCACCAACAGGCCCAGTACGCTGCTCGCCCCGGAGACTCAGATCTACTTCCGGGATATCCACGATCACGTCCTCAGGATCTACGATTCCCTGGAGACCTACCGGGATCTGCTCAGCAGTACTATGGACAGCTATCTAACACAGGTCTCCAATCGTCTAGGTATGGCGACCAAGGCCCTGGGCATCGTAGCCACCTTCACTCTTCCGTTCGTGGTTGTGAGCGGGATGTGGGGGATGAACTTCGAGCACATCCCGCTTCAATCTCATCCACACGGATTCATGATCCTTCTCTTGTCACAGCTGGCTCTCGGTTTGGCGATCCTGGCTGGTCTCAAGTGGCGCAAGGTACTCTGAGCTCTCTTCGGCTGTACGGTGTGGGCGCCGTGGATTCCGGGCAAACGATCTCGCTTGCCGAAGGGACGAAGCTCGTGCGCTATCGGGCCCTGGCGGCGGTCGTAGAGCCGTCCGCGTATTCGGCGGTCAATCTCGACGACGGGGAGATGCAGAAATACCTCCGCGTGCTCGACGAGGTACACTCGCACATTGCGGTGCTCCCCGCCCCGCCGGGAACCGTATTCCGGTCGCAGGCGATTCTCACGCATTGGCTCGAGCTGCACTACTTCACGCTGACGGAGGCGCTTTCAGTGGTCGAGGGACATGCCGCCGCCCGCGTGAGCATCACGACGCAGGGCAGGCAGGAAGAGGGTGAGGCGCACAGGAGGTTCGCCGCGCTGGCCGCCGAGAGTCTGGGACTGCTCCGCAGCCAGGCCGCGGCGACGGTCACTCTCCCTCCCGCCGATGATGACGATACCGACGGCGTCGTCGCGCGCGCATCATTTCTCATCGACAGCCAGCGCTGGCAGCTGTTCCAGGACACCGTGACCAAGGAAGCGCAGCGCCAGACCGCGCTCGACTTCCGCGTGACGGGTCCCTGGCCTCCGTACGATTTCGTGCGCATGCAATTCGGAGTCTGACCGGTGTTCTGTCCCGACTGCGGAAGCTGGAATCGCGCTGAAGCCGCGCGCTGCGTGCGCTGCGGGATTCGCATGCCCGACAACGCGGACCGTCGTCAGGCCCCGCCCGACGCATCGGTGACCGCGCTCCGACAGGTCACCGGAGGACGCTACACCATCATGCACCGGGTCGGCGAGGGTGGAATGGCGAGCGTGTACTACGCACTCCACGTCTGTCTCGACTCGCCGGTCGTGATCAAGGTCCTGCATCCCCACCTCGCGCGCGAGCAGGAGATGCGCGAGCGCTTCCGGCGGGAGGCGGAGTCGGCGGCGCAGCTCGTACATCCGCACATCTGCGCGATCATCGACTTTGGGATGGTCGGTGACCACGTCTACCTGGTGATGCCGTATCTCGCGCGTGGGACGCTCAGCGACCGCATCGGCGGCCACCGCTCGCTTCCCGCCGAGACCACCGCGGCGGTGGCGGCACAGGTCGCGACCGGACTGGACTACGCCCACCGACGCGGCCTCGTTCATCGTGACATCAAGCCGGACAACATCCTCTTCGATGAGGACGAGAACGCGCTCGTCACGGATTTCGGCATTGCGACGGGACATTTCCGGAGCCGTATGACGGGCAGCGGCAACGTCATGGGCACGCCGCACTACATGTCGCCGGAACAGGCGCGCGGGAAGCTGCTCGATGGACGGAGCGACATCTACGCGCTGGGCGTGGTGATGTACGAGACGCTGCTGGGTTTTCCCCCATTCGATGGCGCCGACAGCTATTCGATCAGCTACAAGCACGTGACGGAAAACGCGGTCTCGCCCGAGGTCGTGGACTCGCGCATCCCGCCGCAGCTCGCCTCCATCGTGATGCGCTGCCTCGAGAAGCATCCGGGAAATCGTTACGAGAGGGGGAACGCCCTCGCCGACGCGCTGATCCACTTCCTGTCGGGAGTTGCCGCGCCGCAGGAGTATCGCATGGCCCGTACGGCGCGCGCTGCAGCGACAGTGGCTGCCGGATGATCTGATGAGGCTGT
>CAYMKQ010000067.1:0-4970 GCA_964391175.1 uncultured Gemmatimonadaceae bacterium | reverse complement strand
CCGTTCGTCATTGCGCGCGGCGGCTACGCCCACCACCGGAACGTCATCGTCCGGATCACCGATGACGAGGGTCACGAAGGCTTCGGCGAGGCGGCGCCCAACAAATACTACGGGGAGTCGGTCGCGACGGTGATCGCCGCGCTCGGTCAGTTCAAGCCCGTTCTCGAGCGTGCCGACTCCTTCGCGCTCGAATCGACTGAGTCGGAGATGAACCGGGTGCTGCGCGGTAACGCATCAGCGAAGGGCGCGGTCAGCTCCGCGCTGCACGACCTGGTCGGGAAGCGCCTGGGTATGCCCGTTCACAGGCTCTGGGGATTGGACCCTGCCAGCACACCGCAATCCAGCTTCACGATCGGAATCGCAGAGAACAGCGAGCTGGAGAAGCGAGTCGCTGAAGCGCGCGATTATCCGATACTGAAGATCAAGCTGGGCACCGATCGCGACACGGAGATCGTGCGCATTGTCCGAAACGCCGGGCCGGAGAAGCGTCTTCGCGTGGATGCGAACGCGGCCTGGACGCCCAAGCACGCCGTCAGGATGAGCGATTTCCTCGCCGACCAGGGCGTGGAGATGCTCGAGCAGCCCGTCCCGGCGAACGACGTCGAGGGGCTTCGCTTCGTGCGCAAGCGCTCGAAGCTGCCTGTTTTCGCGGATGAATCGTGTCTCGTCGCGGCCGATATCGCCAGGCTCGCGGGCGCTGTCGACGGGATCAACATCAAGCTCGCGAAATGCGGAAGTCTGCGCGAAGCGCTCCGGATGGTCCACGCCGCCCGCGCGTTCGACATGCAGGTGATGGCCGGCTGCATGATCGAGAGCTCGCTTGGCATCTCCGCGATCGCCCAGGTTTCTCCGCTGCTCGACTTCGCCGATTTCGACGGGGCCGCGCTTCTCTCCAGCGATCCCTTCACCGGCACATCCATCGCCGGCGGCAAGGTCCGTCTCAACGACCGCCCGGGGCTCGGCGCCGCCCCGGCTCAGGGCGCAGACATCACCGCGGCGTTCCAAAGTGCATGACAGAAGGCTACGGCTCGTCGAGGTCGCGCTCCCTCTCCCGCTTTTCCAGACTTTTTCCTACGCGGTAGAAGACGGCCTGGCCAACCCGGTCGCAGTCGGCTCACGCGTGGTGGTTCCCTTCCGCAACCTGCGTAAGATCGGCATCTGCGTCGGCGAAAGCAGCGGAGCAGGGTTGAAGGGCAAGCCAAAGGCGGTGCTCGAATCGCCGGACAGGAACCCCGCGATCGGCGCGGAGCTCCTAGAGCTGTGCCGGTGGATGGCTGATTATTACATCGTGCCCCTGGGAATCACTTTGCGCACGGCGCTGCCGGCGGCGATGACCGGAGCCGAAGACCCGCACCCTTCCCGAAAAACCCAGAAGGTCGCACGACTCGGCGTCGACATCCCGTCTCTGCTCCACCGCGACAGGGTGTTCGCCAGGGCGCGCCAGCAGCGCGCGGTGTTCGAGCTGCTCGAATCACTGGGTGGGAGGAGCACCGTCGAGCAGCTTACCTCGCAGCTCGAGTTCTCTCCGTCCGTGCTCAAGGGTCTCGAGAAGCGCGGGCTCATCATCATCGAGGAGGAAGAGGTCGAACGGGATCCGTTCGCTTCGCGCGGCGGGATTTCGAGCGCGAGACTAAATCCTACTCTCGCGCAGCAGAACGCCATCGATGCAATGGTGGCGGCCGGACGAGGTGAAGTCTTCCTTCTGCACGGAATCACCGGGAGCGGCAAGACGCTGGTCTACATCGAGCTGCTGCGACGCATCGTCGATGAGCGGAGTCAGTCGGCGATCGTGCTGGTGCCCGAGATCTCCCTCACGCCGCAGACGGTAGATCGCTTCCGAGCCGCATTCGGCGACAGGATCGCCGTTCTGCACTCCGCGCTCAGCGATGGCGAGCGCTACGACGCGTGGCTCGCGCTCAAGCGTGGCGAGAAGAGAATCGTCGTCGGCGCGCGGTCAGCGGTGTTCGCCCCGCTCGAGAATCTGGGCGCGATCATCGTCGACGAGGAGCACGAATCCAGCTACAAGCAGGGCGAGACGCCACGCTACCATGCGCGGGAGGTGGCGATCGTCCGGGCGAAGAACGAGGGCGCAATCACGGTTCTCGGAAGCGCGACGCCTTCCCTCGAAAGCTGGGCGAATGCTGCGGCCGGAAAGTCGACACTGCTCACTCTTCCCGACCGTGTGGGCGGCGGCCGGCTGCCCAAGGTCGACGTGATCGATCTGCGCAGAATCGCGCCGGACTACACCGGCATGGCGCAGGGCGGAATCGATTACGGGGTGGTCATCAGAGAGCCGCTCCATGACGCGATCGTGAACTGCCTGAGCCGCGGCGAGCAGAGCATCCTGCTGCTCAATCGCCGCGGGTACTCGTCGTTCATCCAGTGCATTGACTGCGGCGCGGTCGCGACCTGTCCGCATTGCAGCATCACTCTCACCCACCACCGGAATCCGGAGCGCCTCGTCTGTCACTACTGTCTGCACAAGGAGGATCCGCGGCCCAACTGCTCGCGCTGTGGCGGGCGCAACCTCAGGCAGCGGGGGCTGGGCACACAGCAGGTCGAGCGTCTGCTTTCCGAAAGGTTTCCCGCGGCGCGCATCGCGCGGATGGATGTCGACACCACGAGTGGTAAGTGGGCTCACACGAGAATCCTCGACCGGGTCGCATCGGGTGAAGTCGACATCCTCCTTGGCACCCAGATGATCGCCAAGGGGCTCGACTTTCCGAACGTCACGCTCGTCGGAGTAGTAGACGCCGATGTGGGGATCAACCTGCCCGATTTCCGCGCATCGGAGCGCTGCTTTCAGCTGCTGAGCCAGGTGTCGGGCAGAGCCGGCCGAGGCGCAAAGGCGGGCCGCGTGCTCATCCAGACGCGTATCCCCGGGCACCACGCCGTCCGTTACGCCGTCTCTCACGATTACGTGTCGTTCGTGCGCGATGAGATGGAGGGCCGCGTGAGTCCTCCGTACCCGCCGAATGTCCGCCTCGCCAACATCGTATTCAGCGGACTGATCGAGGACGCGACCGCGAAACTCGCGATCAGGGGCGAAGAATGGCTGCGCGAGCTGATCGCCGCGCGTGCGCCCGACGGAATCACGGTGGTCGGTCCGGCGCCCTGTCCCGTAGAGCGGATCAAGAGCCGCTGGCGCTGGCACGTCCTGCTGAAGACGGAGCATCCTGGCGAGCTGACGCGTGTTGGTCGCTATTTCATGGAGAGATTCGAGATTCCGAAGGTCGCGCAGCTTCGGGTAACATTCGACCGCGATCCCGTCGCTCTGCTCTGACGCTTATTTTCCAACCGTGTCCATTCTCCGACATCCCGATTTCAACGCACCAGAGCTGGCGCGTGCTCCCGATGCGACTTTCGTCCCCGCGCCGGCGGATGGGGTGCTGCCCGAGAACTTCTTCTCCACCACCAATCTTCCCACGTATGTCCGCATCAGGGGAGCGTGGCTCATGCCACGCGAGCCGAGGATGGACGCGGCGCTCGTGCTGGACAACGACGGCCTCTGGATCAGGGAGGGGCGCCGCCTGAAGAAGGGTGACATGGTCGCCATCGGCAGCGAGGAGGACGGAAGCCAGGGTATCTACGTGCACGTCGGCTCCTTCCTCGGCGAAGAAGAGGGCGAGTTCAAGTTCATGACGAGCGCGGTGTCGCGCGAAAAGCCGATCGACTACTCGCTGATGGCGCGGATACTGATCGCGGAGCGGGACCGCGGCGGCTACCCGATCTGGGTGACCGGGCCCGCCCTTGTCCATTCACGTGCCAGAGCCGACATGGTCTGGTTCATCGAGAACGGATTCGTCTCGGCGCTTCTGGCCGGAAACGCCGTGGCGGTTCACGACATCGAGGCCTCGATCTTCGGCACGACGCTCGGCATGACGAAGACGGGCGAGGCCAGCACCGGCGGTCACGGTCTCCACATGCGCGCGATCAACAAGGTCAGAGCGGCGGGCTCGATCGCCAGGGCGGTGGAGCAGGGCATTATCACCGACGGGATCATGCACGCGTGCGTCGTGAATCAGATTCCATTCGTGCTTACCGGGTCGATCCGCGACGATGGGCCGCTCCCGGAGGTGATCACCGATGCACTCGCGGCGCAGGACGCGATGAAACGCCACACGACTCGCGCTACTATGGCGGTACTCATCGCCACCGCCCTTCACGCGATAGCGACGGGCAACATGCTGCCCGCGTTCGTCACCGAAGCGGACGGATCGATGCGCGAGCTTCCTACGATCTGTGTCGACTCTTCGGAGTTCGTGGTCAGCAAGCTGAAAGATCGTGGAACGCACCAGGCATTCGGCGTCGTGACGAACGCGCAGGACTTCATGCACATTCTGCGGTTGTACGTCGAGCGGGAGCTCACGGACAGACAGTCGCCGAAGGGCGTACCGGGCGCGACTTCGAGGGCACGGGCGTGATCGGGACCACTGAGCGGTTTCTGCGGGACATCGCCGACCGAATCGGCGTTCAAGCGGTGGACGAGGTCCGACTGTTTCCGCCGCTGCGCCAGTCGGGCGTGGAGACCGGCATCGCGGTCGTCGCGGCGATACCGCTGCCGCCAGAACCGCGGCACGTCCACGAGCCGGATGAGCCGCCCGAAGCGTTAAGCGCGAGCGCCGGCGACGAGTTTCTTCCGATCGAAGAGGAAGACCGCGAGATCATTGTGCACCGGCACACCGTATTCACCGCCCGTTACCGGCACACGCTCAAAGGGCCGAATCGGGGGAAATGGGAGGTGGATGTGCAGGCGGAGGCCGACGCTCCGCTCGTGACACTCGATCAGGTCGTGAAGGGCGTGATGAAACGCGCGGGGGATCCGTTCGAGCCGGAACGGATCTCGGCAAGCGCCTTCAGGACGATCGTGGAGGGTCCTTCGCCCGGCGCGACCATCTAAGCGCAGCGCGTATCGCGTTTCGGCTGGCATCTCTGTATGGGGAGGTGAGGGTGTCCTCTTCGGCGGCGAC
>CAYMKQ010000066.1:8945-12068 GCA_964391175.1 uncultured Gemmatimonadaceae bacterium | reverse complement strand
CTCGGAGCCTTCGCTTTCATACTCAACATCTGGCGGACGATGAATGGACCAGAGGCGCCCCGCCGTACCCAACAGGCACCGGCTTCACGGCGGCTCTCCATTCAGTAGAACCTCCGTCGAGCGCCGGTCACGAGGACCCTTTGCGTACTTTTTTAGCCGCCGTTACTGGTTTGATTGCAGCAGCAACTCTCGTGGTCGCCGTCATCTGGGCAGCGGACGACGGCTCGGCCGCATCACTAAGTCCGTTTCTTATTCTCGTTGCCATTGGAGGGTCGAGCGTGCTCGGTGGATTCTTGGCAGCCAGAATCCACAACTCACCGAATGCGGTCAGCTCCTTCGCCGTGCTCCAGCTTTTTTTCACGCTTGCCACCTTTACCTTGTTGAGTACCCCCTCGGCGACCTGGTTTCGTCTGCTTGCACTGGTTGTCGTGATCCCGTGTGCCGCCCTTGGCGGAAAGCTTGCCGGCGCGCCAGTGACAGATCCGTCTTCAAGACCTGACAGCGAGAGCAGCGACGATCTGGGCAGTCAGCTGCAACAACACCGCAAATGAAGAGAGCTGAGTCCGCGGTCATGGCGGTGCCAGTGCCAGCTCCAGCGGGTGCACCTCATCCTCCTCTACCTTCGAACCCTCCTTCTCAGCCGGTTTCTCAGGACGAAACACCATCATGGAGGTCCTCGAGGATCGGGTCACTGCGTCCGCCACGCTGCCGCGAAGCATTCGAGCCAGGCCTCCCCTCCCGTGAGTCGCTATCGCGATAAGATCGGCTCGCTCCCTGCCGGCATAGTCACCGATCGCCCGGGACACGTTTTCCCCAACGACGATCTCCGTGATCACTGGAAGCCCTTGGCGCCGCATTCTCCCGGCAATTCCCGCGAGATATGCGCGGGAGACCTCAATTTCCCGGTCCCACCATGGAAGCGTCGGATCAGGCCTCTCTTCGCGCCAATGGTTCTGCGGCACGTGCACGTGCAGGAGCGTTACATCCGATTGCTCGAGCTTTGCCAGCAAGCCCACGCGTGGAAGGATCTGTTCGGCGAGCGTGGATCCGTCGAGCGGGACGATTATGCGCTTGAACGCGTCGGCGGCCCGCGGGTTGAGATAGCTCGGGGCTGGCTTTACCACCAACACCGGGATCCGGGTGTGCCTGATGAGTGAATCCGTCACGCTTCCGAGAGAGACGCGCGACAGTCCACCGCGTCCATGACTGCTGATGACAATGAGATCGATTTCGTTCCGCTGGGCATAACCTTCGAGTATCTCGGCGATCGGCCCGTCGAGTAGGTCGACCCCGATGTCAGCGTCACTGGTGCTTCTGCATTCAGCAGCCAACGCGTGGAGCTCACTCCGCGCAGTGTTGCCCTCGTTTCGCATCGCCTCGACGGAGAGCGCTACGCCGTCGAATGACGCTCCCATTCCGAGCAGTTTGGCGGACGATAAAACTCTAACGAGCCGGACTTTCGCTCCGCTTTTGTCAGCTATCCGTAACGCCACGCGGATCGCCTCTCGGTCAAAGCCCGAGCCATCCGTCGGGACCATGATCTTGTTGTACATATGTGCCTCCAAATGTCGGCGAATCCGTGAAGCCAAAGCGCGCGCTGCACTTCTGCACGGCAATCTCATCGGCGTCACAGTGATCAGCAGTCAGCCTTGCCCTGATTTGTTGTCGGAGTTTCCCCGTAACTTCCAATGCCCGCCGGGGCTCGAGATGCTGGTAGGGGTTTCCCTTCACGGGCCTGGGGAATCATCCTCGAAACTCCAGCCCACATTCCCACAAAAGTTGAGGCGATCTCCCGACAGGTTGAGATCCCCGGAAGTCGTATCCTGATTACGAAATCAAGCACCCGAAATCGCCAGCTAACGAGGATACGACAATGAGAAAGATCCTACTGATCGCTTCATCGCTAATCGCCACGAATTCCGCAGTCTCCGCCCAGAGCCCGAGCGCGACCCGCCTCCGACTCGAGCCGGGGAGTCTGCTGACCATCTCCGGCACATCAACGATGCACGACTTCACCTGCAAGACGGAGAAGATGGCCGTTTACATCGATGTGGACCCAGGCTACACGAAGGATCTCACGAAGATCTCCAATCCAATCGTGAGCGTGCAGGTGACCATCGCCGTGAAGAGTCTCAAATGCGGGAACGGCAAGATAGACGAGAACATGTACAAGACGCTGAAAGCCGACAAAAACCCCGTCATCAAGTACACCCTCTCGGGCTATGACATTCTCGACGGCTCCACCTCGCCGTCGGGATTCGCAGCCAAGACCAAGGGAACCCTCACCGTCGTGGGGCAGCAGAAAGTAGTCGACATGAAAGTCAGCGCCGCACGTCTCGATGCCGGCAAGGCCACCGCCGAGGGCGAGCGGACCGTACTCATGACCGATTTCGGAATCAAGCCGCCCAGCTTCATGCTCGGCACCCTGAAGGTCGGCAACGAGATCAAGGTCAAGTTCAACATCAAGGTAGGTCCTGAAACGCTGGCGCGGATCGCAGCCTTGGGCGGTCCACAGCAGTAACGAGCCCTTAGCTCCGGTTCACCGGGGAGCGCTCTGCTTCACACCATCACAACGCTTTCAATAGTTCAGGAGATATACAATGACACGCCTCAACTTCGTTCTCACCACAGCACTCCTGGCCTGCGCGGTCGGGCAGCGCACGCAGGCTCAGGACACACCCGCGACTGTTCCGCCAGAGACGACTGCGATCGTCGCTACGGTCGCCCCGGTCATCCCCGCCGCGGTGGAGGAAGACACCGCAAAGCCGTCAGCCCCGGTCAAGGGAAAGAAGAGTTTCCTGGCGACTGCTCCGCAGGTCGAAATGCAGAACTACCGCCCCGAGGACAAGCGCGGAATCAATGTCTTCGAAGCGCCAAAGGATGAATCGGTCGCCTACGACGGCTTCAAGCTCCAGTGGGGTGCCGCGTTTACCCAGCAGTTCCAGGGTCTCGATCATCGGAATACAGCGGCCCCGCGGATGGTAGGTACCCCAACTCCCGTCGACGCGAACAAAGTCATCCGCCTCGGTCACGGCTTCAACAATGCCAACGCGAATCTGTACCTGAACGCACAGCTCGCTCGGGGCATTCGCGTGTCGATGACGACGTACGGATCATCCCGGC
>CAYMKQ010000066.1:0-8845 GCA_964391175.1 uncultured Gemmatimonadaceae bacterium | reverse complement strand
CTGGGCAAAGTCGGATTCGACAAACAGTTCACTGACGCCATGAGATTCCGGCTCACTGCCTCGAGCTACGCCACCTCGAAGTCCGTCAACAATACGCTGTACAGCGGTGACAGGGCCGGCTCGAGATACTATGGGGTGATGGAGAATACCACCGCTACCGAAGCAGCACAGGCATGGTCTGGCTCGATCCAGCCGGGTATGCGAAATAGCGTCCACGCCTACGTCCTCAACCCCTTCGTCCAGATCGGCGGACTGGAGCTTTTCGGCAACTTCGAGAGAGCGAAAGGACGCGCCGCGACGGAAACGGCAAACCGCACCTGGAAACAGTCCGTCGGAGAAGTGGTGTATCGCTTCCTCCCCAACAAGCAGCTCTACGTGGTCGGTCGCTACAATACCGCGAAGGGCGAACTCACCGTTGGAACACCGGCTGTTAGCGTCAATCGTACGCAGTTTGGCGGCGGGTGGTTCCTCACCCCCAACCTTCTGCTGAAGAGTGAGTACGTGACGCAGAAGTACAACGACTTCCCGACCACCGATATTCGGAATGGCGGGCGGTTCAAGGGATTCATGGTCGAGGGTGTAGTAGCCTTCTAACTGGCAGGAAGCCCCGTGTCGTAGAGGTAAACTCTGCGATGCGGGGATCGTGCTATCTGGCTCAGCCTCAACTTCAGGGAAGCCCCTACAATACAGAATCCTTCTGCTGACTACACCGCTGGTCGGTGATTTCCATTTTCCGGTAGTTACTCGAACGCAAGAAACGGAGAGGGGCTATGGTCCCGGTTCTCGAAGCAGAAGAAGAAGGCACGGTGGGGGCGAGCGCGGCATTAAAGCAGACCTCGACCATCGTCCTTGCAACTGACGGAACATCTCAGTCAGAGCAGGCAATCGAGCTGGCCCGATTTGTAAGCACCCGGACGAAGTCCGACATCAAGGTGCTGACGGTTGTCGATCAGCCTCCCATCCCTTGGGGGGCTCTCGATTCAGTGATCGCCGTTGACTACGAGCGGGGACTAGAGGCAGAGGCTCTGAACACGGTAAAGCGGCAGATCGCGAGCTTCGGCGACAGCAAATGGCCTGTGGAAGTCGAGTCGGGTGATCCTGCCGAGACCATCACGACAAAAGCAAGAGGTTGCGACGCGAAGCTGGTCATCGTGGGCCTGGGAGGACATGGAGGTACATCGCGCGTCTTCGGGAGCGAGACTGCGCTCCGCCTCGCGCGGGTCAGCGAGACCCCGGTGCTTGCTGTGGAGCCGCACCTCGCTCGTCTTCCCAGACGCATACTCGTCGCAATGGACTTTAGCGAGGCGAGCATCGAAGCCGCACGACTCGCGCTCGAGCTTGCCGATGAATCCGGTTCCATGGTGCTTGCCCACGTCGTGCCCTGGAAGCGCACCCCGAACGTTCCCGACGAGTGGGTCCGCACATACGAGGCGTCTGTCAACGCTCAACTGAGTCGCGTGGTCGGCTGGCTGAACCGCAAGTGGGGGTTCCGGATCGGGCAACGAATCCTCTACGGCCGACCGGGCGTCACGCTCCTCAAGTATGCCGAGGAGCTGGATGTGGACCTGATCGCGACCGGAACTCATGGCAGAACGGCGGTAAAGCGACTATTGGGTGGGCAGACGGTAGACAAGCTTGTTAGAGGAGCTCGCTGCTCTGTTCTCATTTTTCCCGCCGCGGCCGCGTTTCATGGAGGAACGGCCCATCCCGAAGTCACGCTGAAAGCTAAGCGTCGGGATGCCGACTAGCCTTGGAAAGGTGCTAACTCGGCAGAAGCTGGAGTTCCGACCTTTCACAGCCGGAGTCACGGGCGCTGTGCCCGCGAAATTTTCGTTTCCGGCTGCGCCGTCGCTCGCCCTTTTTGCGCTTGCCATCATCCTGCTCGGCGCTTTGGAGCGGTTTCTTTATCACCTTCCCATTCACGCCGAAGCGATTTGGCTCCTGGGTCTCCTCGTTGCAGGGTTTCCGGTCGTATGGCGCAGCCTAAGCGCTGTCCGCCAAGGGAAATTTGCAACTGACTTCGTCGCTAGTCTCTCGATCGTGACATCCGCCATCCTCGGCGAGCCTCTCGCCGGTCTCGTCATCGTGCTGATGCAGACGGGTGGGGAATCTCTGGAGAAGTATGCCGGACGGCGCGCGTCCACCGCCTTGCGTGAGCTCGAGAAGGCGGCGCCCAGGGTTGCGCACCTTTTGAGCGCCACACGCGGTCTTGTCGACGTTCCCGTGGATGAAGTGGAGCTCGGTGATTCATTTCTGGTTCGCCCGGGGGAGCTCATTCCGTGTGATGGAGTAGTGCAGAGCGGTGTCTCTGAGATCGATGTGTCGCAGCTGACCGGCGAGCCGATCCCCGTTATCGCGCAGATGGGAACGCCGGTGATGAGCGGATCGTTGAACATGCATGGACTTCTCGGCATTCGTGCGACGGCTCGGGCAGCGGAGAGCCAGTACCTGCGGATCGTCGAGCTCGTGCGTGTCGCGCAGGCATCCAAAGCGCCACTCCAGAGGCTCGCCGATCGCTATGCGGTGTGGTTTACGCCCGCGACACTCGCGGCATGCGCAGTCACATTTGCGGTAACCGGGAGCTGGTACACCGTGCTCTCGGTGCTCGTCGTCGCGACACCATGCCCTCTGATTCTCGCTACGCCGATTGCGATAATCGGGGGCATTAACCGCGCGGCACGCAGGATGATAATTGTTCGGCACGGAGGGGCGCTCGAAAGACTGAGTGAGGCGACGATCGCAGTTTTCGACAAGACCGGCACCCTCACTATCGGTCAGCCGCGTGTCGGCGCGGTCGTTCCGCTGTCGGGGTTCACGCCGCGGGAGATCATGACATACGCTGGCGCAGTTGAGCGCGGGTCGAGTCATCTGCTTGCGCGCGTGGTGGTCGAAGAAGCGGAGAAGAAATACGGGCCGTTGCCTGACGCCACGCAACACCGCGAGTCACCAGGCGAAGGGCTTGAAGGAGTCGTCAACGGCGTCGGTGTGGTGATCGGCAGCCGCTCGTTCGTGGCAAAACACGTCACCACCTCCCTCGATGCATTCAGCGATGCCGAGCTCGGAGCGGCCGGTCTTCGCGCTTACGTGCTGATTTCCGGCCGCCCGGCCGGGATCATCGAGTATGCCGATGCCGTGCGTCCCGAGCTAACGGAGTCTCTCGCCACGCTTGGGCGCCTGGGACTCTCTAGAACGGTTCTTTTGTCCGGTGACAGTGTCGCCAACGCCAGGACTATTGGAGCAAGCGCGGGAATTGACGAGATCCATGGTGAACTCTTGCCCGCGGACAAGGCTGCGATGGTATCGCGATTCAAAGCGCGCGGCGAAGTCGTGATGATGGTGGGCGATGGTACAAACGACGCTCCGGCGCTTTCGGCGGCGGATGTAGGCATCGCTTTGGCAGGACACGGTGGCGGCGTCACTGCTGAGTCCGCGGACGCCGTCATTCTGATCGACGACCTGCGGCGAGTGGGAGAAGCAGTCGAAATCAGTCGTCGCACGATGCGTATTGCGCGTCAGAGTATTGCCGCAGGATTGGTGATGAGTGGAATTGCGATGGTGTTTGCCGCCAACGGGCAAATTCCGCCGACGGAGGGAGCGCTTCTTCAGGAAGTCATCGACGTCGCCGTAATCTTAAACGCCTTGCGGGCAAGCTGGTCCTGAGTAACCGAATGCGCCGGAAGCAAGGAGCAAATATGTACAAAGTGATAATGGTACCAACCCAGGGATACGAAACTGAGCGCTCGGCGCTCTCAGTCGCGGTCCGCCTCGCCAGACGGTTTGGCGCCGAGATCCGGCTGGTTCAGGTCGAGACAGGCCCGATCATTCTGGAGGGGAACACGCGCACGGCCGGCCTAGTGGGGACAGAAGCCCTCATCGAAGCCGAGCGATCGTCTCAGCGGCGGAAACTGGAAGCACTTGGCTCGGAATGCCGCGCTTGGGGTGTCAGAGTCGTGACTGCGATGGAAGATGGACTGGTCGCACCGGGACTCACGAGCTATGCAGAGCGAAACAATGTCGATCTCATCGTCATGTCGAGTCACGTTCGTGGAGGAATGAGCAGGATCGCGCTGGGAAGCGTGACCGACTTCGTGATTCGCAATACACACGTGCCTGTCCTCGTGGTGAAGCCACCTGCCACCTTCATCCCTAACGATCCAGAGGATCGCTTCGCCCGAATCCTGGTGCCCATGGATGGATCGGCCCTGGCGGAACAGATCCTGCCACAGGTTGAGGCTTTGGCAGTACGCCTGAACGCGACCGTGAGTCTGCTGCAGGTCCTGACTCCGTTCACGTATTCGCAGCGAGAGATCCAGGATCCGGCGATGCCGTGGTGGGAGACAGAGGTGGCTAGCGGTGAGAGCTACCTATCCCGGGTAGCAAGGTATCTCACCGAGAAGGGCCTTACGGTACACCACGAAGTTGTCATCGGGGACATAATCTCCGACACGATTCTCCAATACGCCGTCCGCGCGCGGATCGATCTGATCGCGATCGCGACAAGTGGAACCGGCGGATTCCGGCGTCTGATCCTGGGAGCTGTAGCGGACGATGTCACGAGGAAGTCCCAGACGTCCGTGCTGGTGTTTCATCCCAGCGTGATAACGAGCGCCACCCATGAGCGGATCAATGCGCAGGCAGCGGGCGCCTGACATGTTCGCCGGCATGTCGTCCGATGTGGTGTTCCGCGAGCTACGGAACGCGATCCCGTGGCGTTCAGACACGCGCTGTTTAGAATCGCCGTCGGCGATGCGAGCGGCAGGGAGGCAAGGACGAAACCGGTCGAAAAAGCGACCCGTAACGGCGACAGCTTTAGAGCTGTTTCAGGAGGCGAGAGGCAGAGTGAAAGTGACCCGTGTCCCCGCGTCAACGCCACTCTCGATCCAGATGCGGCCGCCGTGCGCTTCGACGATGCCCTTGGCGATGGGCAGCCCGAGCCCCGCTCCGTGGCGTTTGGTACGATCGGCCTGCCAGTATCTCTCGAATACGCGAGGAAGGTCTTCGGGAGAGATACCTGCGCCAGTGTCTGATACCGAGACCTCGACGCTTCCCGGCGTGGTTCTGGCGCGGACAGTGATCGTTCCGCCGGCCGGAGTGAATTTGATCGCGTTACCAACCAGATTCGACAGCGCTTGCTGGATTCGCTCTCTGTCCGCGAGCACCTTGGGCAGTGACGCGGGGAGCTCGGTGACAAAGTGGATGGATTGCTCCTCCGCGAGCGGCGCGAGCGTCTTGAGGGATTCGACGATCAGCTCCCTGGAGTCGATCACCTCCGGGTCTACCATCAAGCGGCCTGCATCGAGTCGACTCACATCCAGCAAGTCACGGATCAATGCATCCATTTGCTCCGCGGCCTGACACATCAAGGCAATGCTTTCCGTATTTGCCTCAGTGTTGCGGTCATCTGCCCTGAGAACCGCTCCGCCCAACATTTTTACGGCCGCGACCGGGTTTCTCAGGTCATGGGACACGATCCCGATCATCTCGTTTCGCGCACGCAAGCTGCTCCGCACTTCGTCGTGCAGGCGCGCGTTATCCATCGCCAATGCGGTCAGCCGCGCAAGGTCTTCGGCGAATGAGACTTCGTCCTGGTCGAATCCCCGGCTCTCGCGGAAGAGCGACAACGCGCCAACCAGCTCGCCGCGAGCAATGAGAGGAAGGTACAGCGCGGCCTTTGGCTTCATCGCCGTTAGCGCCTCGCGATACGTCGCGTGCGTGGTCTCGGCGAAGATCTTCCGCATTGCATCTTCCTGCACCACCACTGGGGCGCCTGTCCTGGCGACTATCGAGAGCGGGTGATTAGCACCCGGGGATCTGACACCCGCCTTGGGAATGCGCCATAAGAGTGTCTCCGTTTCTGCTCGCAGATGAGCGACCGAACCCGCAACGAACCCGTTGTCGCGCCGCTTCTCGAGAATGCACCCGTCCGCCAGGCTGGCTACCGCGAGGTGAGCTATGTGGCCGAGCGTAGCCTCGGATCCGAATGCCGAGGCAAGCTTCTCCCCGGCTTCAGCGAGGAAGCTCTGACGCTCTTCAAAGCGCTTTCTGGCTGTTACGTCGCGCAGTACCACGGCGTAAATGGTGACGCCTGCATGATGGACCTGTGAGATTGCTGCTTCCGCGGGAAATTCCTCCCCGCTCTTTCGCAGACCGGCGATCTCCCTTCGATCGCCCATGCGGCGAGCTTTCACCTCGGACCTGCCGAAAGCCGCGACCTGCTCCTCGTGCCGGGCACGGTATCGCTCAGGCAGGAGAAGCTCGATGCGCTGACCGATCATCTCCTCCGCAGTCCAGCCAAAAATCTTTTCGGCGCCGTCGTTGAAGAATGTGACCCGCTGCGAGGCATCCATGCAGATGATTGCATCAGCGGCGATCCCGACGATTTCAGCGAGAACCTCATTCGTTATTTGGTCAGTCATGGTATGTAGGGCTTTCCCTTATCCGAGTGGAGCCGTTTCCCTGAGATTAATCCTCCATCCCACGACAGAGGCGGGGGTCTGCCGCGGGTACTTTTCCTCTACACAGTGAGGATGAGCCAGCCGAGGAGAGAGTAAGTGGGTAAGCCCAAGGAGATAAAGATGTCTGCACCGTTGCTGAGCAAAAAGGGATCGCGGCGGGATTTCAGGTAATCCTCCGATGGCGATTCGCGGGGTGGTATCGGGCAACGAATCGACTCGCGCGCGGCGGACGACGGCTGCTCGAGCGCCGTCATGGGTCCGCCGGACTCTCGGAATCTCGCTGGAGCTCAAGCTCCTTGGCGCGAACCTCGTCATTCTTGCCGTTGCTACCATTGCTCTTTGGGGTCCGCTCTCCGACGTCGCGCCGGGAAAATCAACTTACGTTATTGTGGTGATCGCAGCGTTAGCGGCCAGCGCGGTTGTCAATATCTCTCTCGTGAAGCTTGCGCTTCGACCAGTTGAAGATTTACAACGTGTTGCTCACCGAGTCGCTGGCGGGCGTCTCGAAGACCGGGTACCTGCGTCACTTCTTGCTGATCCCGGTCTCGCTCAGCTCGGCGCTACAATCAATGAGATGCTCGACAACCTGGCTGCAGGGCGCGAAAAGATGCGTAAACTTGGAGCGGAAGTCGTTTTTGCTCAGGAGCGCGAGCGTGCGCAGGTGGCGCGCGATCTGCACGACTCAGTCGGCCAGACTCTGGCTGCGGCCACCTTTCAGATCACGGCGGTATTAAACGACCTGGGTGAAAATGCGATTGTAGCGAAGCGTCTGGCCGAGGTGAGAGAGCTCCTGCGGACTGCGCAGGAAGAAATCCGCAACGTGTCGCGATCGTTGCACCCACGCGTCGCCGACGACCTCGGCCTTCCCGTTGCTCTCGAATCGCTCGCGCGCTCGACGCGAGCACGGTCGCTTCTCGACGTAACGGTAACAATTGACATGGACGGTGCCCTGCTCCCGGCGCCGCTCGCTGGAACGCTATACCGAGTCGCGCAGGAAGCGCTCCGCAACGTTGAAAGGCATGCCGATGCGGGAAGAGTCAGCGTGGTCCTTCATGGCCGTCCCGGCATCGTCGAGCTCGAGGTTACGGATGACGGGTCGGAACTCTCCGATGCGGCGAACAGCCGTCTGACGGCGCTCGATTCCGTGCGCGAGCGCCTCTCCCTTGCGGGAGGCGAGCTTCGCATCGATAGTAATTTGACTGGGGGAACCAGAGTGCTGGCAAGGATCAAGACAGACACGGAGGCAGCGTGAAAGACGGCATTATCAGCGTGATTCTCGTTGATGACCACGCGGTGGTGCGGGCCGGGCTCAAGGCAGTCCTCGGCAGCGCGAAGGACATTCAGGTGATCGGCGAGGGATCGAACGGAAAGGACGCGATTTCGCTCGCCGCCCGTCTCGACCCCGACGTCATAATCATGGACCTCTCGATGGGAGAGATGGATGGCACGGAGGCAACGAGAGAGCTGGTGGCAAAGCAGACGCGCGGTCGCGTCCTGATCCTGACCATGCACGCTGAAGATTCCTACCTCGTCCCTCTGCTTGAAGCTGGAGCGAGCGGGTACCTGGTGAAGAGCGCCGCGGATCGCGAGCTGATCGACGCCGTGCGCGCCGTCGCGCACGGAGATGTCTACATGCAGCCTTCCGCGACTCGCGCTCTGGCACGCCAGATCCAGCGAAAGGCTGACCATGCGGATGAGCGGACGAAATACGAAAAACTGACGGAGCGGGAGCAGAACGTCCTGCGATATGTAGCGCGCGGATACAGCGCACCGGAGATCGGCGAAAAGCTTTTCATAAGTCCCAAGACCGTCGATACATATAAGCAGCGCATCAATGAGAAGCTCGGGCTCGCGCATCGATCGGACTACGTCGATTTCGCGCTGAAGCTCGGGCTGATGAATCAGCAATGATCCAACATGTACTCCCTTGTCCGAAGGTATCTCAAGACCGCGATTGCGTTCCTTGCGGTCGGTCTCGCGCTCGGCGGATGGATGATTCTGCGACGCGAATTGACACCGGGTTACATCTCGCCCTATCTGGTGAGTGCGCACACGCACGCGATCTTCGTCGGTTTTGTGATGATGATGATCCAAGGTGTCGCCCTCTGGCTCTTTCCCCGGCCAGAGAAGGGTGACGAACGCTACCAGCCGAGAATTGCCGAGGCGGCTTACTGGCTCGTCACGCTGGGAACCATCATTCGAATTGGAGGTGAGCTGCTCCGTCCGGTTGCCGATTCCGGAATGCTGCGCACCCTGGTCGTAATTGCCGGCTTCGCGCAAATCGCCGGCATAGGCGCGTTCTTCTTCACGATGTGGTCGCGCATCCGCCCGGTGGGCAGTCAGACGCGCGAGGCGAAAGGCGAGCGCTTCTAGGGGCTACCGCCTGAGCA
>CAYMKQ010000065.1:6396-12218 GCA_964391175.1 uncultured Gemmatimonadaceae bacterium | reverse complement strand
CCCCTCCGACTCCGCGGCGCACCAGAACTATAATGCGCCTCGACTACTGAGTGTTGTCGGCAGGTCGAGGCACGGACGGCCGCGGATCATCACCCCAGTCGCCGGCGACGAGATCGTCGATGCCACCTTCGCCTGACAGATCCTCAGGCGTACCGTCCGCTCGCATACCGACGCGCGCGAGGAGCGGAGGCGCGAGGAACGTCGTGACCATGACCATCAGCATGAGCGCGCTGAAGATCGCCGGCGTGATGGCCTTGGTGCTGAGCCCCATCTGCGCGAAGATGAGCCCAACCTCTCCGCGCGGGATCATCGCGACTCCGATGAGGCGTTTGTTGCCCTGAAACCGCCACGGCGCGTACGCGGCGACGAATTTTCCCACGACGCCGACCGCGATCAGCAGCGCGCCCGCGGCGAGCGTGCGTGGCTCCGCGAATGCGGAGAGCTGGACGGCGGCGCCGACAGACGCAAAGAACACCGGCACCAAAAAGTGCCCGATCGTCGTCGCCGCCCGCTCTATCTCCGCCCGCTCGGCGGTGCCGTTGAGGACGATCCCCGCGGCGAAGGCGCCGAGTATCATTGCGGACCCGGCGCTAGCGGCGAGAGACGAAAGGAGAAACGCGAAGGCGAGAGCGACGACGCCCAGAGTTCCGGATGTTCGGATCCTGCGGAGCGAGCTGAAGATCGGCCGCGCGAGAAGCCTTCCCCCGGTGAGCGCGACGACTATGAAGCCGACGGCGAGCGCGGTCGTGACGAGGATCCCCGTAAGCGTCCAGGATCCACCGAGCACGATGCTGGTGACCACCGACAGCACGATGAGTCCCACGATGTCGTCAAGCACGGCGGCACCGAGGACCACCTGTCCCTCCCTGCTATTCAGTTGTCCGAGATCGGACAACACGCGAGCCGAGATCCCGATTGATGTTGCAGTGAGCGCCGCGCCACAGACCAGCGACGGAATCCGGTCGAAGCCCAGAATGCTGGAAGCGGCGAAATAGCCGAGCACGAATGGAACGACCACTCCGACGAGGCCGACGGTGGTCGCCGTGCCGGCGACTCTGGCCATCGAGCGAAGGTCGGTATGAAGTCCGATCTCGAACAGCAGCACGATGACTCCGAGCTCGGACAAGGCGTGTATCACCGGATCGCTCGGATCGAGCAATCCGAGAACGGATCCGCCGAGCAGAACTCCCGCGAGGAGCTCACCGAGTACAGCCGGCTGTCCAGCGCGCTGCGCGACCGCGCCGAGCAGCTTGGCGGTCGCCAGCAGTGCGGCGAGAACGAGGAGCAGATGCGGCAGCGTGTGCGAGTCAGGCATGATCAGGGATCGGCACCCGAAAATGGATTGATTCCCGGCTGGTAGCTAGCCGAACCGCCGCGCAATGTGCTGGACAGCCGCGCAGATATTCTAACGCTGATCTTCGAACACGCGTCACCTGAACGTCTCGAAAAAGCCCGTTCCGACTCCCTGGAGCCGCTCGCCGTCGAGACGTCCTGAGATGCGAGCGGTCCCCTTCATCTGGATGAAATAGGGCGACTTCTCGTTCCCCAGTCGATCGCCGCGGTCCTCGATCGCTTGATTCTGTCCGAGGACGGCGCGTCGCCGCGGACGCGTGTCGGTCGCGATCGCATCCTCGATCGAGAGTTCGATCCTGAGCGTGTCCTCACCACGGGCGTCGTACAGTATCGCGCGCGAAGGGACCTGGAGAGCGCTTCCGCCCGCTCTCAATGTCCGGCCATCCTCGTACGAAATGAGCTTCGGCCGGAAGACTGCGCGGAACCCGAGTGAATCGATCAGATAGACGAGAACCGGCGGCACTGATGCCACCGTGTCGGGCGGATACACTCGTCCATACAGAAACGTGTACCCGCCCGCGCGCGCGGCCCCCCACTCCCATGTCACGCCGCGCCACACGCCCCAGTTGTGATCGTGATACGCCTGCGCGTCGGTGAGCCGCTCGCACTCGCCATCAACGCAAAACGAGCCCGACGCGGATGCGCGGAGCGCGGGGACGGTGTATCCGGAGACGAATCCGCCGGAGCCCATCGACACGCCGGGGAAATACGCGTAGGGCGCCGGACGGATGGTGAGTGCGATGTCGATCTTGCCCCCGTCACCCCTGCCCGTGCTGCCCGCACTGTCCGCGTTGCCCTCGCCGCCCTCGCCGCCCGCGTTGCCCTCGCTACCGCCGTCCCCTCGTTCCTCTCTTGCCGACGCGCGCACCTCATAATCCCCATTGGTGAGGACAGTCACGCGCGAGTCGCCGAAGATCAGATGCGCATCACTCGTCGAGAACCGAACCCGCGATCGATCGACTGTAGTGACAAACCGGCGCGTTCTTCCGCCTTGCTCGCGCAGAGTGATGCCCAGACTCCCACCCCATTTGGTGCCGGTGACATCGCCGCCAATGATGAAGGAGATGAACGCCCACCGCTCTGCCCGCGGACTGACGCGAGCGCGCCGGCCCCCCCCCGGCCCGCCCGGCAACAGCACATTGAAGTAGTGCCACTCCGCCCAGGTGTCCTTGTTGGTGACGGTATCTGAAGGCAGATGGAAGTGATCGATCTCGTGGCGGAGCTCGGCGGCCGTTGGGGCGATCCAGCGCCTGTCGCCCTCATCGTCCTCCCACTTGCCATCGACGATCTCCGCCGCTGCGCCGACCGCTCTCGTCGCCGAAGGGATCTCACCCGTCGCGTGCACGGCGTACTCACTGCCATCCTCGGCCCGGATGTACAAGAGTCGTCCCTCGATCTGCGGAGCAACGGCCGATATGTCGCCCGCGAAGCGCGGTGACGCGAGCAGCTGCCGGTAGAGAAACGCCGCGTGATCGATCGAGAAGAAGAGGCCACCGATTCCACCCGTCTTCATCACCTCGACGTCCAGTCCCTCCGGCAGAACGGTGATCGATCCGCCGCCCACCAGCTTCTCGTTCCGCGCCTGCGACAGCATCGCCTCGCCAATCGAAAGCAGCACGATCATCACCGCGACGCCGATGCCGTATCCGAAGAAGAGCAGCAGCGAGCGCCAGGGACGATAGGCGATGTTGCGGAAGGCAAGCCCTCTGATCACGTCTCGAATGCGTCCCCGACGACTCTTCCGTCGCGCATGTGGATCTGCCGGCGCGCACCGTCGGCCAGCTCCTCGTCATGGGTGACCACTACCAGCGTCGTTCCTTCGACGCCGCCGGTGCCCCCTCCGCCTCCGTCGCCCCCGCGCTCGGCGTTCAATCGCTGAAAGAGGGAGATGATCTCGGAGCCGGTCCGCGCATCCAGCTCGCCCGTCGGCTCGTCAGCCAGGAGCAGCGTCGGCCGATTGGCGAGAGCGCGCGCGATCGCGACACGCTGCTGCTCCCCACCAGACAGCTCGGAGGGCCGGTGGCGCTCGCGGTTGCTCAACCCGACGTAAGCGAGAAGCTCCGCCGCCCGCTCCAATCGCTCAGCCGTCGGCACCTTCGCCTCCGCCATCGGCAGCGCCACATTCTCGAGTGCGGTCAGAACAGGCATCAGATAGAAGCGCTGAAAAACGAACCCGATGTTGTGCAGCCGGAATTCCGTCGCCTCGCGGTCGCTCATCGCATCCACGCGCCTACCCGCGACCGACACAGTCCCCGAGGTCGGTTGGTCGATCACGCCAACGAGATTCAGGAGTGTGGATTTCCCGCATCCCGAGGGGCCCACGATCGCGACGTAATCCCCACGCTCAATCTCCAGCGTCACTCCCTGGAGCGCGTGCACACGCTCGGCGCCGAGCGCGTAGTCGCGCTTCACATCTCTGAGTGAGACGATCGGCGTTGTCGCAACCGTCACGCGATCGCCTCCCGTCTCAGCGACTCTGCGATCGGCAGCGATGCGGCGCGCCACGCCGGGTAGATACCCGCTCCGATGCCGCTCGCGATGAGCAGTCCCAGCGCTGACCAGGCGGCACGCGGCTGGAACAGAAAGAAATCGATCGCCATCGGCAGCCCCGGGAACGCGGAAAGGATCGTGTTCAGGTAGCGCGCCGTGACAAGCCCGAGCCCAAGACCGAGAACGGCTCCCGCCACACTGATCGCGACACCCTCCATCACGATCTGCTGCACCACGTGCGCGCGCGACACACCGATGGCCCGCATAACCGCGATCTCGCCGGCCCGCTCGTTCACGGACACGGTCACCAGCGTGGTAACGAGCAGGAATCCTACGAACAGGCTCACCGCGCCAAGTATGAAGGCGAGCTGCCGGAAGTAGCTGAGCCGCTCATCCACCTGTGCGATGGCGGTGGCGATCGAGATCGCCGTCACGTTCGGGAGCTGCGTCTCGATCCAGTCTCTCACGCCTTCGGCATCCGCTCCCTCGCGCAGGCGCACCATGAACAGAGACGCCCGATCGCGCTTCTCTGCCCCCGACATCGCCTCGAGCGTCTCGCGCCGCATTGCGGAGGCCGACTGCTGGGTCGCGCCATAGATGAACCGCGCCCGCCCTGTCACGACCAGCTTGCGCTGGCCAGTGTACGTTCGCGTCTGCGGGTCGTAACCCGCCGCTACGTCCAGTGTGTCTCCGACTCGCGCACCCAGTTGCTCGAGGAGATGATCGTTCACGACGATGGCGTCGGGTGTAGTCACGTCCCGGCCCGAGAGCAAGTCGTAGTCTCCCTGCACTGCCGGGTCGATGCCGAGTGTCGCGCTGCTCACATCGCGGTCGCCAACGGGAACGTGAATCGAGCCGCCCATGACGGGACTGATCGTCTCGATATCCGGGTTGGCACGGAGGACATCGGTGACTGAGGCTACGCCCCGTATCGTGGCATCCGTATCGAACGGGAGCGTCCCCTTGGGCGCGAGTCTGATCTCGAACCCGCGCGAGAGGAGAAGCTGCCGGAACGATTCGCGCATTCCCGTCGCCAGCATCACCATGTCGAGGAGCATCGCGGCGGCGATCGCGACGCCCAGGACCGCGAGGAGCGTCCGGGCGCGGTGCCTCACCAGCGATGCCTTCGCGAGAGCCGCTCTCACTCAGCGCCCGAACAGTGCGAGCGGTGGGGTACGCACGAGCCGGAGAGAAGCCGTCAACCCCGCTGCGATTCCGAGCAGCAGGGAAAGCGACACCGCCATCGCGACGATCGGCAGGGTGATGATCGAGAACGCGAGCGGCGTCTGGTACAGCGCCTGGTAGTGCCAGTTGACGAACAGCGATGCCACCCAGCCGAGTCCGACGCCGAGCGCGCTGCCGAGGACGGCGACGAGCGCGGCCTCGATTACGATCGACTGCACGACGGAGGAGCGCGAGATCCCCATCAGCCGGAGCGCCGCGATGTCGCGCCGGCGCTCCTCGACCTTGAGCACCATGATGCAGAGCAGGAACACCGAGCTCGCGACGATGGTGATGATCCCGATCGCGCGGTGGAAGCGGCTCACCACCTGAAAGGTTCGTGAAGTCTCGACAGCGATGTCGCGCGAGCGGTACGCCTGAAACCCGAACGCCGCGCGGTTTATCCGGTGGAGCGTGCGCGCGATGTCGGCCGAGTCGCTCGTCGCGATCGCAAACCGGTCGACACGGTCACCGTAGCCGGCGACGCGCTGGAGCTGATCGAGGTGGAGGCGGACTCTCAAGTCTCCGCGCGCCACCTCGGATGGATCCGCGCCGCGTCTTACCACGGCACCCACCACTACCCACTCGACGTCAGGCGCCTGCCCGGCCTCCGCTGCTCCCGCACCGGGGCGCGAGGATATCGTGACGGTGTCTCCGACCTTTAGCCGTGCTTGCGCGGCGAACGCTTCATCGATCGCGATGTTCCGGTGCGCGGACGGACCCTGGCCCGCAGGTGGGGAGGGAGAGGGAGAGGGAGA
>CAYMKQ010000065.1:0-6296 GCA_964391175.1 uncultured Gemmatimonadaceae bacterium | reverse complement strand
GAGGGAGAGGGAGAGGGAGACGGATCTTGTAGAAAAAGAGCGGTGGCGAGAAGCGCGGCGGTGGCGGCGGCGGGCGAGATCACGTGCGAAAGCTAGCGGTGCTTCCCCCCTCTGTCTGCCGCGGGGGCCATGAGAACGTGGGCGGCGAGCGCGGGACCGATGGAGAGCTCGTGCTTTCCTACCATCACCGTGATCGGTCCATCATACGGAGCCCGGGCTTTCACGCTGATCTTTCTGCCCGGACGAATCGACAGCTCACCGAGATATCGCAGCATCTCCGGATCCTCGTCGTTCACTCTCGCCACGACTCCGGACGACCCGATCGACAGATCGGCAAGCGATGTGTACTCGGTCTCGTCCACCGAGCCGTCACGTGTCGGGATCGGCGCGCCGTGCGGATCGACCACCGGCTCTCCGATGGTCGCCGCCATTCTGTCCACCAGCTCGTCCGAGGCGGCGTGCTCCAGTCGTTCGGCCTCTTCGTGCACGCGGTCCCACGGATATCCGAGGGCTCGCGAGAGGTACGCCTCGATCACGCGGTGCCGGCGCAGCGTGCGGAGCGCGGCGCGGCGCCCGCTCTCCGTGAGCTTCACACCGTGATAGCGCTCGTACGCAAGCAGTCCCTGTCTGGCGAGACGGCGCACCATTCCGCTGACTGAAGCCGGAGCGAGAGCGAGTCGCTGAGCGATCTCATTTGTGGCCGCCGCACCGGTGCCTCCGCCGATCGCGTAGATGGCCTTGAGGTAGTCCTCGACCGGAGCCGTGAGCGACCCGCGCTCTTCAGTCTTCGCTCCCTGGCGCGCGCGCGTCACGTTGTCACGACGCTCAGGTCGCGGCTCGCGGCCGGGCGGGAGTGGGATTCCCGCGCACCATCAGTACCGGCACCATGGAGATATGTCGCAGCTCGCTCGCGACGCTGCCTCGCAACACGTCCGCCAGCCCATGGTGTCCGTGCGTCGCCATCGCGATCAGATCACACCGCTCACGCTCGGCTGCGGCGGCGATCTCCTTCGCAGGATCGCCCCCGGCAAGGATAGCCTCCACCGCGTACCCATCGGTCTCGAGCGCATCCGCGACCGCTTCGATGTACTCGTGGTCACTCTTCATCTCTTCGGACTCGCGCAGATCGAGCTCCTTGATGTTGCGCGCCGCCCATCCGTCGGCGACATGGATCAGCACGATGGACGAGCCGCCGCACTGACGGGCGAGCTTCCGGATGTGATTCAGGATCACTTCGTCGTACTCCGAATGCTCGAGGGGCACGAGAATACGCTGGTACATCAGCTCATCGCTCCCTTGAAGAACTGCAGCAGCAGCCAAATGTTGAGCCCGGCGATGACGGACGCAACAAGATAAGCGACCAGTTTGAGCCAGAGTGGATTTACGAATTCCCCCATCTTGAGCTTGTTCGAGGTAAACATCACGAGCGGGAAGACCGCGAACGAGAGCTGCATGCTCAGGACCACCTGGCTCAGGACGAGCAGCTTCGCCGTCCCGCTCTCCCCGTACATGATCGCGACGATCACCGCCGGAATGATCGCGATCATTCGCGTGATCAGGCGGCGAAGCCACGGACGCAGCCTGATGTTGAGGAATCCCTCCATCACGATCTGGCCGGCGAGTGTGCCGGTGATCGTCGAGTTCTGACCCGAGGCGAGCAGCGCCAGCGCGAACACAGTGCTGGCTCCGGCGCCGAGCAGCGGCGTGAGCAGCTTGTATGCATCCTGAATCTCACCAACCTCCGCGTGCCCGGTGGTGTGAAACGTTGCGGCGGCCATGATGAGGATGGCGGCGTTGATGAACAGCGCGAACGAGAGCGCGATCGTCGAGTCGATGAACGCGAAGCGGACCGCTTCCTTCCTGCCCTCCGTAGTCTCGTCGTACTGCCTCGTCTGCACAATCGACGAATGCAGATACAGATTGTGGGGCATGACGGTGGCGCCGAGTATGCCCACGGCGATGTAGAGCATCGAAGGATTGCTGATGATCTCGGCGGACGGAATGAATCCCCGCATCACGGCGCCGAACGGTGGCTGCGAAAGAATGATCTCGAACAGGAAGGAGACGCCGACGGTCGCTATCAGGGTGATGACGAGCGCCTCGAGCAGCCTGAACCCCTTGTTCTGGAGATAGAGAATCATCAGAACGTCGAGGGCGGTGATGACGACGCCGTACGCGATCGGAATGCCGAACAGCAGATTCAGCGCGATGGCTGTCCCGATTACTTCGGCGAGATCGCACGCCGCGATCGCGATCTCGCACCCGACCCAAAGCAGGAGGTTGACGTGCCTCGAGTAATGATCGCGGCATGCCTGCGCCAGATCGCGCCCCGTGACGATCCCGAGCTTGGATGCCAGCCCCTGAAGCAGAATCGCCATCAGATTCGACATCAGGATGACAGTCAGAAGCGTGTACCCGAACTGGGCTCCACCAGCGAGATCGGTGGCCCAGTTGCCCGGGTCCATGTAACCGACGGCCACGAGGTATCCCGGGCCGGCGAACGCGAGGATCCTCCGCCACCAGCGCTTCCCGGTAACGGGGACGGTGCGGTAGACCTCGACGAGCGAGGGCGTTACACGCGCCCTTCGCCAGCCAGGCGGCACCGCCGGGGGCGGGGGTACGGCGGGAAGCGGCGCCTGGTTCGGATCGATCTGTGTGGCCAAGCATTGTCCTCGGTTTACTGTGATGCTACGAAATAGTTAGAACGTCCTAACTTTCCTCGCAAGAGTTGTTCGCACGGTGAATTGGGGCCGTTCACCCTGCTGTAGTTGCCGTTCGCTTGGTGTCGACAGCGGTGCTCCCGGGGCGCGTCTACCTTTGCCCGCACAATTCCGGCCGCACCCAACGCACCGCGAGCCCCTTCATATCGATGCTTTCCTGGCCGTACGCGCACCTCGTCATCAATCATTTCCCCGTCGTACTCAGCGTGTGCGCGTTGATAGTCACCATCGGTGCGCTTCTGCTCAAACGAAGAGGACTTTGGCTCACGGCCATGGGAGCGCTCACCGGCGCCGGGTTGCTCATCTATCCGGTTAACTTCAGCGGGGATCGCGCCGACCGAGCGCTGGACGATCCGTGGTACATCCGTCAGGGAGCGATCGAGGCACACGACAAGGCGGCGGACATCGCCACCTACGCAATCCTCGTCGTCGGCGCCTTCGCCGCCTGGTCGTGGTGGAGAGCTCTCAAGCGCCCCGCCGAGCCGGTTCCCGTCTGGGTGCGGAGCGGAATTCTGGCCGGCGCCCTGGTGGCCATTGGCGGCGTGACGTACACGGCGTATCTCGGGGGCAAGATCATCCACGAGGCGCCGGTGATGAAGATGCGGGAAGCTCCGGCTGGTGCTCCGGCGGGTGCCGCTATTTCGCGAGAAGCTCCAGCAGCTGGCCAAGTATCTTCTCGGTCATCCCCCAGATGATGTTGCCTTCGTGGTGAAATGCGCGGGCATTGATCTGAATGCCGCGCGCGAGAACGTGCGTGTCGCGCCACGAGTCTGACTGCTTCAGCGCCTCGAGCGGAATCCAGAAAGCGAGCGCGACCTCGGAGCTGAGGATGAGTGGCTCGCAGCGGTTCAGCAGCACGACGTAGGGGCGGACGATGATGGCGGGCAGTCTCGTGATGCGCGGGCGCAGATCATCGAGCGTGCCGATGATCGTTCCATCCCGCGACAGATCGATGCCGGTCTCTTCGCGCGTCTCTCTGAACGCGGTGTCCGACAACGCCGTGTCACCCAGCTCCTCTCGTCCGCCGGGGAACGCGACCTGCCCGCTCCACGGATCTGCGGGATATTCCGCCCGCTTGATGAAGAGGAGCTCGGGCGCGCCACCCTCTCCAGCGCGAAAGATGAGCGCGACCGCGGCCCTGCGAACCCCTTCCTCCCCGTCGGAACCTACGGCGTCGTGGGACTCGAGCGCCGCCCGGAGCTTCGCTATGTCAGCGTGAGCGAGCAGAGCCTCGGGGCTGTCCATCAGATCGTGAGCTACGCGCGCGTCGCGTTGCGGACGAAGAACTTCACGGTCTCGCGCACGACCTGATCCAGAATCGGCGGCGCGCCGGTGAACGGGTGCTTGGCGCCGAAGCCGTGATCGGCGCCTTCGATCACGCGGAGCGTGCTCACCCCGGGCGAGAGCGCATGGAGGATTTTACCTTCCGCGGTCGGTACAGTCTCATCGAGCGTCCCGTGGAAGATCAGCCAGGGTATTCTCACCTTTCCCGCCGCAGCCTCGATGTTCATCTTCGTCTTCCCATGCGCCTCGACTTCGTCCAGAAGATCGGTGCCCAGCAAGAGAATCTCCCCGGTGCGCGAATTGGTGATCTCGACGAAGCCTCGCTTGCGCCACTGCAAGCTCTCCTCAGGCTTCCACCGGTTCACGTGTGATATCGATGCCCAGGTGACCAGCGAGCGCACCTCGGAGCCTTCCGCCGCTGTGTAGATGATCGCGGTTGCTCCGCCGCGCGAATGTCCGAACATGCCGAACTTCCGCCCCCCGTTCAGCCACTTCATGCGGCGGGCATAGTCGACCAGGTTGTCGAGATCCTCCTGCTCCCGCGTGACCGTGTTGTTGGAAAAGGCTTCGGGCTGAGTGAATGACTCGCGATCGGGGCCGATCCCGCTCCCCGAGAAATCAAATGTGATGGCGTTGAGCCCATTCTCGGCCAGCGACCGGGCGAGGTAGGGAAAGAATCCCCAATGGGCGAAGCCCTTGAACCCGTGACAGACGAACACCGTGCCGACCGGTGCCGCGGCGGGATATCTCTCTCCACGGATGCAGAGTCCGTCCCTGGACGGGATCTCGAACGGCTCGGGTGCGGGAGGTGCGCTTGCGGGCGGCGCGCTCATCCCTCGATCTCCCCGTTGACGTCCGCCCAGCCCTGAAAGCCTCTCGACATCGACGCCACGTTCCCGTAGCCCATCTGCTTCAATGCCAGCGCCGCGAGCGCGGACCGATTCCCGCGCGCGCAGTAGACGACGACCCTTTGCGCGCGATCAACGAGACTTTCAACGCGGGATTCAAGGTTTCCGCGTGGGAGATGCAGCGCGCCCGGAATCCGTCCGAGGTTCCACTCGTTCGGCTCCCTGACATCGAGATACACGACGCGCTCGTCCCTTGCCCGCATCGCCTGCACCTGCTCGGGGGTCACCTCTTCGATCTGCTGCTTCGCTTCGTCGATGAGATCCTGACCGGTCTTGTACGGTATCATGCGCTCGTCAGGAGATGTACGAAGTGACGGTGAGCGAACGCGCCGCCGTATCGAGCTTCGCGATGGCGCCGAGTGGTATGGTCCACTGATCGGGGATGTGTCCGACCGGGATTCCGGCGAGGCACGGGATGCCGAGCGAATCCGCGAGCTCTCCGAGCACCTGGTCGAAGGGGCGGCCGTCTCCCCCGTCGCCGCCGCCGCCCGCGTTCTCAGGGCAATCGGTGCAGTCGCCGAACGCGATTCCTCTGCATCCGCTGAGCGTGCCGGTGAGCTTCAGCTGTTGCAGCATCCTGTCGATGCGATACACGGGCTCGTTGATGTCCTCGAGAACCAGGATGCTTTCGGTGAGGTCGGGCGCGAATGGCGTTCCGGCCAGCGATGCGAGGACGGAGAGATTTCCTCCGACCAGACGGCCTTCCGCGCTCCCGGCGTTGATCTCTCTCGCCGCGGGCGCGGTGCCACACGAATCTGCCTGTTTGGTGAGCGCGCGCCGGAACGAGTCGCGGGAGAAATCACTCAGCATCTCTCTCGCGGTCGGGCCATGGAAGGTTACGAGCCTGCACCGCCGCTGCACGGCGGCGTGCAGTGCGGTGACATCGGAGTAGCCGATGATCACTTTCGGCGACCGTGAGAGCGCATCGTAGTCGACGCCTTCGAGGATGCGCATCATGCCGTATCCGCCGCGCAGACACCAGATGCCGTCGATCGTCGGATCTCTGAGCGCGCGATTGAGATCGTTCAGCCTGTCGCGGTCGTGACCGGCCAGGTATCCCATACGCTCGGTCGCGTGATCTCCGACGATCGGCTCCCACCCGAGCGTGCGCGCGTTCTCCTGTGCGCGCGGCAGCTCCTCTGGTTTCTGCAGCGGGCCGGCGGGCGCGACGAGCGCGACACGCGCGCCCGATTCGAGCGGTTTCGCGCAGCGAAACTGCATCACCGGCACAGAAGTTTTTCGTCGTGGCGCGGAATACGCAGTCGGATGACTATTGGCATGTTCCAAATATGGCACATGCATTGCTTTTGTTGCGCCGGGTACAACCAACTCTGGAGGGTAGCAGAATGGCTGGTACGGAAGAGCAGAAATTTGGTGCTCAGAA
>CAYMKQ010000064.1:0-12323 GCA_964391175.1 uncultured Gemmatimonadaceae bacterium | reverse complement strand
TCAGGAGGCGGGAGAGGGCGCGATCGGCGAGAAGCTTGCCGTCGGTCTGGCAGCGCGCGCAGTAGTTCGTCTCGTTGTCGGCGTAGCGGATGCGCTGCACGGGAGTGCCACACACGGGGCACGGCTTGCCGAACTTGCCATGAACGGCCATCTCGTCGCGGAACGCGGTGACCTTCGCGGGGAAGTCACCCTTCGATTCCTCACGTAGTCTCGCCGTCCATTCCGTGAGCGTCGCGCGCGTAGCCTCGAACAGTCGCGCGATCTCGTCCTTGCTCAGCCGTCTCGTGTGCTTGATCGGAGAGAGTCTTGCGCGGTGGAGAATCTCGTCCGAATAGGCATTTCCGATTCCACTGAACAGGCTCGGATCGGTCAGCGATCGCTTGAGAGTGTGGTTCTCCTGAATGAGACGAGCGGTGAACTGCGCGAGATCGCTGCCGAAGATCTCGAGGCCCCCTCTCTCGAACTGCTCGAGTGATCGCTCGCCCCGGACCAGCCAGAGCGAAGCGCGGCGCTTCGAGCCCGCTTCGGTGAGAATGAGTGTTCCAGTGTGGAAGTCGAATGCGGCGAGACCGATCCTGGCGGGCACTTTGGATCCCGCCGCGACCCAGCGTAGCCGCCCGGCAATCATGAGATGAATGACGAGGAACAGATCGTCCTCGAGCTCGGCCACGATACGCTTTCCCATCCGGCGCAATCCGAGAACACGCTTGCCTTCCGCCGCGCTCATCGGCGGGTCTACCGAGCGCAACAGAAAGGGCTTCGCGATCCGTGTGCGCTCCAACTGTTGGCCGACGATCCGCGCCTCGAGCGCTTCGATGTAGACCGTTATGTCGGGGAGCTCGGGCATTCAGGGAGCTCGGCCATCCCTCGCGCGCGGTTTCTCCCCGCTCATCGCGGCCAGCACATACGCGAGATTGGCTGTCCCATCCATGATCGGCTCGTTCGTCGAGTAGTCACCCACGTCGTCATGGTAGACGATGAAACCGGTGTTGAACGGCGCATACTCATCGGGATCGCGCAGCTTGATGCCGAGCAGATTCCTGTAGATCGACGCGTAGACTGGCCCGTCGAGCAGCGCCCCGGTCAGCTCAATGCCCATGTCCTTCGCGACCACCGAGTGAGGATCGCGCGCGAAGACGCCGTCGTGCGGCAGGCCTATGACCATCGAGACTCCCCATGGATTTGCGCCGAACAGCCAATCGAGAGCCGCCTGCTCGTATTCCAGGAACTGCGTGTCGCCCGTCATACGGCGATACAGGTATGCCTGCGTCGCGAATGATGCCATCAGGTTGTTGGAGCACCAGATGAAAGGAATGCCCACGCGAAATCCGTTATCGGCGCGCGCAACCACGGCGGCGAGACCTTTTCTATAGTACTCCGCGACAACCTTCCGGTCGGCCGGCCTGGCGTTCCTCCAGATCGCATAGTGGCCGTTGTTGTGCCATGGGAACCACTGATAGTGCTTCGCTGTGTCGACACCCATCCACGGCGTCACTGGCTCGCGTGATGCGTAGTCGAGCGCGTCACGCAGGTAGCTCTGCTTCCTCGTGAGAGCGTAGAGCTCGGCCGCCGCCAGCTCCATGTCGTCCACCCAGTTGTCTTCCTCGTAGAAATAAGGGGCTCGCGCCGGAGCTCCCTGACAGACGCCGGGATGTCGCTTGCCGAGCTCGAACGCGGCGATGGCCTTTTGCTGGAGTTTTTTCGCAAATGCCGGATCGCGCTTCCGGTATATCGATGAGGCAAGCGCGAACGCCGAAGCATACTTGCCAGCCGTGGAAGCCAGACCGTCAGAGCGGTTCTTGTACTTGAAAAGTCCCTGTGGCCTTCCGGTGCACGGATAGACGGGCCTCTCCTTTCCCTTGCCCCATCCGTAGTCCGACGAATCGGTGGTCGGGAGATCCCAGAAGCTGTGGTCGCGGTCGTCACCCAGCTGATTGTACATCTCGGAATCGAATGGAAACATCCTGACGAGCCACTGGAGACCATGGCGCGCCTCGTCGAGGATGTCCGCGACTCCATTGCTTCCCGGAAGCCCTTTGGCGTCGAAGCGATCGGCGAATGCCTCCGGGTAATCCCGATACGCCATGAGCATCACGAACGTCGCGTTCGCGGATGTCATCACGTATTGCAGATAGTCCGATGCATCGGCCCACCCGCCCGTTACGGGAACGAACACACCTGCGCGCGCCGAATCGTCCACGACGATTCCGTCCCGTGTATGGACGACGGTCCTGAACAGCGGATTGTATCCCGACCGCTGTTCCCTCATGTAGAAGAGAAGAGTGTCGGCGGCGCCAGCGTACGCGTTCTCCCTGATTCGAACCGCGGGTGAGCTCACACCACCGGCGCTGATGCGGTATTCGCCGGGTTTGCGAATGGAGGAAAAATCGAGACGGTGTGTCGTGGCGCACGGGCCGAAGGGTTTGGCCGGGGTCGCCCGACGCGTGAGAACGACCGAGGAATCCAGGCTCGTGACCGTGAACTCCCGGACCTCGATCTTCTGAAGCGCGCAGACGACGGCGATCTTCGGAGCATCTGGCCGATACCCGAGCTGATTGACGCGGATGACCACGGGCGGTGTCGCGGCGGCGATCTGCAGTGCGGATGTCAGGCCAAGTATGAGCATCAGGCTCGGTGACCTTTCGTATGCGGCACTAAGGGTTGGAGAACGCCCGCTTGAAATAGTCTCGCGCGGTCTCGATATCGGAGGCAGAGATGTAATTCTCGCCAAGCGATGCTGGCATTGGCTGCAGAGAGTAGCACGCCGTGACAGTGCAATGATACTGCCGCGACCGTGCTTGCTCCGCGCGGTCGTCGGCCTACGTTATACCCCATCAAGGACTGTAGTCTCCCGATCTCCAATCACCGCAGTTACTTACGGAGCTCGTTGGATGAAGCGTACGCAAGCCTATGCGATAGGGAATCCGTCCCGACGGCCGCATTCAGTAACGCGGTGAGCGGAACGACTAAGGCGGTCATCCTCGCGCGCGGACTCGGCACGAGGATGCGAGCGGAGAATTCCGCCGCGGCTCTCCACCCGGAACAGGCAAGGGTGGCTGAAACCGGTCTCAAGTCGATGATACCAGTCGGGCATCCGTTCCTCGACTACGTCCTGAGCGCTCTCGCCGATACGGGATTCACCGACGTGTGTCTCGTCATTGGACCCGAGCATTCGAGAGTCCGGAACTACTACGAAGGCGAGCGACGCCCGTCGCGGATCTCCATTCATTTCGCCGAGCAGGCAAAACCGCTCGGCACAGCGGACGCGGTCCTGGCCGCGGAGCAGTTCGCGGAAGATGATCCGTTCGTCGTGCTCAACTCGGACAACTACTATCCGGCTTCGGCGCTCGCCGAGCTCAAGACGCTCCGCGAGCCGGCGCTCGTGGCTTTCGAGCGCGATGCCCTGATCGAGCTGGGAAACGTTTCCGCCGACCGCGTGACGAGATTCGGCGCACTCGACATCGGCCCCGACGGATTTCTCCGCCGCATCCTCGTCAGGCCGGACGAAGAGATGTTGCGCTCGGGTGCAGAGATCTACGCCAGCATGAACTGCTGGCTCTTTACCGATGGGATTTTCCGCGCCTGCCGCGAAGTGCCGCTCTCTTCCCGCGGTGAGCTCGAGCTTCCCCAAGCCGTACAGCTCGCCATCGACCGTCACGGAATGCGTGTCAAGGCGATCAAGACACGGGCGGCCGTGCTCGATCTCTCGGGTCGCGGCGACATCGCCGCCGTGGCCGAGAGCCTGCGCAGCATCGAAGTGTCTCTCTAGAGAATTGCGCTGGCGGATATGCGCGGGTAGGTTTTTCGGTTCGACTCGTAACATGGCGAATCCCCAGCAAGTTGCTCTAGGCCCAACGGGCAAGCACAGCCCGATGATCGGCGTGTTCGAGCGGGTCCCTTCGATAGCAGGCGGCGCCGCGGTGGTACTCGGTGCATTCGTGCTGGGGGGCTGGGCTCTCGACCTCTCGATAGTCACGAAGGCGCCGCGCGGGTTCCCGATGATTCCGCTGATCGCGCTCTGCTTCGTGCTCGGCGGCGGCTCCCTAATCATGGCTGTCCGACCGCGCCGTAGCGCGACCACTGAAGCGATTCAGCAGACCTTCGCCGCGTTCATGGGGACAATCGCGCTGATCACCCTCTATGAATATGCGCGACACAGCACCTCCGGGATCGACCTGCTTCTGTTCGGAGACAAGCTGGTGGACACTCCGTGGAATCCGCCCGGACGAATCGCGATCAACAGCGCCTCGACGCTTCTTCTCTTCGCGCTCGCACTGCTATCGCTCCCGCACGACCGGAGACACCGTGACTACCGCGCGCAGATGTTCGCCACTCCCGCCCTGCTCATTCCGCTGGTCGCCCTGCTCGGATACGTCTTCGGCGTAAAGGGGATGTACAGCGTTTCACATTCGTCCGGGATGGCGGTGCCGACCGCGATCGGGCATCTGATCCTCGGCGTGGGGATTCTTTTCGTAAACAGGGACCGCGGCGTCTCCGCGCTTCTGATCGACGAAGGCGCGGCGGGAGTTCTCACGCGGAGACTTCTGCCCGCTGCCCTGATCGCGCCGGTGATCCTCGGTCTCATTCGAATGGCGGGAGAGACTGCCGGCTTCTACGAGACGGAGTTCGGCATCTCGCTGTTCGCGGTCTCGAGCATTGTGACGTTCGTCCTCCTCGTTCTCTGGTCCGCGCGCGTCCTTCGAGAGTCCGACAGGGAGCGCGTGGATCTCCTCGCCCTCGAGCAGCACGCGCGGGCGATCGCCGAGAGAGCGCGCAACGAGGCGGAGATCGCCAGAGCGGAGGCAGAACGCGCCAATACCATCAAGACCGATTTTCTCGCCGTGATGTCGCACGAGCTCCGGACGCCTCTCACCGCGATCATGGGATACGAGGAGCTTCTTTCCGACGGGATCACGGGACCGGTCACGGAGCTTCAGCGCCAGCAGCTCGGAAGGATAAACGCCAGCGCCCGGCACCTGCTCGGCCTCATCGACGAGATTCTCACCTTCGCGCGCGTGGACGTCGGTCGCGAGCGGGTGAGGTGGGAATCGATGTCGGTCAATCAGACCCTCCGGGACGCCGCGGCACTGATCGAGCCCATGGCATCGGCCAAGAAGCTGAAGTACGTGATCGAGCTGTTGGACGAGGACCAGGCAATTCAGACGGACGGCACCAAGTTCCGGCAGATGCTCGTCAACCTTCTCTCGAACGGAATCAAGTTCACGGAGAAGGGTGAGGTCCGGCTCGCGAGCTCGATTGCAAACGGGATGCTCGAGATTCGAATCTCGGACACCGGCGTCGGCATCGAGGCGGATCACATCAAGTACGTGTTCGAGCCGTTCTGGCAGGCGGAACAGAGCGCGACCAGAAAGTCCGGTGGCACCGGTCTTGGTCTCGGCGTCACCCGCAAGCTCGCCCGGCTCCTCGGCGGCGACGTGACGGTAGCAAGCCGGGTTGGCGCGGGAGCGACGTTTCTGCTCACCCTTCCGCTCCTGGCTCCGGCAGGTGAAACGGTACGCCGGCGCGATACCCCGACGACTCCCACCGGTCCGATGCACGCGTTACAAACCTGAGCAACCCGTAAGGGAATTCTGATGAACGTCTTTTCTGTCCGAAATTCATTCAGCGCCCTGATGCTCGGGCTTGCCGCTGTGTCGTGCGCCAGCATCCAGCGCTCGACTGCGACACCGCTCGCCATCAGGTACCGCGCGACCACGGACCGAATCATCGCCGCCGCGCTCGCGGATAGCTTCGCCTGGAATCGGACAGCGGCTCTCACCGACAAGTTCGGGCACCGTCTCAGCGGATCGAGGTCGCTCGAGGACGCGATCGACTGGATCCTGGCGGAGATGAGACGCGATGGCCTCGAGAACGTACGGGGCGAGCCGGTGATGGTTCCGCACTGGGTGAGGGGAGAGGAGTCCTCGATGCTCGTGAAGCCGCGCGCCACCCGACTCAACATGATCGGGCTCGGCAGAAGCATTGGAACTCCACCCGCGGGAATCACGGCACCGGTCATCGTAGTGAGCAGCTTCGATGAGCTGAAGACGCGGGCCAGCGAAGTTTCCGGAAAGATCGTTCTGTTCGACGTCCCATTCACCAATTATGGAGAGACGGTCCGGTATCGATCCGTGGGCGCGATCGAAGCCGCAAAGCTCGGAGCGGTCGCGAGCCTCATCAGATCTGTCTCGTCGTACTCGATTCAGAATCCACACACCGGCGCATTGCGGTACGACAGCACGGTCAAGGAGATCCCTGCTGCCGCGCTGAGCGTGGAAGACGCGACGATGCTTCACCGCATGCAGCAGAGAGGCGATGAGATCGTGCTGACCCTCAAGATGGGAGCGCGTACGCTTCCGGATGCGCCGTCACGCAACGTGGTCGCCGAGCTGCGCGGATCGGAGAGACCCGATGAAATCGTCGTCATGGGCGGCCACATCGATTCGTGGGATGTGGGGCAGGGCGCGATGGACGACGCCGGCGGCAGTGTCGCAGCCTGGGAGGCGCTGCGCCTGATTCAGAAGCTAGGGCTTCGTCCCCGCAGGACTATTCGAGTGGTGCTGTGGACCAACGAAGAAAACGGACTTCGCGGAGCTCTCGGCTACCGTGACGCCCATGCGGCGGAGCTGGACAAGCACGTGCTCGCGATGGAATCGGATAACGGAGTGTTCAAGCCGTTCGGGTATTCCGTGGCGGGAAGCGATGCGGCGATTGCCGTAGCGAAGGAGATCGCGTCACTGCTCTCGGCATTCGGCGCAACGCGCGCCGAGTGGGGAGAACCGGAAGCTGATGTCTCGCCATTATCAGAGCGCGGCGTTCCAGCCGTCTCATTGCTCGTCGACAGGACGCGATATTTCTGGTTTCACCACTCCGATGGGGACACGATGGACAAGCTGTCTCCGCGCGAGATGGCCGAATGCGTCGCGGCCATGGCGGTAATGGCGTATGTCGCCGCCGACATGCCGGAGAAATTTCCGCGGGCAGTTCCGGGAGACTCCACCGTCCCGCGCAGGACAGCCAGGTAGGACTACCGGCGGGGAGCGATCCCCTTCATCAGCGAAGGAATCTCCGCCATGAGCTCTCGCGCCAGAAAACCTACCCGACCGATGCGGCGCGCGAGGCGGTTCCCGGCCTCCCCGTGCAGATAAACCGCCCACGCCGCCGCCTGCTCGACCGTCGCTCCACGCGCGAGAAGTCCTACCGCTATCCCGGCGAGAATATCCCCCGATCCAGAAGTAGCGAGACCGACTTCTCCGGCTGAATACTGGAAGAGCTCGCCGTCAGGCGTGGCGATAAAAGTTTCCGGCCCCTTGAGAACGACGACCGCGTTCAGAATGCGCGCGGTGTCAGCGGCAACGCCCGGGGGATTCTGTTGAACGGCGTCCTTGTCGGCGCCCGTGAGCCTCGCCATCTCGCCGGCGTTCGGGGTGAGCATTACGCGCGAGTCGGCGGGAAATCTGTGACGCCCGCCGCGCAGTGCGCTGAGAGCTATTGCATCGATGACGAACGGTCTGTCGTGGATGCGCGGGAGCAGGATCTCCATGAGCTTCTGAATCGCGTCTTCATTCAGCATTCCAGGGCCGATGAGAATCGCATCCGCCCCCAGTGCGCATTCCACCGCGCGAGAGCCTGCCTGCCGGTCCAGGTGACCCTCGCTTGTCTCCGGGAGGAAGAACACTCGCGCCTCGGGAACCGCAACGCCGAGCGAGGGGCCCGCGCTGCGCGGCCCGGCGAGCTGGAGCTTTCCCGCTCCAGCGCGGAGCGCGGAAATACCGGCGAGGACGAGAGCTCCTGGAACTTCCGAGGAACCGCCGATCACCAGCGCTACTCCCCGGTCCTCCTTGTCTCCATCGGCGGTCGGCCGCGGAAGTGGCCACCGCCGGAGCAGCGCGGGGGTGACCGCTATCGGCCGCTTCTTAGCGCGCGCCGACATTGGCATCCGGCTCGGAAGTGACTGGAGCGCCCGCTTCCTCGAGGGGCGCCACAAAGTTGAACAGCTTGAGTCTCAGGTTACCGCGGGGCCCGAGTTTCTGGTCGTGCTCGTAAAGGGTCACCGAGCAGTTCGCGATCTCCTGCTTCTTGTCGATGGCGAGCAGCTCGACCTCCGTCATGTGCTCGAGCAGATACCGCATGCACAGCACGACGACGGCGTGACCGACAATCAGCACGCGCTGGCCACAGTACTCGCGTGAGATCATTTCGGTCGCGCTGCGCAGCCGGAGAATCACATCGCACCAGCTCTCTCCGCCCGGAGGACGGTGGTAGAATTTTCCGAGCAATCGCCGGTGCTCCGCCTGCTCGGGAAACTGGTCCTTGATCCCGATCGCCGTCAGTCGGTCGAGCATGCCGAACTCCTTCTCGCGGAGGCGCTCGTCGACCACGAGTGAGTAGGTATCTTCGGGCATTCCGGCGGTCTTGGCGATGAGACCAGCAGTGTCGCGGGCGCGCAGATACGGGGAAGTAAGCACAATGTCGGGTCGCTCCTTCCGGGGCAGCGCGCCGATCCAGCGCCCGAGCGCCTTCGCCTGGCGCTGTCCCAGCTCCGAGAGGGGAACATCGACGTCGCGGATCTCGATGTCGATCATCAGCTCGCCGGCTTCCACCGCGGCATCGCGCGCGACGTTGCCAGCTGATTCACCGTGTCGAACGATGTAGAGCAGGTCCGGCCAGATCTGGGTCGGCTTCACGCGCTCCAACTGGTCAAGGAGCGTACCACGCGCGAACACTCGCCATCTCCATCGCCCGTGCTGGTGCGAACCTTGTAACTGCGGAAGCCATGGAGTCCACGCCCGATAAGCACGATCCCGACTGGCCCCGGTATCCGGAGACGATCCTGACCTTTTCGACTGATCCGGCGGTCGAGATCGACCTGCGCACAATTCCTTCGTCCGAGGCGCTCGACGGATTGCGGACAGCGGGGTTAGGGAATCCATTCGCCATAATGACGGCTTTCGACCCGCGCGGGCAGAACCTCTCGCGGGAAGAGAACAAGCGGCGCCGGCAGGAGCTTGATCGGAGGCTGCGGGCCAGCGGCTACAGGTTCACGCACGTCGACTGCTGCTCGCCGGATCGATCACACTGCGAATGCAGCGTTGCTGTGGTAATGCCTCAAGAGGAAGCGCTCGACCTGGCGCGAGAGCTCGAGCAAGTCGCGATCTTCTGGTTCGACGGCGAGAAGTTCTGGATTGTCGGAGCAATCGTGGAGACGGATCCGTTGATGCTGCCACGGAGCTCGTGACAGACTGTGAGCCGGAAGACCGACTGGAACTGCAACTGCGAACTGAACGAGTTGTCAGCTATCAGCTTGATTAGAAACAAGGCAATTCACACGCGTAAGGTTTTCCCTCACGAGCGCGGCCTGATTTACTCAGGATTTTTTCCGACTTCCCTACAGACCGGCGTAGCAGCCCCGGGCATCTTCCAGTATGATGTCCGTCACCTCCTCCGTAACCAATCCAGTCGAGCCGCGCAGCTTGACACATTCGTCCAGCCCGCTATGGACTCCGGGGTTTTGCGCTCTACTCGTAGCCGGTGTTTGCGCTGGCGGCTGGCGCACCGACGACAGCGGCAGATTGCCATTCTCCATCGGTGAGCGACTGACGTATGAAGTGAGTGTCGAAAAAGCGGGCAAGGTGGGAAGGGCGACAATGTGGGTCGAAGGCCCGATCGATGTGCGCGGTACTAGTACGTATCTACTACGCTTCGATTCTCGAATCAGGATTGCCTTCGTCACAGGCGTCAGCCGCAGCTCCTCCTGGTTCGACCCTCTGCGCGGTTCCTCCATGCGCTATTTGAAACACGAGCGGAATCTCCTTACTCATCACGACGAGTCGGTGGACATGTATCCCGACCAAAAGCGGTGGAAAACCGCGGACGGGGCGACGGGTGAAAGCCCTGACGACGTCCCGCTGGATGAGCTGTCCTTCATGTATTTCATTCGCACACTTCCGCTGACTCCCGGGGCAGTCCATCGCCTTGACCGCCACTTTGACCTGTCACGGAATCCGATAACCGTGCGCATGATCCGCCGAGAGATGATTCCCACGCCAATGGGAGAACTGCGAACGTTCCTTGTGGAGATGCGTGTTCGTGACGCTCGGCATTACAAGGGCGAGGGGATCATTCGAATCCACCTCACCGATGACGCCTGCAGAGTGCCCGCGAGAATCGAGAGCGAGATGCCGATCGTAGGAGCAGCGGTGCTGACGATCGACTCGCAAAACACTCGCTGCAATCGAAGCTAGCCCCATGCGAGCACAACCGAATGTGAATCCGACATGGTTCCTCGGGCCGAAAGGGGAGAACCAGAATCTCTTGATCGAGCTGATTAGTTCCGCGCTGCACGAGCACATTTCCTGGCGGCGCAGTTTTCATCCCGAGGATCCTTCGCCGTTGACGGGAAGTCGTGAATCGGCTGAGTTTACGCACGACGTCATGGACTTGAAGCGTCAGTTCTTCTCTCTGCTACGGGATTTGCGTGCAAGCGTTCCAAGCTTCCATGGCCGCTACAACGGGCACATGCTGTCCGAACAGACGATCGCCTCGCAGGCTGCGTATTTCGCCGCGATGCTCTACGACCCGAACAACGTGTCTCCAGAGGTGTCACCGGTGACAACGCGGCTCGAAGGGGAAGTCGCAGCTCAGCTCGCACGCATGATCGGCTATGACGTCGACACATGTTGGGGGCATCTAGCGTCTGGCGGCACCCTCGCGAACTTCGAAGCCCTCTGGATCGCCCGGAATGTTCTCTATCACCCTGTCGCGGCCGCTCTCGCCGCTCGAGATCTCGGGCTAAAGGTACCGGTCTCTCTTCCCGACGGGTCGACCGGCAGAATCGACCAGCTCGAGTTATGGGAGCTGCTCAACATCCGTACATCCTCCTCGCTCGATTTATTGGATCATTTGTGGGCATCGGCGGCGCGTTCGGACGTGGTAGAAGCGCTGCGCAATCGCTCCCTCGCGACGCTCGGCTACCAGGATTACACGCGAAGCCTGGCCACCGAGTTCGGAGACCCATTGTCTCCTGGTGTCGTGCTCGCATCGGCGGCCGGACATTATTCCTGGGAAAAGATTCTCCGCGCGCTCGGTGTGGGGTCCAATCAGCTCGTTCTCGTCCCCGTCGATTCGCACTGCCGAATGGACTCGCAGGCTCTCTGGGAGCTGGTCGAGTCATTAACTGCGGCACGCACACCGATTATGGCGTGCGTGAGTGTTTGTGGCACAACCGAAGAGGGCGCCATCGACCCACTCGACGAAATTCTTTCCGTCAGGCAGCGTGCTGAGCTCGACCTCGGCGTGACGTTTCACATTCACTCCGATGCGTGTTATGGCGGATACGCCGCGTCCATCACTCGTGGGCCCGATGGATCCCGGCTAACGCCTCAGGAAATCCGAGCGGCGGTAGGTTGCTCATCATGGCCGTCGGAAAGTCTCGTGAAATCCATTTGTGCGTTGGAAGGCGCCGACTCAGTGGCCATCGATCCCCACAAACTCGGCTATGTGCCTTACCCAGCGGGGGCATTCCTGCTCAAGGACAAACGGGGGCGCGAACTCGTCGCGACTGATCCGCCATATCTCGCTCTGGAGAGGCAGTCCGGAGTGTCTGCGCGGCCAGTCATCGGCCGCTTCATCTTCGAAGGATCGAAACCGGGCGCTTCAGCTGCCGCGGTGTGGATGAGTCACAAGACCATCCCGCTGGATGTCGGCGGTCATGGGCGCCTCATCGGGGCCACCGCGCGGGCTGCGCACCGCTTTCATGCTGAGCTTGGCAAGGCGGATTTCAATCCGTTCAACGTGATTCGTCTCCCGGAGCCTGATCTCAACATCGTCTGCTTCCTCGTGGCACACGAGCAACTCGACGTCTGCGGTGTGAACGAGCTGAACGAGGCAATCTACGCCGAGCTGAGCACGGGTGGCGAAACCGTGCCCGATTACATGATCACGAGAACCCGGCTGACATCCCCCGCCTACGATGGGGCTGTGGGTTCTCTCTTGCCTTCACTCGGCCCAACAGCGAAGGCGTATTGGCAAGAGCATGGTGACGAGGGACTCGTAGTGCTGCGGGCGACGATGATGAACCCGTTCGCTTCCGAGCTCGAGCCAGACCATGTCGCAGGTTTGATCGATGCCGTTCGGCAGGCTGCACGCCGAGTATTTGCAACGGCCACACGAAGGGCCGCCTCCGATCGGGGAGAGAACGGCTTCCGGCCCGCGGCGTAAGCTTCCGAATGAGCAGTGAGGTGGGGGATGTCAGGCACCTTCCCGCCGGTGTTGTGCAAGTGACGGAAAACTATCACGCCCTCTCCACCGACGACACGCTCCGG
>CAYMKQ010000063.1:1351-12341 GCA_964391175.1 uncultured Gemmatimonadaceae bacterium | reverse complement strand
TCGCGCTCCGCGCTCCGTCGCTGGTCTCCTTGGTCGCTCGTTTGAACGCCGCCTGTGCGGACACCTTCACCTCCCTGCAGAGATCCGCACTCTCAGCGGCGCGGAGCGCCGCATTGTCGCGGGGCAGATCTGTAGCCGGCGCAGCCCGCGTGCGTCGGGGATGCCGAGCTGCGCTCGGCGCGCTCCCGCGCGAGGGATAGAGAGGCGGCGCGAGGAGAGCGGGGCGAGGCTCATTAGGGAGTCGGAGGGGGTCCTGCGTAAGCGAGTTTTAGCGAGCGACAAGGAGACGGGCGAGCGCCAGCGGAGCTGGCGCTCGCGTAGTTCGGCTCCGCCCGAGCAAGCGTACTCGCGTAGCAGGACTCCCTCCGACGCACTTAACGGATCTCAGACTGCTGCGCGAGGAGTAACGGGCGTGAGCTTCGCGGCCTCGGGCGGCGCACCTTCCGCGTTGGCGGCCGCGTATCTCGCGAGCACGGTGCGATGGATATCGCGCGCATTTTCCAGCGTTTCGCCCGCGAGGCCAAGCGTCTGTGGCGAGATGATGAATGGATATACCTGGTCTCCGCCCGCGGATCCGTGTGCTCCCACCTGGTCGTCGAACGAGATGATGTCGTAGCCATCGTACGCGCCGAAAAGCACGCAGTCCCCGGCGTTCGGCTGCCGCACCAGCGAGTCTATCGCTCGCAGCACGTAGGGCTCGGTTCCGAACAACTCGAGAGGATTCTCACCGGCGAGGACCTCGATCTCATCATTGCGCAGCACTCCCCGTCCATACTTGCTCTCGAGGCTGACGCCGTCATTCATGAGCGTGGCGACAAGACCGATGCCCGGGTGCGCCACGAGTCGCTCGTAAAGTCGCGACCAGCGCGGGTCAAAGAGGATCTCACGTTGCGTGAGCCGCTGCTCGCTCGCGGCGAAATACACGAGCGCCAGACAGGAACTATAGGTGACGACGACATCGTTGGTCCTGTCGACCCGATACTTCTCGGGGAAGATGATCTCGCGCAGGCCGTAACGGCTTCTCAGCCAGTCGCGGAACCTCCGGATGCTCTTGCGCGCACCGAACGAAGCGGGAGTGAGCTGAGCGACCGCCTCCACCACCCCGGGCCCGATGTCCGAGTACTCGGTATTCTCGGCGTAGCTTGCGAGCGAGCGGGGAGCAGGCGCGCCCGTCGCCGGCATTTCGTCGAGGAGTCTCTGCACCGTCGCGCCAAGTGATTCCCGGTACTGCACCCGATAGCTCAGCGCCGGCGTCATTCCGTGATCCGAGAGGATCACCAGATCGTATCCCCTGCCCCCAGCCAGCTGCGCCATGCGCCAGATCTCGGCGATGCGCGCGTCGGTCCGGCGCAGATCGGCAAGTGCCTGTTTGCTGGAGGGTCCGAAGTGGTGCGCGAGCTCGTCGTACTGCATGAACGTGCTGTAGATGACGGGCACGCCAAGATAGACGTCGAGCAGAATTGCCATCGTCTGAAGCTCGCGAACGACGACGTTGCTCAGGATACGAATGAACGGGAATATGCCCTCCGAGTGGGTGACTCGTCCCGCGAGCTCTCCGCGGGTCCGCTCCCATTCCTCCAGCAGCCACTCGAGCGCACTCTGAAACATCATGCGCGTCATGCGAACGGGATGAAGCACCATGAGCAGAGCCATCCGCGTTCCGCCGAGTCGGCGGTAAACCGACATCTTCTCGCGCGTGGCGACGGTGAAGGCGACCGTCTGCGCGTCCCCGTCAAGAAGATTTACGTAGCTGGATCCGCCAGCCAGCGCGCCGGGGGAATGAATGCGGTCACGGATGTACTGCACGCCGTGGGGAGCGTTGCAGGTGATGACCTTGCGAGCCGCCCTGTCATAGAAGCGGAACGCGGGGATGCCGTCATTCTCCCCGTGAAACATCCCCGCCTGACAATAGGGCGTAGCGGAGGGGAGTCCACAGAACCAGCGACGGAGGTCGAATCCTTCGCGCAGAAGCCGGCTGATGGTCGGGCACAGTCCAAGCTCCAGCGCCCGTCTGAGATCCGAGTAAGCAAGCGCATCGATCTGGAGCATGATGAGCCCGCGCTGCGGCGGCCGCGGGCGTTTTTCGCGCGCAAACGGGCGGTACTTCGTGCGATAGTACCACCGGAGAAGCGGCCCTGCGCGCGGTCGCGCGCGGCGCTCCTTCAGGCCAGGTGCTGCTCGATCTGACGTAGGAGGTCGCGGATGGGGACAGGCTTGAGCAGCACATCTGCGCAGCCTGCCTCGAGACAGCTTCGGCGCCACTCGGGATCGTTGTGGCCCGTCATGGCCAATGTCGCGCGCGGAAGGGAGCCACGCTTACGCAGCGCCTCGAGCACTTCGAGCCCGCTTCCATCGGGCAGCGTCAGGTCGAGCAGCATCAGATCGACGGTGCCAGTCGTTCCCAGCTCGATTGCATCGGCCACAGTGTGCGCGGCGTCGACGGTGTAACCGGCATCCTCGAAGATTATCTGGAACGCGTCGGTCACGAGCGGGCTGTCGTCCACGATCAGTATTCGGGCCGGCACTAATCGCGAGGTGGGTTGAGCGGGATCGTGAAGAAGAATCGGCTTCCCTTGCCGAGCTCGCTCTCGACCCAGATGGTGCCTGAGTGGAGCTCGACGAGCCTGCGAGCGATGGCGAGGCCGAGCCCGGTGCCATGGTGTGGCCTCGAGGGAGACGAGTCGACTTGCGCGAACTCCCGGAAGACGAGCTCGTGGTGGTCGCGGGCAATTCCCTGTCCCGTATCGCCGACCTCGACCAGCAGCTCGTCCGCCTCGGCTCCGCGTCTGGACAAGCTTATCCAGATGCGTCCACCGTCGGGCGTGAACTTGATCGCGTTCCCGATCAGGTTTCCGAGCACGTGCTTGAGCTTGTCGCGGTCGGCGTTGACGTGGGGCATGTCGTCGCCATTGAGGCGCTCGATGGTCAGTCTCTTCTTGGCTGCGAGCGCCTCGTTGAGAAGGCGCACCTGATCAACGACCTCCGCCATGGAAAAGTCGGTGCGAACGAGACTGACCTTGTCGCTCGCGCTGCGGACGTAGGTGAGTATCTCGTCGATCATGTCGATGAGCTGCTGACCGCCGTTCACGATCGCGGAGACGCTGTCGCGCTGGCGCGCGTTGAGCACACCCAGCATGCCCTCGCGCAGTATCTCCGCGTGAGTGATTATTGCCGCGAGCGGCGTCCTGAGATCGTGCGAGATGTTCGAGAGGAACTGTGTCTTAAGGGCGTCGCGCCCCCTCAGCTCGTCGATCGTTCGGCGGGCCTCCTCCCCCTGCGCTTCGAGGGCCGTGAGCCGCTTGTCGAGAGCGGCAGCATCCACGCGGTCGGACATCGTCATATTGTAGTCGCGGCTACGTCGCTTGCCAACGTATCGGACGCGACCGCGTCGAGCAGCTGCTGCCGTCTGAGCAGCGACCAGTAGCGTCCCTGCAGCGCCATCAGCTCGGCGTGCTTCCCTTGTTCGACCACGGTGCCTTTCTCGAGCACGATGATCCAGGAGGCATCCCGGATGGCGCTGATCCGGTGCGATGCGATGAGCGCGGTTCGCCCCGCCAGTGCTTCTCGCAGCGCGCGCAGGATCTCCGCTTCAGTATGCGTATCCACCGCCGACAGCGCGTCATCCAGAAGCACGATGCTCGGCTTTCTCGCCAGCGCTCGAGCGAGCGCGGCGCGCTGTTTCTGCCCCCCGGAGAGGTTGATCCCGCGCTCGCCGAGGATCGTATCGTAGCGGCCCGGGAACTCCTCGATCGTCCGGTCGAGCTGGGCTACTCCGGCTGCCCACACAGCGGCGTCCGGCTCACGCGTCCCGTAGGCCAGGTTGGAGTCGATCGTATCGCTGAAGAGAAGACTTTCCTGCGGCACGAATCCGATCTCTTTGCGAAGCTCCGCCGGCGAAACGTGTCGGGTGGGAACTCCGTCGACGAGGATCTCGCCCTCCTGCGGGTCGTACATCCTGGGAATCAGATCGATGAGGGCGCTCTTCCCGCTACCCGTCGCTCCGACGACGCCGAGCGTCGCGCCGGCGGGGACGCCGAAGCTCACGTTCCGGAGCACCCAGCGTGGCTCGCCAGGCGCATCGGAGGGATAGTGGAACCCGACGCCGCGGAATTCTATCGTTCGTCCCGCGCTCGTCGGCGGGAGCTGCCTCACTGGAGCTTCAGAGCCAATCCTCGGCCGCACCTCCAGGATCTCGACCAGACGGCCCATGGATGCGTCGCCGCGCTGAAAGAGGTTCACCACCCAGCCGAGCGCGATGAGGGGCCACGTGAGCATCGTGAGGTAGAGCCCGAATGCGACGAACGATCCGACCGAGATCGTGCCCCTCATCGTGAGCGCACCGCCGAACCCGAGAACGACGACCGCGCCCAGGCCGCCGAACAGTCCGAAGAGAGGATTGAGCGTCCCCCAGAGCCGAACGAGCGACATGTTTCGCGCGAGGTACTCTTCGTTGATCGCGCCGAATCTCGAGATCTCCGCCGCTTCCTGTCTGTACGCCCGAACGATGCGCGCGCCGCTCAGATTCTCCTGAGCGCGCGTGGTGAGAGTGGAAAAGTGCTCCTGCACCGCCTCGAACCGGTCGTGGATCGCCTTTCCCATGCGGATCGTGAGCACCGGGAGCAGCAGCATCGGGAGCAGCGCGAGGAGCGTGAGCTGGACATCGATGCGCAGCATGAAGTAGAGCGCGAACAGCCCGCCCGCGATCGTGTTCGCGAGGTACATCACCGCCGGGCCGACCGCCATGCGGACGGCGCCAAGGTCGTTCGTGAGGCGGGCCATGATGTCGCCGGTGCGCGTGTGTGCAAAATAAGCCGGGTCGAGCGTCTCCAGATGCATGAAGAGGTCGTTGCGCAGGTCGTACTCTATCCACCGGCTGACACCGTTCATCAGCTCACGCATCCAGTACCGTAGCGCTCCGCCGCCGATCGCAGCGAAGACGATGAGTCCGCTCAGCTGCCAGACGGCGCGCATCGGTGCGCCGCTGCCGATCGCATCGATCGCGCGTCTGAGGAGCCACGGTATGACGCTCGTGATGCCCGACGAGCCGAGCACGATTACGAGCCCGATCGTGAACTGGACCCAGTACGGTTTGTAGTATGGCGCGGCAAACCTAAGATTCTTCATATTTGGCATGTGGATTGCCACCCATAGTTACTCATGAGCTTGGGCAGACCCAGGCGATCGCCATACGATAAAGGAGGGTTCATGGTCCAATATATTCCCAGGCTGAGTGCATCGCTCGTGCTCTCGCTCGCGCTCGTTGCCGGTGCGTGCGCGGATTCGAAGGATGACACACTGGCGCAGGACACGTCGCTCAATCGCGACATACAGCTCGCGAACCGCGATACCGCGGCGCAGCCGACACTGACCGACATGCCGGCCGGAACAGCTACCACTCCCGCGCCGCGCACGACGGCGCGGACACCAGCGACGCGCACACCAGCGACGCGCACACCTTCAAGCGCGACGACAGCGAGCGGCAACATCGTCACGCGGACGAGCGCCGGGTCGGCGGCGAAAGTCGGCACAATCGCGGCAGGCTCGACGCTCAACCTGGCTTCAGGTGAGAAGATCTGCACCAACACCAGTAGGGTCGGTGAGCGCTTCACCGCCAGAGTGTCGGAATCGATCTCCGGCTCTAATGGCGCCGTGATTCCGGCCGGTGCGACAGCGACGGTCGAAGTCACCGAGCTCAAGCGCAGCGAGAACGTAAATGACAACGTCGTGATGGGCTTCCGCGTCGTGTCGGTAAACTTCGGCGGGAAGACGTATCCGGTGAGCGCGACGACGAGCTACGCCCAGGTGAACAAGGTCAGGAACCAGCCGAAGAACAAGGACATTCAGAAAGTCGTCGGCGGCGCCGCCATCGGCGCGATTGCCGGACAGATACTAGGCAAGAGCACCAAGGCGACGGTGATTGGCGCCGCAGCCGGTGGAGCCGCGGGAGCCGCAACGGCTGCGGCGACTGCCAACTATGAGGGCTGCGTCAATTCGGGCGGCCGCATCACCGCCACTCTCAACTCGCCGACACAGGTCCAGATCTGAGTTAGCACCGGTAGTTTTCGGCGCAAGACAAAGTCCGGCATGAGCTTTCGTGCCGGACTTTGTCTTACGTGCGGATCACTGATCACGGGCGCGCTGAAGTCTGCGTTATGCGTTTCCCGTTTTTCCGTTGCGCGTTTGGCGCGTTCAGTCTACGCCTGAGTACCGTGTGTTGTCGTAACTCACGAACGGAAAACGGAAAAACGCAAAACGCACAACGCGTTCTTCTACTTCCGATGCGACACGCTCCTCACCCCGCATCAACCTCAGTGGCCAACCGCTCCGCCCGAGGAGCGAGGGTCGTCCATCCCTTCGTACCCGCCCTTCACACGCATGATGGAGCTCACCGATGCCCCGCTACCCGCGGTGAAATACACGTTGTATCCCATCTGCCCCAATCTGCTGACCGCACTCTCGGTAAAGCCGCCGCGTTCAAGCCGTACCGAGTCCGGAAGCGACTGGTAGTGAACTCTCGGCGCGCTCATGGCGTCAGCGAGCGACATGCGGTGATCGACTACGTTGAGAATTACCTGGGACGTGTTCGTGATGATTCTCGGCCCGCCGCGCGCGCCCGTGACCAGCAGGAGCTTACCCGCCGGATCGAGCACTATCGTAGGAGACATCGCGCTCAGCATGCGTTTTCCGGGTTGGATTGCGTTCGCTTCTCCCTGCACAAGCCCGAACTGGTTCGGCTTTCCCGGTGAAGCGCTGAAGTCGTCCATTTCGTTGTTGAGGAAGAATCCAGCGCCTCTTACGAAAACTCCGGAGCCGAAGAGGCTGTTCAGGGTCGTAGTGGTCGCCACGGCGTTGCCAAACTGGTCCACCACCGAGTAGTGAGTGGTTTCCGTTCCTTCCCGGAGGCCCGGAGAGAGGGCGCTGGTCGGAGTCGCTCGATCACGCTGAATAGTGCGGGCGAGGCGCTCCGCGTAGGTCTTGCTGGTCAGGGTCTCGAGCGGAACGCTGACGAACGCCGGATCTCCCAGCTTGGAGTTCCTGTCCAGGAAGGCGCGCTGATAGGCAGCGGCGAGAGCATGAAGTCGGTCCGCGGTCCCGAACGGCGAGTCCGACCCGTAGGCTTCCAGGATGTTGAGAGACTGCGTGATGGTGACTCCGCCCGAGGAAGACGGAGGCATTGTCAGCAGCGTGTAACCCTTGTAGCTGCTGCTGATGGGAGTCCTCCACACCGGCTTGTAACGCGCCAGGTCTTCCCTGGTGATGATTCCCCCACCGCGGCGCATCTCGGCGACAATCTGTTCGGCTATCCTTCCCCGGTAGAAGGCGGAGGGTCCCTCTCGCGCGATGAGCTTCAATGTCCGAGCGAGGTCCGGCTGGGCGAAGTGTGTTCCCACTCCGGCCGGGCTCCCGTTGGGGACGAAGAGAGAATCACCCCCGAAGCGTTCCAGCAGTGACCTTTCGCCGGTTACCGATTTGGAGAATGCCGTATCGACCGTGTAGCCCGCGGCCGCCAGGCGGATCGCCGGTGCCATCACCGTTGCAAGGGGGAGTGTACCGTACCGGCGAAGCGCCTCCGTCATTCCCGCCACCGCTCCGGGTACGCCGGAGGCGAGGGGTCCTTCGATACTGCCGCGCGTGAGCTTTCCGTCGCGGTCGAGATACATGTCCCTCGTCGCGGCGAGTGGCGCCGCTTCGCGGTAATCGAGCGCAGCCGTCCTGCCGTCCGCGAGTCGGATGAGCATGTACCCTCCGCCGCCGATGTTTCCCGCTTCAGGCAGCGTTACCGCGAGGGCAAATCCTACAGCGACCGCGGCGTCGACCGCGTTCCCTCCCTGTCGCAGGATCTCCGCCCCGGCCCGGCTGGCCAGGATCTCATTGCTCGCGACCATCGCGTGAGGCGCGAACGTCGCACGCTGTCCGGCAGGGAAACGCCATCCCGGCGCGAAAGCGGCGGGAACGCGCGCCGGGATGGCGGGATCCTGAGTCGATGCGTCGAGCGGCTTCGACGCATCGAGTCGGGTGCAGCCGGCGAGGACAGCCGCGAGTAGAAGATACGCTTTCAGGTTACTGCTCCGGAGGAGTGCGAGGCTCAATTCTATCCGCGACCGCATCCATCCGGCAGACTAGCGGCGCGGCGAGCGCGAGCCGAATCCCAACCGCGCGGCGAGCCTGAGAGTGCGCACAGTGTTCGTGTTGCTGACGTTGTTCGAGAGGCCCCTCTTCTCGTGCAGCGCGATGCCGTAGTCCTGGACGAGATTGATCTGCGTCGTCTCGCTCAAGCCGTAGCCGAAGCCGTATCCGAAGGAAAAGATGGGATCGATGTTTCCGCCGCTCGGCGCGAGCACCGCGCCGTCAGAATCGCGTTTTAGGCTTCTGTAAGCGACGGCGCCGCCGTGCGCTTCGATCACCTGATGGAAGCCAAGCCCGCCGCCGGCATGGAACGTTGCGGTCAGCGTAATCATGTCGAGATGCGCATCACACTGGCTGCAGCCAGCGCCGCCTCCCGGAGGAAGCACGGTGCTGGAGGAATAGGTAAACGGCACGCGAACGTAGCTTCCCGCGATGCCGAACGATGACTGGTTCTGGATCGCTCTCTCCAGCGATGCCTTGTACTGAAAGTTGGTGGAGTTGCCGAAATCCCACGAGCTGCTCGTCCCCCCGTCGTTCACCCCATTTCCGGTGAACAGGCCGACGCCGCCAGCGATCCAGGCGCCCGGCTCTCCCGTTCGCATGCCGGGCATGCGGCGCTGAGCGTAAAGCGATCCCGAGCACAGCATCACCAGAACAAAAGCAAGGAAGAAACGTCTCATCATGTGGCTCCAGGTTGTCTTGCGATTCGCGCGAGGCGTCGGGTAAGTTAGGGCCGTGGCTCACCGCTCGGCAGCGCCTTGATGTTGGATCCTCGCGAAACGGAGCGCCGCAACCCGCGTACCGCCTCGATCGATCTCGCGTCCCCGCTCGAGATCGTAGACTTGATAAACGCAGAAGACCGGCGAGTTCCCGATGCGGTCGCGACGCAGCGTGAACAGATAGCCCGGGCGATCGAGCTCGCCGAGGCGACGTTCCGCGCCGGCGGCCGTCTGTTCTATGTTGGCGCGGGAACGTCCGGCCGCCTCGGCGTTCTGGATGCAAGTGAGTGTCCACCGACGTTCGGCACGGACCCGGAAATGGTGCAGGGCATCATCGCGGGCGGCCTTCCCGCGCTGACACGCTCTCAGGAAGGCGCGGAAGACGTCGTGGAGAACGGCGCGCGCGTCATCGACGAGCACGGAGTCAGCGAGCGCGATTTCGTGATCGGTATCGCCGCCTCCGGAACCACGCCGTACGTGCGTGCCGCGCTCGAGCGCGCAGGGTCGCTCGGCGCACGCACCGGGATCGTGGCGTGCTCTCCGCCTCCCGCCGACCTGGTGGCGAAAATCGACGTGACCATGCTGCCGATCGTGGGACCGGAGGTCGTGACGGGCTCCACGCGGATGAAAGCCGGCACCGCCACGAAGCTCGTTCTCAACACGATCACCACGGGCGCAATGATCAGACTCGGGAAGACGTACGGAAATCTGATGGTCGACCTACGCGCGACAAACAACAAGCTCGTGGACCGCAGCCGCCGCATCGTGATGGAAGTCTGCGGTGTCTCCCGCGAGGAAGCCATGCGTCTTCTCGAGGCGGCCGGAAAGAGCGTCAAGCTCGCGATCGTCATGCACAAGAAGGGAGTATCGCGCGAGGAAGCGGAGCGCCTGCTGACGGAGCACGGAGGCGTGATTCGGCGCCTGACCAGGGACGCCCCACCGCCCGTCACGGGCAGTTAGGGTGTCGTCCGGCGTCGTCGTCGGCTTGATGTCGGGCACGTCGCTCGATGGTATCAGCGCGGCGGTCGCCCGCTTCAGTGCCCCCAGCGATACTGCTGCAGGACGCCTCGACGTTAACCTTCTCGCCTATACATCGCGCTCCTACACGCCGGCGCAGCGCGCGCGACTCGGTGCCGCGCTCTCGGGAGCTACGCCGGCCGAATACTGCCGCCTGAATTTCGACCTCGGAGGCTGGCTCGCCGACGCCGCCATCGAGGTAATGGCGGAGGCTGGAATCGCGCGCCAGGACATCATGGCGATCGCATCTCACGGGCAGACCATCTGGCACGAGCCCGCCCACTCGACGTGGCAGTGGGGCGAAGCGGCCGTGATCGCGGAGCGAACGGGGATCGATGTGATCAGCGATCTGCGTGTCCGCGATGTCGCCGCCGGCGGTCAGGGAGCCCCGCTCGTCCCGATCGCTGATGCGATGCTCTTTTCTTCCGACTCACACTGGAGGGGCCTGCAGAACCTGGGAGGAATCGGGAATGTCACGGTCGTCCCGCCGAAGGGTGAGCTGGATGGCGTGCGCGCGTTCGATACGGGACCCGGTGTCGCGGTGATCGATGGTGTGACACGTGCGCTTCGGCCCGATCTCCCATTCGATGTCGATGGCAAGCTGGCCGCGGCCGGACGGCCCAACATGCGGGTGGTCGGCGAGCTCTCATCAGCTCCCTACTTTGCTGCGCCGCCGCCGAAATCCACTGGCCGCGAGCTGTTCGACAGCGCCTATGTGCAGGATCTGATCGTGCGCTGCCGGCAAGATCGCGGCAGTGACGAGGACATCATCGCGACCGCCGTTCACCTCACCGCCCAGACCGTCGCCGATGCCTATCGCCGCTTCATCGCCGAGCCGGTGGGAGAGGTTCTCGTGTCGGGGGGAGGCGCGAAAAATCCGACTCTCTTCGCCGCCATTTCAGCGGCGGCTGCACCGGTCAAGTTCCGCCAGTTCGACGAGATATACTTCGACGGCGAGGCAAAGGAGGCAGTGGCCTTTGCATTGCTTGGTTACCTCCACGTGACCAGACGCCCGGCAAACGTCCCGGCGGCGACCGGTGCTCGCGGCCCCCGCATCCTCGGCAAGCTGACGCCGGCGTGAGCGAGACGCGGAATGAGCGCACGGTGATGGCCTTCACCAGGAGAGA
>CAYMKQ010000063.1:0-1251 GCA_964391175.1 uncultured Gemmatimonadaceae bacterium | reverse complement strand
CATGAGCGAGACCGCGAAGACATCGCCCTTCCGCATCTTCGGTCAGCCGAAGATGGCGTTCCTTCTCGTCCTCGGGTTCTCCTCCGGGCTTCCGCTCTTCCTCACCAGTCGAACCCTGCAGGCGTGGATGACGAAGGCCGAGGTCGATCTCACGACCATCGGCCTGTTCAGTCTGGTGGCACTGCCGTACTCGCTCAAGTTCCTCTGGGCTCCGATTCTCGACCGGTACGTGCCGCCCTTCCTCGGCCGGCGCCGCGGGTGGCTCGTCATCACTCAGGTCCTGCTGTTGCTCACCATCGCCGCCATGTCGTTCCACAATCCGCGGCTCGGACTCCAGGCGCTCGCGATCAACGCGCTCCTGCTCGCCTTCTTCAGCGCTTCACAGGACATCGCCGTCGACGCGTACCGGGCTGATGTTCTCCACGAGCGAGAGATGGGCGCGGGAGCGGCCACCTTCGTCATGGGGTACAGGATTGCGCTCATCGTCGCCGGCTCGCTGGCGCTGGTGTTGGCGGACAGGCTCCCCTGGCCAATGGTTTATCTGCTCCTCTCGGCGTTGATGCTCATCGGCGTCGCCGCCGCATTCTTTGCTCCAGAGCCGGTGCTGAGCGACGCGCCACCCCAATCCCTGGCTGAGGCCGTGGTGCTTCCGTTCAAGGAGTTTTTCCAGCGCTCCGGCGTGGTTTCCGGCATGGTCGTCCTGCTCTTCATCGTGTTCTACAAGTATCCCGATGGACTGGCGGGGAACATGGCAACGCCGTTCCTCCTCAAGACCGGATTCACTCAGACTGAGATCGGCGTGGTGCTGGGAGGAGTGGGAATATTCGCGACGATCGTCGGTGTAGTGGCCGCGGGGGGAATAGTCGCCCGGCTTGGAATCAATCGCTCGCTCTGGATCTTCGCGCTGCTCCAGGCGATCAGCAACCTGGCTTACTACGCCCTCTCTCTCATCGGAAAGGACCGGACGTTCATGATCGTCACCATCGTGATCGAGAATTTCTGCGTCGGTCTCGTCACCGCCGGAATGCTGGCGTTCATGATGAGCGTCACCAACAAGCGCTTTTCTGCGACGCAGTTCGCGCTATTGTCCAGTCTCGCCGCGGCCAGCCGCGATGTGCTCGTGGCGCCCGCCGGGAAGCTCGCCGACTCGCTCGGCTGGCCGACCTTCTTTCTTCTCACCGTAGCGGCGATTCTTCCGGCGATCCTCCTGTTGCCGCTGGTCGCTCCCTGGGGAGCCGAGCGGCCGACCGC
>CAYMKQ010000062.1:0-12653 GCA_964391175.1 uncultured Gemmatimonadaceae bacterium | reverse complement strand
AGCCACACCATCGTCCCGTCGTCGGTGACACAGCGGAAATACTCCCGCGCGTAAGGCTCGCTCCACCGTCCTCCCGACACGCGGTCGGGGCCAGCGGCGGAGATGATCTCCACCCACCGCTTGTCGCGGTACTCGACAGGCAGCTCGTGATCGCGGCGTCGTAGGGTCTTCACCGACACCCGCCGCGGCTCGGGAAGAAGCTGCAGCGTGAGGCGCGGAGCGGCCGTCGCCTTCACCGCGCGCTCGCGGAGCTGAATGCGCGCTGATGCCTGCGCTGGCTCCTGACTGATCCATTCAGTGCGGCGGTCGATCAGCGGATGCTGGCTGTTGCGCGGAGTCACCACCACCGCGCCCTGATCGTCGAGCAGCTGCGCGATCGTCTCCTCGGCCGCGCGCGATGTGGCGAACCCCCGGTCGAAGATGTCCCCCTGCCGCTCGACTCCCCCCGTGACTGACTCCACACGGATGGTGATGCCGACCACTCCGTCGGGGAGAACGATTCTTTCCAGGTGAGAGCGTATCAGTCGCATCCACGCCTTGTGGCTCGACGTCGATCTTGCCGGCCGCACCAGGTGCTCGAAGCTCTCGCGATTCGCGAGCGAGAAGATCATCGTCATCTCGCGCGCGCACTGCCCGCGGGACCTGAGCTCCGTCGAGATGTTGCCGACGAGCGAGTTGATGATGAAGACGAGCCTCTCGGGATCCTTGAGCGTGTAATCCACCCAGTCGAGCGAGGCAAGCGGGAGCGCGCGTGGTATGCTGGTGAAGATGCGGCGTGAATCGTCGGCCCGTGCCAGCCGCCAGAGACGAGAGCCCTCGGCGCCGAAGCGAACCTCGACCGACTCGTGATCGAGCCGCGCTAGATCTCCACAGCTCTCGATGCCGATTCCATCGAGCAGTGATGCCAGCGCAAGCGATGGCTCCAGCACACCAACCGGATGTGGGACGAGATACTCGCGCTCCGCGCCCGCGGGTATTCCGATCAGCGCGCCATCTCCATGTCTCGCCGCGACTTCGGCGCAGATGGGAACGACGGAAAGTCCCGCTCTCACCCGCTCCATTCCAGCCTCGTGGAAAATCTCGAGAAGACTTCTCGCCAGAGGCTCGGCGCTCATCCCGCGCGCATCGGCCCAGACGGATCCGTTCGTACCCAGCATGACGCGTGGAGCAACCTCGAGCAGAGCGGGAGTGAGGCTGTGAAGGATCTCGCTCTCCCGCGCGTCGTGAGTGGAGGTGGAGGTAGGGGTGGGGGTGAAAGCAGCGGGACTCCAGAGGCAGATGAAGGTCATATTCGGGGAACGAGGAGGGACCAATATTATCCCGAACATATCCCGAAAGCAAGCATGGCGCCGGAGGGGTCGGGCGGACCGACACTCGTTCGGGACCCGCGATTAGATTCAAGTGTACGGAGCCACAGTTGCGTCGCTTACGAGCTTGAGGAATCAGGGAATGAATCGTTCGATAGGAAAAATTGGGCTGGGCATCGGATTCCTGGCGCTGGCGATGACGACCGGGGCGGTAGCGCCATCGTCCGTGCACGCGTTCGCGAAAGAGCCGGTGATCACCGTCTACAAGGATCCGAACTGCGGATGCTGCAACAACTGGGTCGAGCACCTGATCAAGCACGGCTACCGCGTCACCGAGAAGAACACCGCTGAGATGAGCGAGATCAAGCGCGGACTGGGCGTTCCGAAGGATCTCGAGTCGTGTCACACCGCCGTCGTGAACGGCTACGTGATCGAGGGCCACGTCCCCGCGCCTGACATCAAGCGGCTGCTCAGGCAGAAGCCACGGGTCGTCGGACTCGCCGTTCCCGGAATGCCGATGGGATCTCCCGGCATGGAAGGTCCGCGCACCGACCGCTACGACGTCCTCAGCTTCGACAAGAGCGGAAAGACGAAGGTCTTCGCGAAGCACTAGCACCGAGCATCCGCCGGGGAGCCCCGGCGGCACCGGTGCGCCGCTCTACTTTTTCACTCCCGGTACGTCCTGCCCTCCCTGGTGCAGGACGAGACGCGTGATTTTCCCGCTCGCGTCCTTCTCGAACGTCACCTGTGCGTCCACGACCTTGAGAAAAAACTCGGTCGGAGATTCCGCGAACAGCTGCACCTTTCCCTGTCCCGTCCCCTCGCCGAAGAGCGTCGATCCCTCGCGAGTGATGCTGAGGGTGAAGGTGGGCGAGAGCTGATAGACGCCGACATACGTCTCAAGAAGTAAAGGATCGAGGACGATCTCTTTCCGCGATTTCGGGGCGGGCGCCAGAGGGGCGCGCTTTTCCAGAATGTGAAATCCGATGTCGTCAGGGCTGAGAGACTGGTTCGAGAGCACCACCACGCCGCGCTGATTGCCGTGATCCATGCCGATGAAGGTTCGATAGCCTCCCGTGCCGCCGTTGTGCCAGACGATCGGTCGTCCGAACGGGCTCAGGATGTGCCAGCCGAGTCCGATTTGCAGTGGAGCGCCGGCGACATCGCGTCTGGCGATGCGCGTAGTCGCGAGCGCCCGCGCGAGCAGCGTGCTCGGGCTGTCGAGATTGGCCGCCAGGAATTTCAGCATGTCGCTCGCGGTCGAGCGAAGCGCTCCCGCCCCCGCGAGCGTCGGGAGATCCCAGGTCGCGGCCTTGGCCCCAGCTTCATCGTGCCCCTGCGCCAGCCGGCTCTTCATCGCCGCGGTAAGAAAAATTCGCGTGTCCTTCATGCCAAGAGGATCGAGGATCCGTTCGATCAGGAGCCGCTCGTAACTCTTCCCCGCTCGCACCGCGAGCACATGTCCGAGCAACCCGACTCCAAGATTCGAGTATTCGTATCTGGTCCCGATGTCACGAGTGAGCTGGTAGCCCGAGAGAAACGCGTAGAGCTGTTCAACCGTGTAGTCCGCGTACGGATTCGTCTGATCCCTGGGACTGAGGTTGCCCGGGAGTCGCGGAAGTCCCGAGAATTGCGTGGCGAGGTCGAGGAGCGTGATCTGCTTGCCATTGCGCGATGGCACTCGTACCGAGGCTGGCAGATACCTGGCGATCGGATCGCCGAGTCGCACTTCACCGCGCGCCACCATGTCCGCGAGAAGCGCGGCGGTGAACACCTTTGTGATAGAGCCGATCTCGAACACCGTGTTGCCATCCAGCGCGACGTCGTTCGCGCCCGATGTGCCGGCTGTGAAGAACTTCGTCCTTCCGCGGTCGAGGGTGGCGACGACGAGTCCGACGGACCGCTTCGTGTTCACGCGATCCTGCGCAATCGCCTGAATCGCCGAGTCGGAGAGAGTCTGACCACGCGCCTGCTGCGCCGGAATTGGCAGCATGGCGAGAGCGGTGAGAAGCAGTTGAAGGCGTGGACAGCTTGCGCGCATGGGGACGAAAGGCCTTGGATGGGAGATGACGCATCATAGAGTTTGTGCCGACGCGGTCAAGGCTCGCCGGGAGACGCACGTCGGTCTTGCGTGGGCACGAATGTTTATATATACATTTAGTGTGCATAATTTCCCACGCTCGTCCAAGCCGTCCCTCCGGTTCTCGAGGGCTGACTCCAGCGCGCCGGACACGACGGTGCGCCGCGCCGTTCGCGGCGACGTCGACCAGATTGCCGACCTGGTGGCGCGGTACAGCGCGCAGGGACTGATGCTGCCGCGAACGCCGCAGCAGGTCGCGGCGTCCGTCGACAACTATGTCGTGGCGACCGACACGAGCGGACACGTCCTTGCGTGCGCGGCACTCGACGAGTACTCGCCTTCGCTGGCGGAGGTGTCGTCCGTGGCCGTGGCCGCGTCCCAGCACGGGCGCGGGCTGGGTACACAGGTAGTTCTGGGTGTCGAGCGCCTCGCGCGGGCGAGGAACATCGACGAGATCTTCGCCCTGAGTCTCACCGACAACTTCTTTCTGTCGCTCTCCTACAAGCCGACGAAGATCTCGCGCTATCCTGAAAAGCTCGCGCGCTACGAGATTCTCTCGAAAGCAGGCGTGGAGATCGTGCCGAAGCGCTGTTTCCAGAAGGTGCTTGGTAAATCGTGGAGCGCGCCGCGTCTGGTCGAGCAGGCACAGGCGAGTCCCACAAGGAAAAAGCGGAAGGTCGGCTAAACCGAGGCTGCCAGCTAACAGCTGGTAGCTGGCAGCTGGCAGCTTTTCAGTTCTAGTTGTCGTTACCGAACCCCGCGGCGGTCGACCAAGCCGGTGTCGAGCGACATGCGGAGGTCGTAAGGCACGACCGGCACCGGGAAATCCGCGCTCCGGTTCCAGCCGAGCGAGCGGGCGTGGACGCGGATCATGACCTCCTGCGCCTCCGCGGGATCGCCAAAGGGAGTTTTGCGCCAGCGATAGGTTTCGCGAAGGAGCTGCGAGGTGACTCTCAGGCTGGCCATCGATGCGTGGGCGGTGAGAGTGACGAGCGCGCCTCCGCCTTCGCGCGCGGCTCGTGAGAGCCGGACGGTTTCGGTTCCCTCCGGCTCTATGCCCGCGATCACCACCAGCGCAAAGCCTCCCGAGCGGAGAAGCTCCTCCGCCCCGCGAAGTCCGTGCTTCCTGTTCCGGGGCCGCACCAGGATCGGCCCCTCTTCCCAGAATGGGCCAGCGACGGTGCCAAGACCATCGATCCATACAGCTCTCTCGCCGGCGACTACAGTCGTATGACAGGCGGCCCTCAGGACGGCGCTCGCTCCTCCCTGTGGCATCCAGACTGTGAGTCGGCCCCGGGGAAGACCACGGCCAGGAAGGATTGCATCGAGTACCTCGATCCCCGTACCCACCGGCTCCGCGGTCCGGTGTGTAACCGGAGTGGCATCGGGAAATCGATGCTCGATGAGTGCGCGGATGGCGGCGTTTCGGTCGGACATGGCTCTGCCAGAATAGCCCGAACATATCCCGAAAGCAAGAAGGTACCGCGGTTTGGCAAATTTGGCGGGAGCGGGATGGAAGCCGTGGGTTATTTTTGCTGAGCGGGGTACAAGGTTGCTGCCGCGATTCCCGGCCTGATTCGTGTACCTGGCCGCCATCGCACATCCACCCCGCGGTTCCCCCACTCAATCATTCCGAATGCAACGCGCTTCCGTCCGTCGATACACGCCTCGCTCACTGCTCTTCTCGCTGGGTCTCATCACTTCTCTCGCCGCCTGCGCCGCCAGCAAGGACGCCATGCAGGCGCCAGGCGTGGAAGGGATTCCCCCAACCGGCACTCCCGAAGCAAGCGCCGCCACACTTCCTCAGCATGTCCAGGCGGCGGCGACGTCGACGCCGTCAACGACCCCTAGGTCCACCACCATCCCCACCCCCACTGCTTCGAGCACCGCGAGTGGGATCGCCCCGGACTCGGCGCCGAAAGAGCCCCCGATTACCGTTCCTTCGGTCTCGGGCCGCACGAAGAAGGACAGCATTGCGCTCGTGAGCGCGATAAAAGCGGGAATGAAGAGCACGCTCTGGCCGGTCAAGACTGCGGCCCCGCTGCCCGGATCGATTCTCCCCGCTCGTCGCATCGTCGCCTATTACGGGAATCCTCTCTCCAGGAGGATGGGGATTCTCGGAGAGCTGCCGCCTGACCAGATGCTCGCGCGCCTGGACAAGGAGACGGCGGCGTGGCAGCGCGCGGACCCATCAACGCCCGTGCAGTCCGCGCTCCACCTCATCGCGGTCGTGGCGCAGGGAGCTCCGGGCAGGGATGGCAAGTATCGCCTCCGCATGACGGACAGTCTCGTCGAGACCGTGGCGGCGTGGGCGGCGAGAAAGAACGCACTGGTCTTTCTCGATGTGCAGATCGGGCTCAGCACGCTGCAGGAAGAGCTTCCACGCCTCGTGCCGTTCCTCAAGCGGCCGAACTTCCACCTGGGCCTCGACCCGGAATTCTCCATGAAGGGCGGTCACAAGCCCGGAGCAAAGATCGGGGCCATGAGCGCGGCGGATCTCAACTACGCGATCGGTCTCCTCTCGGACCTCGTCCAACAGAACAACCTGCCGCCGAAGGTACTCGTCGTGCATCGCTTCACGCGCAACATGGTCACCCGCTCGAAGGACATTCGTCTCGATCCGCGCGTGCAGGTGGTCATTCACATGGACGGCTGGGGTCAGCCGTGGCTCAAGTACGACTCATATCGCGACTATGTGGCGGACGAGCCTGTGCAGTTCACGGGCTTCAAGATTTTCTACAAGAACGACACGAGGAAGGGTGATCCGGTGATCACGCCGGGCGAACTGCTCCACCTGCATCCAAAACCGGTCTACATCCAGTATCAGTAGGAAGCCGGCAGTCTCGCTGCGCGGTCTCGAGCGCCGTATTATAGGGCGGTCGTCAGAGGGAACGACGACCGCTCTTTCTTTGGCGGCAGCCGGAGGTCCGAAATGACCACGAGGCGGGATTTCCTCTCCAGCATGGCCGCCGCGGGATTCGCGGCGCAGCCCGTGTTTCACGAGCGCGCGATCAAGTCGCTCTTCCACGCGAATGCGATCGCCGGCGATCGCGCCCCCGAGGCTCTCGCCGACGACGAGTCGTACTGGGCGCAGATCCAGCGCGCCTTCGACGCCGACCGGACGATGATCAACCTCAACAACGGCGGTATCAGCCCCACCCCGAGTCACGTGCTCGAGGCGATGATCCGGGATCTGCGATTCACGAATGAGCTTCCCGTCGAGCACATGTGGCGGGTGCTGGAGCCGCGCATCGAGAGCGTCAGGCGCGACCTGGCGAGCGAGTTCGGATGCGATATCGAGGAGATGGCGATTACCCGCAACGCCTCGGAAGCGAACGAGATCATGATCTTCGGACTCGACCTCAAGCGCGGCGACGAGGTAGTGATCACCAACCAGAACTACGGCCGGATGATCACCTCCTGGGAGCAGCGCGTGCGGCGCGACGGTATCGTGCTGAAGCAGGTCTCCTTCAAGGTTCCGCCGCCTTCGGACGACTACATCGTCGAGCAGTTCAGAGCAGCGCTCACGCCTCGAACCAAGGTCATCGAGGTCACTCACATCACCAATCTCACCGGCCAGATCATGCCGGTGCGGCAGATCATGGAGCTGGCGCGGCCCCGCGGGATCAAAGTGTTCGTCGACGGGGCGCACGCATTCGCGCACTTTCCGTTCAAGCACGAGGAGCTTGGCTGCGACTATTACGGAACGAGCCTTCACAAGTGGCTGCTCGCTCCGATCGGCACGGGCTTTCTCTATGTGAGAAAGGACAAGCAGAAAAGTCTCTGGCCGCTCATGGCGGCGGCCAAGGCGCAGGACAGTGACATCCGGAAGTACGAGGAGATCGGCACCCATCCCGCCGCGAATCACAACGCGATCTCAGCGGCGCTGGCGTTCCATCGCGGAATCGGGGGTGAGAGAAAAATTGCGCGACTTCGCTATCTGCGGGACCGGTGGGCGAAGCGACTGCTGGCGGATAGCTCCCGCGTCTCGGTTCTCACGCCACTCGACAACCGGCAATCCGGAGCGATCGCGCTCTTTCAGGTCGAGGGCCTCGACAACGTGAAGCTTGGCGAGTGGCTCATGGCAAAGCACAGGATCGTGAACACGCCCATCGTTCATCCCGAATTCCGCGGGATTCGCATCACCCCAAACGTCTACACGACCGTTGATGAGATAGATGTCTTTGCGGACAAGGTGCTTGAAGCGATCAGAAAGGGCATTCCAAACTCTCCAACAACGAGCTGACAACCGTGATTCTCTTCATCGCCATCGGCCTGGCTGCCGGCGTTCTCGCCGGTCTTTTTGGAATCGGCGGCGGAATCGTGATTGGACCCGCCCTCATACTATTGGCGGGATTCGCTCCGAAGCTGGCGACCGGAACTTCCCTGGGCGCACTCCTGCTCCCGGTCGGGGCATTGGGGGCGTGGGAGTACTACCGGCGCGGCAACCTCAACATGACGGCTGCCCTGTGGATTGCCCTCGGCCTCCTCGTCGGAGCATGGTTCGGGGCGAAGCTGGCGCAGAATCTCTCGGGGCCGCAGCTCCAGAAATCGTTTGCGGTATTCCTCGTGCTCGTCGCGATCAGAGTATGGACGAAGGCGTAGCTCACACCGCCCGGATCTCGGGATACCTCCAGAACGCCCACATAGAATAGGCGAGCATCACCACGCCACCGCTGAAGATTGCCCACTCGACGCCGACGACTCGCGCGACGGCGCCGGCGATGAACGATCCGAATGGCGTGAACCCGACGTAGACGAACACGTAGGTTGCCATCACGCGTCCCCTCAGCTCGTTCGGCACCACCGACTGAAGTATCCCGTTGGCGAGCGCTCCGTTGATGAGCATGGTGAGGCCGAGAAAGAGCAGAACGACCGCCGCGAGCGGAATGGAGCGGACGAACGAAAACAGAATCGTCAGCACCGCGAACGTGTAAGCGGTAGCGCGGAATAGTCGCCCTCTGCGGATGCGCGATCCCATAGCAGCAAGCGAGAGCGCGCCCGTGAGCGCGCCGACGCCGACGAATGTAAGGAGTAGTCCGTATCCGCCCGCTCCAGTGCGCAAGAGGTCGCGCGCGACGACAGGCATCATCGTCAGGTACTGGAAACCGAAAATCGAGTAGATGGCGATCACCCCCATCAGACCCGACACCGCCCGCGTGCTCCGGATGTAGTCGAGCCCCTGCTTCAGCTGCTCGAACGGCGAGACGAGGCTCTGCACGGGAGTCCAGGCGGGAAGCTTGACGCGCACGAGGCTTCCCAGCACCGCGAAGTAGCTGAGGGCGTTGATGCCGAAGCACCAGGCGAGGCCGAGCTTCGCGAGGACGATCGCCGCGATCGACGGCCCGATGATTCGCGCGAGGTTGAACCCGCCGGAGTTGAGAGCGATCGCATCCACCAGGTCCTCCCGTGAGACCAGATCGACGGTCAGCGCCTGGCGAGCGGGGATCTCGAATGCTGAGATCACGCCGCCAGTAGTCGCCAGCGCGAGCAGCCACTCGACGTTGATCCTCCCCGTCCAGGTGAACCACCAGAGCGCGGCTGCTTCGAGGAGAAGCAGGGCCTGGCAAACCATGACGATGCGCAGCTTGTTGTGGCGGTCGGCGATGACACCGCCGTAAAGAGACAGCAGCAGGACGGGGAAAGTGCCAGCCGCGGCTACGAGCCCGACGTGGAACGCGCTGTTGGTGAGCTCGAGCGCGAGCCATCCCTGCCCGACCTGCTGCATCCAGGTCCCGATGAGGGAGACGGTCTGTCCGATCCAGAAGAGCCTGAAATTCCGGTGGACCTGAAGCGCCCTGAATGGGTTGAGCGACCGTCTCGGAGGAGGCATTCCCGGGGATAATACACGCCCGATGCCCGGGTTGTATGTTTGAAGCATGCGCTTCCACACCTACTCGAAGTTCAGCCCCGAAGCGGCTGATGCGGTGGATCTCCAGGCGCTGCTGGACAAGCTCGCGGACTTCCTGCTCCAGTCCGGCTTCGCGGCCGGCGGGAATCAGAGCTTCAATCCCTACTTCGACGACTTCGACTCCGAGCCCGACCGCTCGCTCGAGGCTCTCCGTCAGGCCATACTCGACTCACTGATCGAGAGTGGACAGTTCACGCCCGAGCTCCTCGAGGCGCTGCGCGGCGATGGGACAAAGGAGTCGCAGCAGAAGCTGAGCGAGCTGCTCGACAGCCTCGTTCAGAAGCTCGCGGCGGAGGGATATCTGAGCCTCGAGGCGCCGCCGCAGATGCCGGCCGGTCATCAGCCGGTCACCGGCCGCGGCGGACTCGCGCACGGCGCGTCGAAGAGCGTTCAGTTCAATCTCACCGACAAGGGGATCGACTTCCTCGGCTACAAGAGCCTGCGGCACATACTGAGCTCGCTCGGCAAATCGAGCTTCGGCTCGCACGACACGCCGCATCTCGCCACGGGCATCGAGGCCGATGGCTGGAGCAAGCAGTACGAGTTCGGCGACATACTGAACATCGACGTGAACGAGACGCTCAGGAATTCGCTCGCGCGCACGGGATCGCTCGAGGTCCCCATGGATCTCGACTACGGCGACATCATGGTGCGCCAGGCGGAGTACCGCTCATCCTGCGCGACGGTGCTGATGCTCGACACGTCCCACTCGATGATTCTGTACGGCGAGGACCGGTTCACCCCCGCCAAGAAAGTCGCGTTGGCGCTCACGCACCTCATTCGCACGCAGTTTCCCGGCGATACGCTCCAGGTCGTGCTGTTCCACGATTCGGCTGAGGAGATCCCGCTCTCCACTCTGCCGCAGGCGCAGGTCGGCCCCTACCACACCAACACCGCCGAAGGGCTCAAGCTCGCGCGCCGCCTTCTGCTCGCGCAGAAGAAGGATATGCGGCAGATCGTGATGATTACCGATGGAAAGCCCAGTGCGATGACGATGCCGAACGGGCAGATCTACAAGAACTCGATGGGCCTCGACAGCACGGTGATCGCGCAGACGCTGAAGGAGGTCGCAAACTGCCGGCGCTCGGGAATTCTCATCAATACCTTCATGCTCGCCCGCGATCGCGCGCTGGTGGAGTTCGTCAAGCGCGTGTCGGAGATCAGCAAGGGAAAGGCGTACTTCACCAACACGATGACGCTTGGCCAGTTCATCCTGATGGACTTCCTGAAGAAGAAGACGCAGAAGATTTCCTAGGCCCCCCCCGGGGCATCGCGGATTCCGACGAGCTCAACTCACATACCGAATGATGCGTCTTATCAGAACCGCATACGCTCTCGCTTTGATGCTCGCCGCCGGTTGCGCATCCGTGCCCTCTGGTGCGCGCCCCACGTACGACATCCTCATCACCAACGCGCGCATCGTCGACGGCACGGGAAACCCGTGGTACCGCGGCAGCGTAGCGACGGTGCGTGACCGAATCGCCTACGTCGGGCCGTCCATTCCGGCTTTGCGCGCTCGTCGCGTCATCGATGTGAACGACCAGGTCGTTTCGCCGGGATTCATAGATATGCTCGGCCACTCGGAGTATTCCATTCTCCGCGGTCCGCATGCGGTGTCGAAGATCACACAGGGCATCACGAGCGAGATAACGGGCGAGGTCCACTCCGCCTGGCCGAACACCATGCTCGGTGAGCCACCCGACCCGCGCCAGCCGTGGCGCTCGCTCGGCGAGTACTTCGACCATCTCGAGAAGACCGGCATCGCCATCAATCTCGGGACGTATGTGGGTACCAGCTCGGTGCGCGAAGCGGTGATGGGGATCGTGGGGCGTCAGCCCACGGCGGAGGAGATGGCGCGGATGGGAGCCCTCATCGATTCGGCGATGCGTGACGGCGCGATGGGAGTCGGGACGGGACTGATCTATCTCCCCAGCAATTTCTTCTCGACCGAGGAGCTCATCGCGCTCACCAGATACGCGACACCCTACAAGGGCGGATACGCGGCTCACATGCGGAGCGAGGGGACCGCGATGCTCGATGCCGTCCGCGAGACGATACGAGTTGCCGCCGGCGCGGGGACGTGGGCAGAGATCAGACACATCAAGTCGAGATCTCTCGAGCAGATGCGGCAAGCCGTCGCGCTCGTCGACTCGGCCCGGGCGGCGGGCATCGATGTCACCGCGGATCAGTATCCTTATATCGCCAGCGGGACGGGACTGGCGGCGATGCTCAACACCTGGGTCCAGGAGGGAGGACGCGATTCGCTGGTCGCGCGGCTGCGCGATACCGCCGTCCGCGCCAGGCTCAAGATGGAGCTCGGGCAGGACAGCGCCGCCGGGATTCGCACCGCGGACCGGACGATGGTGAACGAAGTAGCCGCTGATTCCCTGAAGCAGTACCAGGGGAAGCGGCTCACCGAGGTCGCGAGGATGCGTGGACAGGATGCGTATGACGCCGCGTTCGACCTTCTCATCGCCGACAGTGGCCGGACGAGCGCCATCTATTTCTCGTTCAACGAGGATGCGCTTCGCTACGCGATGAAGCAGCCGTGGGTCTCGGTCGGACAGGACGCGGGCGCGCGCAGCCCTGACTCGACAGGGAAGTGGAGCGAGCGGGGCCACCCGCGCGGCTTCGGTACTTTCCCCCGGATTCTTGGCCGCTACGTCCGCCAGGATTCAGTCATCGGGCTCGAGTTCGCGATCCGGAAGATGACTTCTCTAGCTGCGCAGAGAGTGGGGCTCGCCGATCGCGGACTCCTCAAGCCCGGAATGTACGCCGACATCACGGTCTTCGATCCCTCGACGATCATCGACCGCGCCACGTTCGAGGAGCCATCGCAGACCTCGACTGGCGTGAGCTATGTGATTGTTAATGGAGTGCCGGTTATCGACGCCGGGCGACTCACAGGCGCACTACCGGGTAAAGCGCTGAGGGGCCCGGGACATCGCGCTCGCAAGAGGTAGAACGATCGCGCGCGGATGGAATCGATCCCGCTCACCCCGCGCAATAGTTGAAGAATGAACCCGTAAATCGGGAGACGGGTAATGGAAATCAGGTTCACGATCGGCGACAGCCCGCTGGGCAGGGTCCTGATCGCCACGAGCGACAAGGGACTCTGTGCCGTCAGCCTCCGCGAGTCGGATTCCGGCACCGAGGAGTCGCTTCGCGCGCGGTTCCCCAAGTCGGAGCTGAGGCGCGATGATGCCGGGCTGCAATCACTTCTGGAAGCGGTAGTCGGAAGGATTTCCGGTCGGGGGCTCGCTGACTCCCTCCCCCTGCCTCTCGATCTTCAGGGAACCGATTTTCAGCGTGAGGTATGGAATCAGCTCCTCACGATTCCGGCGGGAGCAACGCG
>CAYMKQ010000061.1:0-12696 GCA_964391175.1 uncultured Gemmatimonadaceae bacterium | reverse complement strand
TGACTAACTGTCTCTCCCCTCGGAGCCGGCTTGGCCTCGGCCGGATTGCGAGTGCGCTCGGGCATCGATGGCATCGCGGGCCGTGCTCGATACCGCTCGAGGGCCTCGCGCGGGTACACGCGCTGTCCCGTCGGCGCCGTGATGGTCACATTACCCATGCGGCCGGCGTCGGGGCTTCCGGGGTGCCCGCGCCTGAAACCCTCCTCGATAGCCGCTCCTTTCCCCAGTGTGTCGGGTCGGGTCGGATTGCGCGGCACGCCCGCCGGCTTGCGCCCCTTTGGAAAGGCACCGGTGGCTGGAGGACGCTGTTGCGCGACCGTATTGTGCAACGCGAAGATCGGCTGGCCGCACACGTCGTATCCGAGGAAGGATACACCCTGTCCGTTCTCGCTCAGCTGTGCGGCCCGCGCGAAAGCGAACGATCGCAGGACGGCGTAAGAAGGCGAGTAGCCGTAGGCGCCATAGTAGGCATCACACGATGATAGTCCCGACGCGTAATAGCTCGGTCGCCCCGCAAAGCGCATGAAATCGCGTCCGATCGGCTCGCCCCTGGCGCCGAGATAACGGGCGAGCGCCGCTGCCGCGGAAAAAGGATCGCGGTTCTCGATGAGCTGCCGGAGCGCGGCGATGTTCCAGTCTCCACCGACGGTGATGAGGTCAAGATTGAGGGGCTCGCGCGATGCGATCGCAATCACGGTCCCGCGCGTGTCGTTCGTGCCTGGATCGTAGTCGCCGTAGCGCGACAGCCCGTAAGTCGCATTACGCGCACCAGCATCGATGCCCATCGGCTGCGAGAAGCCCGCGAAGAAATTGGGGAGTCGAAGCTGCTGGCGGGCGCGGATCTTCACCGAGATGCCGGGGAAGCCCGGGTGCAGGACCTGAATCTGCCTGTCGAGGTCGATCGCCACCGCGAAGACATAGGCGTCCTCGGAGACCCGGATGGACGGCTCGACGTAATTCGAGACGTAGGCGCCGGACTCGGAAGTAATTCGAACAACAGGGGCTCTCTCCCTCTTTCCCTGGGCGGCGGCCGCTGATGCGATGAGAAGCAACAACAGCGCGGAAGAGCCTGAAGCCGAAATCAATCTCGTCGCTCGCATAACCACCCCCAGATCGTTGTATCGAACTTCGCCGCATAGATCGGCAAGAGTCAATCCCCCGACGGCCGGTAAACGCCCATACCCGCCGACTACCTGTAGGTTCCCTCCGGCTTTACCTTGCGCCATGCCGCTCCCACAACTGCTCGCCGTGGCGGAATCGCTGAGCGAGCTGCGACGACTTGTCGACGATCTACCCAGCCCGGGGGGCCGCCGGGTTCTCGGTGGACTGCACGGCTCCAGCGATGCCGTTACCATATCCGCTCTAGCGCAACACACACCAAGTCGCTTCTTCGTTGTCGTCAGCGATGACGTGGCGGGAGCGGAACGATGGCTGGCCGATCTCACGTCTCTGACAGAGGGAGACCGCGTCGCTTTCTATCCTCCGCGCGAGAGCTTCGGCGAAGCTGAAGCTCACGCCGAGATCGCGGGGGAACGAGTCGAGACGCTCGAAAGGATCGGACGCAGCGACCTCCGCATAGTCGTGACGACCAGCCGCGCGCTGCTCGAGCGGACTCAGCTCCCTCTCGCGCTGGCGTCGGCGAGACTCGAGCTGCGAAAGGGTGACACGCGCCGCCCGGAAGCACTCGCCGCGCATCTCGAGAGGATAGGCTTCGAGCGCGTGCCGATGGTGGAGGACGTCGCCCAGTTCAGCGTCCGCGGCGGGATCTTCGACGTCTACAGCTTCGGAATGGCGGAGCCGGTGCGTCTCGAGTTCTGGGGCGACGACGTCTCCGAGCTGAGGCACTTCGATCTGCTCACTCAACGCTCGACGCGCGACGCTGCTGTCGCGCTCGTGCTTCCGGTCGACGGCCAGATCGCCGTTGGCGACGCAGAGCCGGAACGGTCGTCGATCCGGGCGCTTTTCCCCCCCGACACCCTGATGGTGGTCCCGCGCGGGACGCACATGAAGCCGGAGCTCGAGCGAACCTGGGCCGAGGCGCAGCACCATATCGATCTGGCGCGGAGGAGGGGGGAGGATACTCCCAACCGTGACGAGCTGTTTGAAGCTCCGGGGACCACGCTTGCGGCGATGAGCTCGTTAGGCACGCTCGATCTCTCCGGCGAGGACGCGGATATCGTTTTCCCGTTCCGCGAGCCGGAAGAGATCCAGCGCGACATCAAGCGTCTCAAGCAGGTCGTCGCCGACGGAATTCCGACCACGATACTCTGCGACAACGTCGGCCAGGCCGAGCGTCTCGACGAGCTGCTCAACGACGATCGCGTTTCGCCGGCTACGCTTGCGATCGGCGTGCTCGACGGCGGATTCGTTATCCCTCCGCGAGGCGAGGATTTCCACGGTTTCCGCGTTCTGACCGACCACGAGATCTTCCGCCGCGAGCGTCGCTTCCGGAGATCGCGTCGCTACGCCACGGGTACCGCCCTCGAGAGCCTCACCGCGCTCAAGCCGGGCGACTACGTGGTGCACCTCGAGCACGGCGTCGGCATCTACCGCGGCATGGAGAAGATGTTCGTGCGCGAGACCACCGTGGAGGTGGCGGTCATCGAATATGAGGGAGGCGATCGCCTCAACGTTCCTCTCTATCGCATCGATCAGATCGAGCGATACCGGTCGGCCGCCGACATCACCGCTGACACTCCGCCGCCTCGCCTGCACGCCCTCGGTGGGAAACGCTGGGCGTCGCAGCGCGACAAGACCCGCGCCGCGATACAGGAGATGACCGTCGAGCTCCTCGACCTCTACGCGCGCCGCAAGGTCGCGACGAGGCCTCCGCACGTTCCCGACACTGTGTGGCAGCGCCAGCTCGAGTCGTCGTTTCTTTTCGAGGACACGCCGGACCAGAGGCTCGCCACTACCGATGTAAAGAGCGACATGGAGCGTCCGCGCCCCATGGATCGCCTGCTCGTCGGCGATGTCGGGTACGGTAAAACGGAGATCGCCGTGCGGGCGGCGTTCAAGGCGGTCCAATCCGGCCGCCAGGTGGTGGTCCTGGTCCCGACGACGATTCTCGCGGAACAACATGCGCGAACTTTCGGCGAGCGACTGGCCGACTTTCCCATCAACGTGAAGACGATGAGCCGCTTCCAGACCGCGAAGGAGCAGTCCGCCGTGCTCACTGAGCTCAAGGCGGGCAAGGTCGATGTCGTGATCGGCACTCACCGGCTCCTGAGCCCCGATGTGGCCTTCTCACAGCTGGGGCTGATAGTCGTCGACGAGGAGCATCGTTTCGGTGTCAAACACAAGGAACGCCTGAAAAGGCTCCGACTCGACACCGATGTGCTCACTTTGACGGCGACGCCGATACCTCGCACGCTCCACCTGTCGCTCGCCGGTCTTCGCGACATGACGTTGATGCAGACCCCGCCGCGCGACCGGTCGCCGGTGCTCACCTACGTCGAGCCGTGGGACGACGGTCTGATCGACGAAGGCATCTCGCGCGAGCTCGACAGGGGCGGACAGGTTTTCTTCGTCCACAACCGCATCGAGACGATCGAGGGGATCGCTGACCACATTCGTCGCGTCGTCCCGCGGGCGCGCATCGGGGTCGGACACGGCCAGATGCGTGAGCGCGCCCTTGAGCAGATGATGAGAAGCTTCGTCAACGGCGACATCGACGTGCTCGTGTCGACGATGATCGTGGAATCGGGGCTCGACGTGCCGAACGCAAACACCATGTTCGTCAACCGCGCCGACACCTTCGGTCTCGCCCAGCTCTATCAGCTGCGGGGGCGGGTCGGCCGGTCCCACCGAAGGGCGAGCTGCTACCTCCTCGTGCCAGACTCGATCGACGAGGAAGCCAATCGCCGACTTTCCATTCTCGAGCACCACACGCAGCTCGGCGCGGGATATCAGATAGCGCTCAAGGACCTCGAGCTGCGCGGCGCCGGTAACCTGCTTGGGCCCGAGCAGTCGGGCTTCGTGCATGCCGTTGGATTCGACATGTATCTCCGCATGCTGGACGAGACGGTGAGGCGCGTGCTCCGGGGCGACGACGCGCCAAAGCTCCAGCCCGCCGAGATATCGCTCGACACGCCCTCCTACATTCCCGACGAGTACATTACCTCGCCGGATGCGAAGCTCGACATCTACCGCCGTCTCACCAACCTGACGGAATTGAGCGAGATCGAGGCGCTTCGCGAGGAGGTGCGGGATCGGTTCGGCGTGCTGCCGGAGCCAGCCCGCGTTTTCTTCGTGACTGCTCTGCTTCGGGTACTGGGCGGCGCATCCGACATCGAGTCGGTGCTGGTGCGCGGGAACGAGGCCCGTATTAATTTTCGCGAGCATGCAGTGCCACGCATGAAAGGGATATCGGCGGCGTTCCACGAGGTACAGTTTCAGGCGGAGGTGCGACGCGCGCATCCGCTCTCACTCAAGCTCACCCGCCTTGGAGGAGCTGAGATGCTCGATGGACTTGTCCGCGCCCTGACAACGCTGCGCCCCGCCTGACGACCTTAACCCGCACTACGGACATATGAAACGCATTTTCGCACTCGCCGCGGTCGCGGCTATCTCAATCTCTGCCTGCTCGGGACTCAAGGACGCTCTCAGCGCCCACACCGACCGCGTGGCGCGCGCAGGCGGCGGCGAGCTCACCGTCACGGAGCTCGGTCAGCTGCTCGGGAAGTCGCGATCGCCCATCCGGAAGGACATCGCCAAATCCATTGCCAACGTCTGGGTCGACTACCAGCTGCTCGGCCTCTCGGCCGCGGAGAACGACTCGCTCAACGATGCCAAGCTGATCGAGGAGACAATGTGGCCCGCGATCGCCAATCTCAAGGCGAGGAAATGGTACCAGCAGGTCTCGAAGACGTGGGGCACGGAAGACCCGGCCGCCGCGCAGAGTAAATATGCTTCGGGCGAAATACTCGCCGCCGATCACATTCTCCTGCTCACTCAGGGAATGTCAGCCGCGCAAAAGGCGGAGATGAAGGGGAAGATTGACGCACTCCGCGCCAGCGTGAACGAATCGAATTTCGCAGCGACGGCCACCACCAACAGTCAAGACCAGGGGTCGGCGCGCAGGGGTGGATCGCTCGGACTTTTCCCGAAGGGCCAAATGGTGCCTGAGTTCGAGCGTGCGCTGATTGCCCTCAGGCCCGGCCAGATCTCGCCCGTTGTTACGACTCAGTACGGCTATCACATCATTCGCCGGCCCCTCTACGATCAGGTGAAGACCGAGCTGTTACAGGCCTCCAAGGGACGGACGATAGCCGTGGCCGAAAGCACCTATCTCGCCAGGCTCGAAGCGGCCGGGAAGATCGAAGTGAAGAAGGAAGCCGTCGCGACTGTTCGCGCGCTCGGAAACGATCCCGACGCGTACCGCCGCGACAACACCGTACTGGCGACGTCGACAGCCGGAAAGTTCACGACCTCGCGGCTGGTGGGCTGGCTCGAGACGCTGCCGCCCAATGCTCGCGTGCTCGATCAGATCAAGCAGTCTCCCGACTCGCAGCTCGTGGCGCTCATTCGGAACTTCGTCAAGAACGAGCTGGTGCTGAAGCAGGCCGACAGCGCGAAGATTCAGGTGGATAGCGCGGAGCGGACGCAGCTGCGCCAGAGCTTCGTCGGCGCCGTCACTTCAGCCTGGACTCAGCTGGGAGTAGCGCCCGCGACTCTCCAGGCGACCGCGAAGAGCGAAAGGGAAAGAGAGAAGCTCGCCGAGACTCGCATCGACGAGTACTTCGCAAAAATGGTGTCGGAGCAGGCGCCCTTCGTGCCGGTTCCTACTCCGCTCGCGAACATTCTGCGCGAGAAGCACAAGTACTCCTTCAACGAAGTCGGCTTCGATCGCGCTGTCGAAGAGGCGTCCAGGGTCAGGAACGCCGCGGATTCTGCGCGCACAGCGGGCCAGCCCTCGACCGCGGTGCCTCTTGGCAACCAACCTCCGGCGCCCACGGCGACTTCCACACCTCAGGGCGGCAGCAAGTGACCGAACGACACCGCCGTTTCGGGGTAGGACTCCCGATGATGAATCGAATAGCCATGCTCGCGGCGCTGGCACCGGCCGCGCTCGCGGCGCAGACGCCGGCCGCGACGAGCCGCCCCGCCCCCCCCTCCGCCGCCATCCCGATCGACCGCGTGGTTGCGATCGTAGGCGATCAGCCAGTGCTCTGGACCGACGTGCTGACCGCGATCAATCAGCGGAGAGCTCAGGGTCTGCAATTGCCACCTGACTCGATCGGTCAGGCGAACCTCGCCCGCAGCGTCCTCAACGAGCTCGTCGATGAGGAGATCCTGGTGCAGAAGGCGAAGGAGCTGAAGCTCGAGCCAAGCGAGACCGAGATCACAGCATCGGTCGATCGCCAGGTGAAGAACGTTCGCGGGCAGTTCCAGTCGGATGAGGAGTATCGTAGCGAGCTCCGGAATGCCGGTATGGGATCTCCCGAGGAGTACCGCAAATCGCTGGTGGAGCAGTATCGCAAGCAGAATCTCCAGCAGAAGGCATTCTCCGAGCTGCGCAAGCAGTCGAAGCCGGTGAACGTGACGGAGGAAGAGGTCACCGCCGCGTTCGAGCGGAGCCGCGCCGATCTGCAGAAACGGCCCGCGACGGTCACCTTCAGACAGATCGTCGTTGCGCCACACGCGTCCGCGCCGGCGAAAGCGCGCGCGAAGGCTCGCGCCGATTCGCTCCTCATCGAGCTAAAAAAGGGCGGTGACTTCGAGCAGATAGCGAAGCGCGAATCCATGGATCCCGGCACGAAGGCCCTCGGCGGTGATCTCGGCTGGAACCGTCGCGGCAGCGGACTCGTTCCCGAGTTCGAAGGGATGATGTTCGCGCTTCGGCCCGGCGATCTCAGCCCCGTGTTCGAGACGGCATTCGGCTACCACATCATTCGCGTTGACCGCGTGCAGTCCGCAGAAGTGAAAGCCCGTCACATCCTGATCGCTCCGACGATAGACTCGTCCGATATCGCGGCGGCGAAGACGGAGGCGGACTCCGTCGCCGCACGGTGGCGCCGCGGAGTAGCCTACGATTCGCTCGTCGCGAAGCACCACGATCCGACCGAGGAGAAAGGTGTGTTGCAGCCCTTCGTCCGCGACTCTCTGCCGGCGTCGTACACCGCCGCGCTGGCCGGATCCAGGGAGGGCGACATCACGAACCCGTTCCAGCTGGCGAACCCGCGTGGACAGCCGAAGTACGCGGTACTCCAGGTGGTGACGGAGACGGCGGCCGGCGAATACGTGGCGAGCGAGATCCGCGATCAGATCCGCGCGCAGCTCGCCGAGGAGCGCGCGATCAGGCAGATGCTCGACGTGTTGCGAAGGCAGACCTACGTGTCGCTCAGGTTGTAGCACGTGAGGGTTCGCCTAGCCATGACCGTGGGCGACCCCCGCGGAATTGGTCCCGAGATCGTCGCCAAAGCGCTCGCAGACCCACAGGTCGGCGAGCGCTGTGACATTGTGGTGGTCGGTCCGGAAGGCGCCGGAGTGCCCGTTGGCGAGCCCGTGGAACACTGGCTGCCGGAGGGCGGCGCCGCTTTCGCCGGAAAGCTGAGCGGCCTCGCGATCGAGCGCGCGGTCGAGCTGGCCGCGGCGGGCGTGGTGGAGGGGATCGTCACCGGGCCGATCGACAAGGCGGCGCTCTATGCCGGCGGCTACAAGTATCCCGGCCACACCGAAATGCTCGGCGAGCTCACCGGCGCGCGCGTGGCGATGATGCTGGCGTCGGACAAGCTGCGTGTCGTGCTCGCCACGACTCATCTCCCCCTCCGCAGAGTCACGGAGAAGCTGAGCGCGGAGTCGATAGTTGAAGCGGCGCGCATCACGCGCGATGGTCTGCGGGAGTGGTTCGGGATCCCGGAGCCGCGGATCGCGCTCTGCGCCCTCAACCCTCACGCCGGGGACGGCGGACGGTTCGGCAGCGAGGACGACGAGCTGCTGGCGCCCGCCGCGCGCACCGCCGGAATCGCCGGACCGTTTCCCGCCGATACGGTTTTCGTGCGCGCGATGCGGGGCGAGTTCGATGCGGTGATCGCGCCGTATCACGATGTTGGAATGACCGCCATCAAAGTCGCATCGTTCGGAAGCGCGGTGAACGTGACGCTCGGGCTTCCGTTTCCTCGGACCTCTCCGGATCACGGTACCGCCTTCGACATCGCCGGCCAGAACCGCGCCGACCCATCGAGCATGATCGCCGCTACGCTTCTGTGTGCGTCGTTTGTGGCTCGCGCTCGGCAGCGCGGCGATCGCCCATCGTATGGAGATCCACCGACAGGGACTCGATCCTCCGGCCGTCCATCTCGCGCACCGTGAAGATCGCCCCGCCCGCTACGACGCGGTCACCCACCATCGGAAGCCGACCCAGCACGCCGAAGACGTAGCCCCCGACCGTATTGAAGTCCTCGTCGGGAACGGTGAGACTGAAATGCTCGTTGAGCTCTCCGATGTTCGTGGTCCCGGGGACGAGCGTCTCCCCGGCGCGAGTATGCAGCGGCGCCTCTTCGTCCTCGGGTGTGTCGTACTCGTCGAGAATCTCGCCGACGATCTCCTCGAGCAGATCCTCCATCGTGACCACGCCGGCGGTGCCCCCGTACTCGTCCAGCACGATCGCCATGTGCTCCTTGAGCCGCTTGAAGTCGGCGAGCACCTCTTCCACTTCGCGCGAGCCGGGAATCACGTGCACGGGGCGCATGATCGAGGGGAGGTCGAACGCATCCGTGTTCGCGCGCGGCGCGAGGAGCTTGAGAAGGTCCTTCGCCAGCACGACGCCGATGATGTTGTCGATCGACTCGTCGTACACGGGGTAGCGGGAAAGCCCGCTCTCGCGGACGACCTCGAGAACCTCGGAGAGCGTCGCCTCGACCGGCAGCGCGACCAGCTCCGTGCGCGGCGTCATCACTTCGCGCGCGCTCTTCTCCGAGAACTCGAACACGGCGTCGATCAGGTCCGCGTCGTGCGCCTGCATCTGCCCGCTCTCCTGCGACTGCTCGACGAGCAGGCGTATCTCTTCCGGCGAACGCACCGCTTCTTCGGTTCCCGTCGACTTCTGGCCGAGCGCGCGCAGTACCACCTGCGACGACTTGTTGAGAACAAAGGTGAACGGAGTGGTGATCCAGGCAAAGAGGAGAAGCGGGGGCGCGAGCCAGCGGGCGAGCACTTCCGGGTGATTGAGCGCCGTGGCCCTGGGGGTGAGCTCCCCGAACACGACGTGCAGGTAGGTGACGACGGCGAGAGCGATCGTCCCGCCGATCGTCAGGCCGAGCGAGACCTCGACTGCCAGTGGACGGCCCACGAACAGCCCGGTGGAGAAATCCGCGAGCGTCGCGCCCGCCATCCAGCCGAGCCCGAGACTCGCGAGGGTCACGCCGAGCTGGCTCGCCGAGAGCATGCGCGAGATATTTGATTTGGCGCGAAGAGCGAAGGGGGCGAGTCGGTCTCCGCTCCGAGTCATCGCTTCCAGGCGAGTGCGTCTGGAGCGAACAAGGGCGAACTCCGCGGCAACGAAGAACGCGTTGAGGAGCACGAGCAGGAGTATGGCGAGCAGCCGACCGAGCACAGATACAAGTTACCACAATCCCGGTCACGGGCACCAGCACGGCAGCGGTCACAGCGCGCACGGACACGCGCACGCGACCGACGCACCCGTGCGCGCTCTCCGCATAGCGCTCGCGCTCACCGCCGCGTTCCTCGTCGTCGAGGTCGTGGGCGGAATCCTCTCCAATTCGATCGCGCTGCTGGCGGATGCCGGACACATGCTCACCGACGTCGCCGCGCTCGCACTTTCGCTGTTCGTGGCCTGGTTCAGCAGACAGCCCGAGACTCCGAGAAAGACCTACGGGTACCTGCGCTGGGAGATACTCGCCGCGTTCGTTAACGGAGCCGCGCTGCTACTCATCTCCGCGTGGATACTCTGGGAAGCATTGGCGCGGATGCGCTCTCCCGAGCCGGTCGCGGGCGGCCTGATGCTGACCGTTGCCATCGCGGGACTGATCGTGAACGTCATCGCCGCGCGCGTGCTCCTGGCGAGCTCCGAGCGGAACCTCAATACGCGCGGAGCCTACCTGCACGTGCTGGGCGATCTTCTCGCCAGCGTGGGCACGGTGGCCGCGGCGATCGCGATACGCTACACGGGGTGGCTGACGGCCGACCCGATCGCGTCGGTGCTGACCACGGTGCTGATCATGCGCGGAGCGTGGCGACTCGTGCGCGAGTCAGTGGACATACTCCTCGAATCCACGCCGGCGCACATTCCGCTCCCCGCCGTCCGCGCGCAGCTCGAGGCGATTCCCGGCATCGAATCGGTGCACGACCTGCACGTATGGTCGGTGACGCCGGCTGTGGTCGCGATGAGCGCGCACTGCATAGTGCGCGAGCCCGCGCAGCACCAGCACGTGCTCGAGCACATTCACGACGCGATGCGCCTCTTCGGCATCGAGCACGTCACCATCCAGCTGGAGCGGAACGAGATGCTGGAGCGCGAGGGCCACTTGCATGCCTAGCTAACTTATAGGGCTATGGCAAAACAGGAAATTCGCAACATCGCCATCATCGCGCACGTCGATCACGGCAAGACGACTCTCGTTGACAAGATGCTGCGGCAGGCGGGCGCGTTCCGCGAGAATCAGGTCGTGATGGATCGCGTCATGGACTCGAATCCACTGGAGCGCGAGCGCGGCATCACCATTCTCGCCAAGAACACCTCCGTACGGTGGCAGGGAACGAAGATCAACATCGTCGACACGCCGGGCCACGCGGATTTCGGCGGTGAGGTCGAGCGGATCCTGCGCATGGTGGACGGCGTTCTCCTCGTCGTCGATGCGTTCGACGGGCCAATGCCGCAGACGCGCTTCGTGCTGAGAAAGGCGCTCGCGCTGCATCGGACTCCTATAGTAGTAATCAACAAGATAGATCGTCCCGGCGCCGATCCCATGCGCGTGCACGACGAGGTGCTCGACCTGTTCATCGAGCTCGAGGCGAACGAGTCCCAGCTCGACGCGACCGTGGTGTACGCGTCCGCTCGCGAGGGCGTCGCGACGATGGACATGGATGTCGCAGCGGTCGATCTCTCGCCGCTCTTCGAATCGATCGTCCGCCACGTGCCCGCGCCGCCAAGCGATGCCGACAGCCCTTTTCAGATGCTGATTTCGACGATCGATCACTCACCATACCTCGGACGTCTGGGAATCGGCCGGATCGAGAGGGGTACCGTTCACGTCGGGGATGCCGTGGCTCTCCTCCCGCTCGACGGATCGCAGAAGGCCGAGCAGTCGCGCGTGACGAAGCTCTTCTCCTATGAGGGACTGGAACGCCTCGAGGTGGCCGACGCATCTGCGGGAGAGATCGTCGCTCTGGCGGGACTCGAGGGCGTCGAGATCGGGCTCACCGTGACGGACACCGAGCACCCGGAGCGGCTGGCCGGAATATCGGTCGAGGAGCCGACGATCTCGGTGGACTTCCTCGTCAACAACTCTCCGTTCGCGGGACGGGAGGGAAAATTCGTCACCTCACGCCAGATCCGGGAGCGGCTGTACAGGGAGCTCGAGCGGAACGTAGCGCTGCGCGTCGAGGATACGGACTCGACCGACACGTGGACGGTGTCGGGGCGCGGCGAGCTGCACCTCACCATTCTCATGGAGACGATGCGTCGCGAAGGGTACGAGTTTCAGGTGTCAAGGCCGCGCGTGATCACCCGCGAGGGACCGACTGGCGAGAGACTCGAGCCGTACGAGGAGCTGGCCATCGACGTTCCCGAGGAGTTCCTCGGCGTCGTGATCGAGAAGCTCGGGCCGCGCAGAGCGGGCATGCTGGAGATGAAGAATCCCGGCCAGGGAATGGTTCGACTGCTGTATCGAATCCCAGCGCGCGGGCTCTTCGGCTACCGCTCGGAGTTTCTCACCGACACTCGCGGCACCGGCATCATGCACCATCGGTTTCTCGAGTACGGCCCGTGGGCCGGCCCGCTCGCGGGGAGGATGAGGGGCACGCTCGTCTCCATGGAAGGCGGCGTCATTGTCGCTTTCGCGCTTGCGAATCTGTCGGAGCGCGCTACCCTATTCGTGGCGCCAGGCGACGCGGTTTACGAGGGCATGCTGGTCGGCGAGAACTCCAGGCCGGGTGACATGGATGTCAACCCAACGAAGGAAAAGAAGCTCACCAACATGCGCTCGAAGTCGAGCGACGAGAACATTCAGCTCGAGCCGCCGCGGGAGTTGACGCTGGAAGGGGCGCTCGAGTATATCGAGGAAGACGAGCTGATCGAGGTTACGCCGCGGGCCATAAGACTGCGGAAACGCTTCCTCAGTGCGAACGATCGGAAGAAGCTGTCACGAGAGGCGAAGCGCGAGCGCGCTTCGGTCTAACAACCAGGAGATCACGGTAATGCGCGCCATGCTGGAGCCCACGGGGGGCTTCCCGAACGAGGGGGAGACGGAAGCGTGGCTGGCGAAGAAGGTCCCGGAGGGAGATCCCGAGGACGAGGATCTCGAGGACGACCTGGACGACGAAGAAGACGACGATGCCGAGGACGAGAGGGTCGGCGACGATGAGGACCTCGACGATGACGATCTGGACGACGAGGATGAAGACGACGATCTCGACGACGATCTGGACGACGACCTCATAGACCTCGATGACGAGTTCGACACTGAGGATGTCGAAAAGCCCCACCCGGCTCATCCGCGCAAGTACGAGGACTGA
>CAYMKQ010000060.1:9617-13540 GCA_964391175.1 uncultured Gemmatimonadaceae bacterium | reverse complement strand
CGGCCATGCCTCTGTCCTCTCGCATCTGTGTCGTTCTAGGTTGAAACTGACCCCACTACCGTCGCGAGAAACGCGTTGACTCTCCTCGACGATCCCGGTAACCTTAAAAGCTAGCCCGGAAGCGCACCTTTTCCCTTACCGCAGCATGAGTCTGAAGTACCGTCTTCTCATCATAGTTGGCCTCGTCGCAGCGTCCATCTGGGCGCTGTTTCCGCGCACGGTCGTGGAGCGAGTGAAGCGCAACGGAGAGTTCGTTTACGATACCGTCAAGCGCGTCCCGCTCAAGAAGGGACTCGACCTTCAGGGTGGCATGCACCTCTCCCTCGAAATCGACGAATCCAAGGGCGCGGTTCCCAACAAGAGCGATGCGATCGACCGTGCCCTCAAGGTAGTTCGGACGCGTATCGACGAGTTCGGTGTCGCCGAGCCAGTGGTCCAGAAGGCGGGGAACGACCGCATCATCGTTGAGCTTCCCGGCATCGACGATCCCCGCCGCGCACAGGACGTCGTGCAGAAATCGGCCTTCCTGGAATTCCAGATCACCGACGAGACACAGGCTTTGGAAAAAGCGCTTCCGCGGCTCGACGCCATCCTCAAGGAAAGAAAGGTTGTGACAGCATCGGCAACCGGGCGGGGACAGCGAGACTCAACTCCGTCCGCGGCAGGGCTTCAATCGCTTTTCACCACCGATACGACGAGGAAAGCTGACAGCGCACAGATCGATAGCGCCGCGGCCGCCGCCACTGTCGGTGGACCGGGGGCTTTCTCCAGACTGATTCAGCAGGGACAAATGCCGGGCGAGTACTACGTGGCACAGACCGACGTTCCTGTCGTCACGCAGTATCTGACGTTGCCGGAGGTGGCCGGGGTGTTGCCGCCCGGGAAGGTCCTGCGCTGGAGCAGCGACACCGTCTCGCTCGGCAATACCGTATACAGACCATTGTATGTCCTCGATGCCAAGCCGATCATAACCGGCGAGTTCCTCACCGACGCAAAGGCGAACTACCTCCCGACGGAAGGAAACCTCGTGCAGTTCACGATGAACAACGAGGGCGCCAGAAAATTCCGTATCGAGACGGGGCGTCACATCAAGGATTACATGGCGATTGTCCTCGACCAGAGGGTGATGGGGCGCCCGCCAGTGATCCAGAGCGCAATCGGAGCGAACGGCCAGATCACGATGGGAGGCAAGGACCTCCAGGCAGCGCAGGACCTGGCGCTCGTGCTTCGCGCCGGCTCGCTGCCGGTTCCGCTCAAGATCGCCGATATCGTGCAGATCGGCGCGAGCCTCGGCCAGGACTCGATTCAGAAGGGGATGACCGCGGGCCTGATTGCCATCGCTCTCGTCGTCTTCATCATGATCGGCTACTACCGCTTCGCCGGCGTGCTCGCGGTCGCGAGCCTCGTTCTCTACATCCTGTACACGCTGGCCGCATTGGCCGGCTTCAACGCGGTGCTCACCCTGCCGGGTCTGGCCGGATTCGTCCTTTCCATCGGTATCGCGGTGGATGCGAATGTCCTCATCTTCGAGCGCATTCGAGAGGAGCTCGCGCTCGGAAAAACGATCAGGACATCCGTTGACGAAGGTTTCCGCCAGGCCATGAGCGCGATTGTCGACTCCGAAGTCACGACGGCGCTCACCGCGGCCGTTCTCTATCAGTACGGAACCGGTCCCGTGAGAGGCTTCGCGGTGACGCTCCTCGCCGGCATCGCGGCTTCCCTCATTACCGCCATCTTCGTCGTCAGGACGTTCTTCCTCGTCTGGCTCAATCGCACGCCTGACACTCGCACACTGAGCATTTAATGCTGCGCATTCTTCACGACACGAGCTACGATTTCATCCGCTGGTGGAAGTGGGCGGTGGGCCTCACGGCTGCGTTCCTTCTCATCGGACTGGGCTCTCTCCTCATCAAGCCGCCCAACTACAGCATCGAGTTCACCGGTGGAACGCTGATGCAGGTGGAGTTTACCAGCCCGGCGGATGCCGGGCGGATCCGCTCGACCTTGGAGAACGCCGGCGTTCACGGCGCCGAGATCCAGCAGTTCGGGTCCAACCGCGAGTACACGGTGCGCGCCCAGGACGCAGCCCATGTCCAGACTCAGGCGAGCGGAGCCGAGACCATTGCGAACAGGATCGAGGCGGTGCTCAAGGAGCAGTTCGGAGCCGATCAATTGAGGATCGTCCGGACGGAAGCCGTCGGGCCGCGCGTCGGAAGCGAGCTACGCCGCGGGGCGATCATTGCCATCCTCGTCTCATTCGTCATCACGCTCATCTACCTCTCCATCAGGTTCGAGTGGCGGTTCGGGGCGGCGGCGGTGATCGCCACCAGCCACGACATAATCGGCACGATCGCGTTCCTTGCGCTCATGAATCTGGAGATCTCCCTCACCGTGGTAGCCGGTCTGCTGACCGTGCTTGGATACTCGCTCAACGACACGGTCATCATCTTCGATCGCGTTCGCGAGAACCTGCGGAAGGGAAGGAAGGAGTCGTTCTACGAGACGCTCAATCGATCGATCAACGAGACTCTCCCGCGCTCGATCCTGACCCACTCCACCGCCCTCGCCTCGACTCTCGCTCTGCTCATCTTCGCCGGCGAAGTGATCAGACCGTTTGCCTGGGTGATGTCGTTCGGAATCTTCACCGGAACGTTCAGCTCCATCTACATCGCGGCGCCGGTGCTGCTCTGGATCGAGCGCAAATGGCCTCGCAAGACGGGCGCACGCCAATCTTCATCGACAGCCACGCCCACCTCGCGGACGCAGCGTTCTCCGGCGACCGCGACGCGGTAATCTCGCGCGCCCGGGATGCGGGTGCGCGGGCGATCGTCTGCATCGGCGAGTCGCTCGAGGCGGCGGCGATCGCCGCGCAATGCGCCGTCGACAATCCCCGGTTCGTCTTCTCGACCGCCGGTATCCATCCGCACGACGCCGCGCGCTTCGATGCCCGGCGCGACATTCCCCGGCTTCGCGAGCATCTCAGGGCGGGTGCGGTCGCCGTCGGCGAATGCGGGCTCGACTACCATTACGACAACTCGCCGCGCGAAGCACAGCGCGCAGCCTTCTCGGCGCAAATGGCGCTGGCGGGGGAGGTCCATTGTCCGGTGGTGGTGCATACGCGCGAGGCTGAAGACGACACGCGGGCAATCATTCGTGAAGGACGCACCGCGGGTGTAATCGGCGTGCTGCATTGCTACACCGGGTCACACGCTCTCGCTCAGTTCGCGATCGACGCGGGATGGTACGTGTCGTTCAGCGGCATCGTCACCTTCAGCAAGTGGAACGATGAAGACCTGCTCCGTCTCGTACCTTCCGAGAGGCTACTGGTGGAGTCGGATTCCCCCTACCTGGCCCCCGTCCCCTTTCGGGGCAAGCGAAACGAGCCCGCGTGGGTGACGCATACGCTGGCGAGGGTCGCGGCGGCTCGAGGCGCTGATCCGGACGAGCTCGGGAGCGTTACCGCCGCGAACGCGCGGCGGCTCTTCGGTCTGGCACTGGACGCCGGCTAGAGAGTAAGATTTGTGGTTCACGCCGCACCACCGGAGACTGAATGACAGTGAAGCAGATCAGCACCGATAAGGCGCCTGCCGCGATCGGTCCCTACTCACAGGGAATCGTAGCGAATGGCTTTCTCTTTACGGCCGGCCAGATTGCTCTCGACCCGGTGGCGGGAAAGATCGTGGCGGGGGGAATCGTCGAGCAGACCGAGCGAGTCATGCAGAATCTCCAGGAGGTGCTCCGCGCCGGCGGGGCGGCGTGGGGCGACGTAGTGAAGACCACCGTCTACCTGCACGATCTCTCTCATTTCCCCACGGTGAATGAGATCTACGGAAAATGGCTCGGTGATTCGCGTCCGGCGCGCTCGACGGTGCAGGTTCCGGGGCTTCCGCGCGGCGCGCTGGTCGAAATCGACGCGATAGCGG
>CAYMKQ010000060.1:0-9517 GCA_964391175.1 uncultured Gemmatimonadaceae bacterium | reverse complement strand
GTGCAGGTTCCGGGGCTTCCGCGCGGCGCGCTGGTCGAAATCGACGCGATAGCGGTGGTCGGATCAAAATAAGAAATCTTCCTTGATTTCCGGAAACTGAGAACGACAAAAGAGAACAGCAATGCAGCGTGTAGTGTTCAGTTTACAGACGCGAGAATCGCCTCTTTCCTGCAATTCCCTAATGAACTCAAGTGAAGCGGCGAGGCGGAGATGAGCACATCAAAGACTAGGGAGGAGCTCTTTCGCCTCACCGCATTCGCGCGGTGCGCCGGTTGAGCGTCAAAAATGGGTCCGGGTGACCTGTCCCGCGCGCTGGCCGCGCTTCCTTCGAAATCCGATCCACGCCTGCTCGTCGGCCGGGAGACATTCGACGACGCCGGAGTCTTTCGCGTGTCCGACGATCTGGCCCTCGTGCAGACCGTGGATTTCTTCGCGCCTATCGTAGACGATCCCTACGACTTCGGCCAGATCGCGGCGGCCAACGCGCTGTCCGACGTGTACGCGATGGGAGGCCAGCCGATGACGGCGCTCAACATCGTCGCGTTTCCCTCAGGCGAGCTGCCTCTCGACGTGCTGACCGAGATTCTTCGCGGTGGACAGGACAAGGTGCACGAGAGCGGAGCGCTCGTCGTCGGCGGACATACGGTGGTGGATACTGAGCTGAAGTACGGCCTGGCTGTTACCGGTCGCGCGCACCCTGATTTCCTGCTCACCAACGCCGGCGCGAAGCCCGGCGATCAACTCCTGCTCACCAAGCCGATAGGGAATGGCATCCTCGCGACGGCGACGAAGCGTGGCCAGCTCCCGGCCGAGGAGCAGCGCGAGATGCTCGACGCGATGAAAACGCTGAACGGGGCGGCGAGCCGCGCTGCCCTCGCGGTCGGCGCTCGGTGCGCCACCGATATCACCGGCTTCGGACTCCTCGGGCATCTTTCACACATAGCGCGCGCGAGCAACGTGACGCTGCGGGTACTGCACCACGCCGTTCCGATCTTCGCGGGAGTTCGCGAAGCGGTCCGCGCGGGCTCGGTCACCGATGGGTCCACGCGAAACGGCGAATACCTGAAAGAGCTCGTTCGATGGGAACGGGGAAGCGAGGAAGACCGCGCCATCCTCAACGACCCTCAGACTTCCGGCGGGCTCTTGCTTTGCATCAGTCGAAGCGAGGTCGCTAACTATCTTTCGCGTGTCAGCGGCGCTGTCGTGATCGGCGAAGTCATCGAACGGGGAGACGTTGCGATCGAAGTTCAGTGAGACATGTGGGGGTGGATGGGGCCTGGTGGCTTCCGTGATCTTCAAAATCATTGTGACCCTGCACCGCAGGGTCGGGTGGGTTCGATTCCCACACTCTCCCGCCATCTCTCTGACGCTGGCTTTCCTCGCCGCGGCGACCGCACCCGATTCGGCCTCTGCTCAACAGCAGGATAGTGCGCGCGCCGGAGTTGCTCCGCCGACGGCCGCGCGCCAGCAGCCGACGCCTCGTCCCGACACCACGCCTCGTCCGCCGTTGAGTCCGCGCCGCGCGTTCCTCACATCGCTCGTCCTTCCTGGCTACGCGCAAACGGTGTTCGGTCGCGACCGCGCCGCCATGCTGTTCGCGGTGGTGGAGATCGGCGCCATAGGCATGGCGCGGAAAGCGGCGCAGAATCTGGCCGAGGCGAAGGCGTTGGCGGGAGATAGCGTTGTCGCGACCTACGAGATCGATCCGATAACCGGCCGGGCAGTGATCGACCCCGGCACCGGACAGCCGAAGCCAGCTACCTACATCGCGAGCCGCTTCACGGCCGACCGGATCAGGGCCAGGCGCACGCACTATGAGGATTGGCTCGCGGCGATCGTGTTCAATCATCTCATCGCCGGTGCCGACGCGTACGTGGCGGCGAATCTCTGGGATTTCCGCACGAACGTGAGCGTGACGGCGACGCCCCGCTCGACGACCATCATCGCGAGCTTCCGTCTCCGGTGACGAGTTCGGCCCCGATCGGCGTGTTCGACTCCGGCATGGGCGGCCTCACCGTCGTCCGTGAGCTGATGCAGCAGCTCCCGAACGAGAGCATCATCTATTTCGGCGACACGGCGCGAGTCCCCTACGGGCCAAAAAGTCCCGACACCGTTCTGCGCTACAGCCGTGAGATCACTTCATTTCTCCGGGGCGAGGGGATCAAGGCCCTCGTGGTGGCCTGCAACACCGCGACCGCGCACGCGCTTCCCGCGCTTCGCGAGGAATTCGATCTTCCCATCGTTGGCGTCATCGAGCCTGGCGCCCGTGCCGCAGCGGCCGCCACCAGAACCCGCCGTGTGGGCGTCATCGGCACGGCGGGGACGATAAGGTCGCACGCTTACGAAAAGGAGATACGGAAGCTCCTGCCCGAGGCCGAAGTCACTGAGCAGGCGTGCGCGCTCTTCGTCCCGCTCGTCGAAGAGGGGTGGCTGGACACCGAGCCGACGCGCGCGATCGCGCGCAACTACCTCGCTCCCGTCGTCGCGGCTGAGGTCGATACCCTCGTGCTCGGCTGCACCCACTATCCGCTGATCAAGACAGTCATCGGGAACGTCGTCGGACGGGATGTTCGCCTGATCGACAGTGCGCACGAGACAGCGAGAGAGACCGGTGAGGTCCTGCGAGCGAACGGGATCGAGAACGCGACGCCGAACGGCGCGCGCTATCGCTTCATCGCATCAGATGCGCCCGATACCTTTCTCGAGCTCGGGCAGCGTTTCCTCGGATCAGCGATCGACCGAGTGGAGTCGCTTACCCTCGGCTGACCCATCCCATTCGCGGAGCTCGACGGCTTTTTCGGTGAGCCTGAGAAATGTCGGCGCGTCGAGCCAGGAGCCGGCGTTGGCGAACACGCCGTGTCCCATGCGCTCGAGGGCCGCGACATGCGAGTGTCCATACACGAGCAGCTCGAGACCAGGAGTGTCCTCGAGCTCCTTGCCGGCGTAGGCGCGCAGGCCGCGTCCTTCATCCCGCGCGCGATGCACCCTGCTCGCGGTGGAGCTCCCCAGCGCGAGCCTGCTCGCCCAGTCGGGGTGCAGCATTCGGAACGCCTTGATCGCCAGAGGGTGGCGCATGATCGGACGAATCATCCGGTAACCGCGGTCTTCGCGCGCACGAAGGCCGTCGCCATGCTCGATGCGCGTATTCCATCCCGCAATCGACCCATCCCACGGACCGACGATATAGGAGACACCGACATCTTTGGTGAGGATCTCTCCTCCCCAGCAATCGTGGTTGCCCGCGACCCAGAGGATGTCGACGCCGGCATCCCTCAGCTCGGCGAGCGCGGCAAGAGCGCGAAAGCTCCGGCGTGGAATCACCGTCTTCCACTCGAACCAGAAGTCGAACAGATCGCCGTTGATCACGAGCGAGGCGGCTCGCCCCGCGAGCCCGCGCAGGAAAGACACGAACGAGCGCTCGATCTCCGCGCTGGCGACGCCGAGATGCGCGTCGGAAACGATGTAGCAGGGGCCTTGCAGCATCGCTCAAAATAGCGCGCGATGGCGGGCTTTACAAAGCACCTCCAGAGGGGCATTTTCGATTTTCCCTCCGCCATGACATCCCAGACGAAGCGTGGGACGGCTCATACCGTCGAGTTCCGGGTCCGCTACGCCGAGACCGACCAGATGCAGGTGGTGTATCACTCGAACTACCTTATCTGGTGCGAGATAGGACGGACGGAATTCATCCGCGCTCTCGGCACGCCGTACGCCGAGCTGGAGCGGCAGAACGTCACGCTGGCGGTGGTTGAGGCGACGCTGCGATTTCACGCCGCGGCGCGCTACGACAACCTCATCCGCGTTACGACCACTATCGGCGACGTAAGATCGCGTACGATCACCTTCGATTACGTGATCACGAATGCCGAGACGGGGGAGCGATTCGTATCGGCTTCCACCAAGCTCGCTTCGCTGACCCGTGACTCGCGTCTTACATCCTTACCCGAGACTCTCCGGATGGTCCTCCAGAATGCAGCTTCGTAACACGAACCTACTCGCTGTTCTCGCGCTTTTGCTTGCGGGGCAGGTGCACGCCCAAACGCTTCCCGCCGGGATCGGCGCGAGAGAAGTGAATCTCTACGCGAGGCTCCTTGCCATGACCGACACCCGCCGGCTCGACATGCCGCTCGTCGAGCGCGCTCTCGCCAGCAGGTGGCGTCCGTTGAGAGAGGCGGCGACGCTCGCGATCGGGCAGATCGGGGAGGAGCGGGGAATGGCCGGCGCTCGGCGGCTCCGCGCGCTGCTCAAGGATCGCGATTCGAAAGTGGCGGCGAACGCCGCCTACGCATTGGGACTGCTCCACGATACAGCAGCCGTCACCGACCTGAGCGGCGCACTCGGCTTGGACCAGCAAGTCGCGCGCGAAGCGGCATGGGCGCTCGGAGAGATTGGCGCGCCGTCTCGGGCTGCGATTTCGGCCGGACTCAGGAGCGCGAGCGATAACGCCATCGCGATACAACTGCTTCTCGCCGCGGCCAAGCTACGTCCCGTCCCGCTGACGGACGTCGTGCCGCATCTGCGGAACACTCATCCATCCGTGGTGTGGGCCGCGGCATACGCAATTGCCCGCACCAGGGTCCCGGCGGGAGTAACACACTTGCTGGAGCTCGAAGCCTCGTCGGCTCTCCGCGGGCGGCCGCGACATCTGAGCCGCTCGGCGAACATGTCCGCGCCGTACGCCGATACGCTGAGTGGGAATCAGCGGACACGGGCTGAGATAGCACGCGGGCTCGCCAAATCGGCTGCCGGAGACTCGCTCGGCTCTCGAGCGCTCAGTGTTCTGTCGCGGCTCGTCGATGACGTCGATCCTCACGTCCGCATCAACGCGGTGAGATCGATCGCGACGTACGGTCCCGTCGCAAATGCAGCGCTCACGCGCGCCTCGCACGACCACGATCCCAATGTCCGAATCGCGGCGGCGCAGAGTTTCGGAACAGTTCTTTCCCCGGGCGGGGACGCGCTTGCGGGACTCTGGTCCGCGGATACATCGCTGACGTACCGGACGGACTTGCTTTGGTCGGCCACGAGAGCGGGGGTACGACCGCCAGCGCTACGCGAGTGGGCCACGAGCTCCAACTGGCGCCTCCGGGCGGCGGTGGCGTCCGCTTCTGGCGATACACTGGACCGCGCGTTCGCGATTGCGCGCGCGGTTCCGCTCACTCGCGACCCGGACCCGCGTGTGCGGCAGGCCGCTTACGCCGCGCTCGTGCCGGCGGCTTCGATGACGATGGAAGACAGCGTGCATGCCATGCTGGTGAATGGCCTCCGCGATTCGGACTTCTACGTTCGCGCGACCGTGATTGGCGCGCTGGCGGACCGTCCTTCCGCGGCAGACCTTTCCGCCGTCGTCGCAAGCTATCGGCAGGCCGCCCGCGATTCCGCCAACGATGCGAGGCTCGCCGCGATACAATACGTGAGCGCGCTCTGGAAGAAGGACAGTACGGCGCTCACATCAGTGTGGCGCGAGCAGCTCGGGCGGTTGCCGGTGCCGAGCGATCCGCTGGAGCGCGCCGCGGGGAAATCCGTTCCGGTATGGGCGACCTGGGGAAATGTCGCTGCAGCGGCAAGGCCCCTCAGCTGGTACGAGGGCGTGGTGCGCGCAATCGTGATGCCCGCCTACGTCGGCAAGACAATCAACGCGACGATCCACACGGTACGCGGGCCTCTGCACCTCGAGCTCTACGCCACTGACGCACCAATCACCGTCTGGAACTTCCTCTCGCTTGCGCGTTCGGGATACTATCGAAACACGCGCTTCCACCGTGTCGTGCCGAACTTCGTGGCGCAGGATGGGGATCCGCGTGACGACGGCAATGGCGGGCCCGGCTATTCCATCCGTGACGAGATGAACCGCCGCCGCTACGAGCGCGGCGCGGTCGGAATGGCTCTGTCCGGACCGGACACCGGTGGAAGCCAGTATTTCATCACGCATTCACCGCAGCCACACCTCGATGGCCACTTCACCGTGTTCGCACGGCTCATCCGCGGCTACGATGTGCTCGACAGGATCGTGCAGGGTGACGTGATCACGAGGGTGGACTCCCGATGAAAAGCTTGGTTCCCCTTCTTGCGTTCGCCTCGCTCGTGTCGGCCGCGTGCACGCCCGGGATCCCTCCGCTCACGGGTGTGCCGGCACCGGACCGCGTGCTGCCGTCGCTTCGACTGCCGGACGGCCACCGACAGATCGTGTTCCGATGGGAGTATGAGGAGGGCGAGATTGCCGCTCGCGGAGATGGCTCCATCCGAACCGCGGCCCCCGACAGCGCGCGACTCGATTTCTTCCTCGGCGGAGGGTTGGGAGCGGGCTCGGCGATTCTGATCGGCGACAGCCTGCGTGCTCCACAAGGAAATCTCGTCAAGCGCTATCTTCCGCCCGCGCCACTCATGTGGGGAGCGCTCGGCAGACTGGCGATTCCGCCGTTACCCGATACCGTCGTTCGCGTCGATGGCGATTTCCTGCGAGCCGATGTGGGACGTCCGCGCCGGTGGAGAGTCACCACAAGGGGGGACACGCTGGTGCGAGTGGATCATATCTCCGGTGGAACGATCAGTGAAACTCTCTCCCGCGCCGCGAACGGAGTGATCACGTATGAGGCGCCCGGATCGAGGCGACGGCTGCGTCTCACCATTGTGCGCGAGAACATTGGATCTTTCGATGCGTCGATCTGGAGCTTATAGTCTTGTCCTGCTGGGACTGACTGCCTGTATCCCCTACGGCTTTTCCGGTGGGGGACTGCCCTCTCATGTACGGACGGTTGCCATCGTTCCATTCGAGAACCAGACGGCCACACCAGACCTTCAGCGCGAGCTCATCGAGGCGCTCCGCAGCCGGTTGCACGACCGGCTGGGGCTTCGCGATGCTTCAGAAGCGAAGGCGAACGCGATCGTGCGCGGAACGATTCAGCGCTACGAAACGGACATTCCCATCGGCTACAGCGCCACCAACAGGCAGGCCACTACCGCCCGGCGTCTGTTGCATCTCGTGGTCGACATCGAGATGGTCGATCAAGTGACGGGCAAGACGCTCTGGCAGCGCAAGGGTCTTCAGGCCGAAGGTCAATACGAGGAGCGCGGCGAGGCCGCCGGCAGAAAGCAGGCGATCGATCGCATCGTCAACGACCTGGTCGAAGGAGCGCAATCGCAATGGTGAATCGGAGGGGAGCCAGCCGGCTCGGTTGTCTCATCCCGCTCCTCATCGTCGCCGTGGCCGCGTACTTCGCGGTCGATGTCGGGGAAGCGTATTTCCGCTTCTATCAGTTCAAGGACGCGTTGGGTCAGGAGGCGCGGTTCGCCAGCACCCGCACCGACCAGCAGATCACCGGCCGTCTCTCCGCTCTCGCGGACTCGCTCCAGCTGCCGCCGGGCGCCGAGCTGATCACGGTGGAGCGCGGGACCACCACGATCACGATCTCGAGCGACTACGACGAGGTGATCCAGCTCCCGTTCAAGAAGGAGCACGTGATTCACTTTCATCCCTTCGCGATGAGCAGGCTCTGACGCCTCGACCACCGGCGAAGAAGATCGCGACGTGGAGCGAGGCGCGGCGCTGGAGAGCGGGACGAAAGGATAGCGTGGTCTTCACCAACGGTGTGTTCGATCTGCTCCACCCCGGCCACGTCGACATCCTCACCGCTGCGCGCGCCGCGGGGGATGCGCTCGTCGTCGGAATCAACAGCGACGACTCGGCGCGAAGGCTCAAGGGCCCGACGAGGCCGGTGCGCCGTGAAGCCGATCGCGCCTATGTTCTCGCCGCGCTCGAATGCGTCGATCTCGTCGTGATCTTCGGCGAGGATACTCCCCTCGAGCTGGTGAAGCACCTCGAGCCCGACGTCATCGTCAAGGGCGGCGATTACACGGAGGACGCGATCGTCGGCGCGCGGGAAGTGCGAACCAGGGGCGGCCGGGTCGTCGTGGTCCCACTCACTCCGGGTCACTCGACGACAGCTCTCATCCAGAGGCTCAGTGAAGACAGGTAAGGCAGCGCGCGAAGGTCGCGGGGCGTCCGAGCTCAGGCCAATCACGGTCGAGCGCGGTGTCGCCCCCTACGCGGAAGGGTCGTGTCTCATCTCCTTCGGAGCGACGAGGGTTCTCTGCACCGCGTCGGTCGAAGAGGGAGTCCCCGCCTGGAAGCGTGGTCGCGGTGAGGGATGGCTCACGGCGGAATACGCGATGCTGCCGAGAGCCACACGGACGCGCACGTCGCGCGAGCGCACACAGCTCGGCGGGCGCACGCAGGAGATCCAGCGTCTCATCGGACGGAGCGTCCGCGCGATGCTCGACGACTTCAAGTTCGGCGAGTTCACGGTAAAGCTGGATTGCGATGTGCTGGTCGCTGACGGCGGCACGCGTACCGCGGCGATCACCGGCGCGGCGGTCGGCATCGTCGACGCCTTCGACTGGATGGTGGAAACGGGCAAACTGTCGGAGACGCCAGTCAAGCGCCGTGTCGCGGCGGTGAGTGTCGGCGTGATCGATGGAGAGTCCCGGCTCGATCTCGATTATGCAGAGGATGTGAGAGCGGCGGTCGACATGAACGTCGTCATGAGCTCGGAGGGACGATTCGTGGAAGTGCAGGGGACCGGTGAGCATGGGACGTTCGACCGCTCACAGCTGGATGGACTTCTCGAGCTCGCGATCTCCGGCATACGCACTCTCGACGCCGAACAGAGGAAAGCGCTGTCGGCGTGACTGGAGGTCCGTACCTGCTGGCGACGCGGAGCGCCGGCAAGCTGAGCGAGCTGCACGAGATCTTTTCGGGATTCGGACTCGATGTGGTCGATCCCCGCTCGCTTGGCATCCGCGAGACTTCCGCCGAAGACGAATTGGAGTGCTACGACACGTTCGAGGCGAACGCGCTGGCGAAGGCTCGCTATTTCTTCGAGCTGTCGGGCGGGCTTCCGACGTTCGGTGACGACTCTGGTCTCTGCGTGGATGTCCTGGGCGGCGAGCCGGGCGTGATGAGCAAGCGCTGGTCGGAACGGAGGGATCTCTCGGGCAAGGCCCTGGATGACGCGAACAACGCGAAGCTCGTCGCCAGGATGGACGAAGCCCGCGAGCGGGATCCGAAACACTTCACCGACGCGGGTCGGTACGCGTGCGTCGCAGTGTTCAAGGATTCAGCGGGCGAGGTGAGCCGCCGCGGAGAGATCGAGGGAAGAATTCTGTCGGCGCCAAGGGGCGAAGGCGGATTCGGGTACGATCCCTACTTCGATGCGCCGGATCTGGGCGGGACGTTCGCCGAAGCGACGATACGGAAAACCGCGAGCGCGAGTCACCGGAGTCGCGCGTTCCGCGCGCTCCTGGGCGCGTTGCGCGCCGAAGGCCGGATATGATAACTTGCGCACCTCGGGGCGTAGCGTAGCCCGGTATCGCGCCTGCTTTGGGAGCAGGAGGTCCCCGGTTCAAATCCGGGCGCCCCGACTTATCAAGTGCAGCCCCTGCAATCCTATGCGTTGCAGGGGCTTTTTCATTCCAACCCTTTGGGGGTCAGCTTGGGGTCAGTTTCTCCCCTCTTATC
>CAYMKQ010000059.1:0-13737 GCA_964391175.1 uncultured Gemmatimonadaceae bacterium | reverse complement strand
GAGAAGCGCCCGTTCTTTCTCGACGGGCTCGAGCTGTTCGACACACCGAACCAGTTGATTTACACGAGGCGCATCGTAGAGCCCACCGCAGGGCTCAAGCTCACCGGCAAGCTCGCCGGAGCGAATGTGGCCGCGATGGTCGTGGGCGACGACCGCGGCTACTCATGGAATGGAGCTCACGCGCCTCTCTTCGGAGTCGCACGATTGCGGCGGGACTTCGGCCGTAACTTCACATTCGGCACAGTGCTGACGACCCGCGAAGATGGCGATGACCATTCGCGCCTCACTGCTGCCGATCTCCGGTTCTATCATTCGAAGCTCTACTTTGCCACCTTCCAGGCGGCGCAGTCATGGACCGACAGCGCGCGGAATCGCCTGACGGGATCGCTCCTGCAGGCGGACTGGGATCGCACCGGCCGCGCCTGGGGCTTCCACTACACCCTGGCGGCGGTCGATCCGGATTTCAATGCCGCCGCCGGTTTCGTGAATCGCACGGGTTTCATCAATGCGAGGGCGTTCAACCGGCTCAGCTTTTATGGAGAACAGGGAGCTCTGGTCCAGACCTACGGCGCGTTCTTCGGTCTGGATCGCATATGGGACAATTCCGGTTCCGGGCATGCGTTGGTCGAGGCCAACGAGTCGATAACGCCGAGCGCGACGCTCCGCGGGGGGTGGCAGGTGAGCGGCGCGATCACGCGCGGCTTCTTCGCTTTCGACCCCTCGCTCTATGCCGGTCTGCAGGCCGAAAGGACGATTGGATCAGTTACTGACACCACAGTGTTCATCGTACCGGGCCCGGAGCGGGATCAATTTGGCGGATCGTTTCGCGTTACGACGCCGACCTATCGGTTCTTCAAGGGCACCGCCAGCATGACGAGAGGCGAGGTACCGATTTTTCGTGAAGCTGCTCCCGGCCGTAGCACGAGAATCGACGCGGCGCTCGATGTCCGGCCGACATCGGCGCTGAGAAGCTCGCTGCAGGTTTCGCGGCTGACTCTCGCCCGTAGAGCGGACGGCTCGCGATTCTCTACGGAAACGATCCCACGCCTCAAGATGGAATACCAGGTGAGCCCACCGATCTTCCTCCGACTGGTGGGCCAGTATTCGGCGCGGTTGCGCTCACCTCTCGAGGATCGGAACGGCAATCCCATTCTCGTAGACGGCATCAGAGATGTCGGCAGCACGACGAATGAGCTCTCGATGGACTGGCTCTTCAGCTACCGACCAGTGCCGGGCACGCTAGTGTACCTGGGCTATGGCTCCACACTGGAAGAGCCGCGAGAATTCCGGTTCCAGGATCTGCGCCGAACGAGAGATGGGTTTTTCGGGAAGGTCAGCTATCTCTTTCGGCTCTGATCGTCGGTCGCTTCGATCGGAGCATCCACCACATGCCGCGCACTCCCCATGCCCGCCCCATCCGTCCGTAAAACCCAAGACGATGTCAAGCTTGCGAGCAAGCTCTGCCCGTGGCAGCATATGTCATTCGCTCTCACGGGGTAATCATGCGGCCACTCGGTTGGGTTGGAGTACTTCTCATCGTCGCAGGCGCGGTCATCGCCGCGATGGGCGGGCTGCGCTATACGAAGAGCCGCAACGAGGTCGAGGTTGGTCCGATCAAAGTTGCCGCTGAGGAGAGGGGGCTGGTTCCACCCGTTACCGGACTTGTCGCGATCGCAATTGGTGCGGTACTCGTCTTCGCGAGTCGAAAGCGGCCCACGTAGCGAAGCGGCGTTGCGGGAAGCCGGTTGATACACGAAGGTTTGTTAGATGACATCCCCGCGCTCATTTTCCTCTTCGCCGACGCGGTAGCGTTCGTCCATACCCGCAGCAGCAGCTGCGGCACAGGATCGTAAATGAGGGAGATCTGTCTCGAGACCGATCGCCTGATCCTTCGCATGCTGCGCGAATCGGACTTCGAGGATTACGCAGCGCTCTGTGCCGACGCCAACGTCATGCGATATCTGCTCGGAAAGCCGCTCTCACGGGTCGAGGCATGGCGACACATGGCGTTTCTCATCGGGCACTGGGAGCTGCGTGGATATGGCTACTTCGCCACAGAGGAGAAGAAAACCGGCAGGTTTATCGGCCGAATGGGATTCACCAACCCGACGGGCTGGCCGGGGTTCGAGCTCGGGTGGACGCTTGCGCCCGCGTTTCAGGGGAAAGGATTCGCGACCGAGGCGGCCCGCTTCCTCCTGGAATACGCCTACACCGAGCTCGATCAGGCCCACGTGATCAGCCTTATTCATCCCGACAACACGCCTTCGATTCGTGTCGCGGAAAGACTGGGTGAGAAGCTGGAAGGGCGGACGGAAGTGCTCGACATGCCGGTACTGATCTACGGGATCAGTCGAGGAGGATAAGGGATTTGGCTGGGCTTGATCAGGGGCCGTGGCTTGACCCCTCAGTCGATTACAGGGGATTCAAGTTTCGAGTGGACAGTTGTGAGTTGTCAGTCGTCAGTGGTTGTCAGCGGTCGGCGCGGCCTACTGTCAACCACTGATAACTGGGGAACTGACCAACTGACAACTCACCACTTGGATCCCCTCTCCCCCCAGGCCGGACTCAGCCTACTACTCGGAACTCGCTCCCGGGCTGGAGCTGCTTTACTCCCCGCTATTGCCCCTTCAGAAGCTGCTGGCGATACGCCTCACTCGCGAATATCGCTACTTCGACGCGGCGGTTCTGCTGCCGTCCATCCTCCGAGACGTTGGTGCTGACCGGCTCGGCCTCTCCCTTCCCCGAGGTTGCGACACGGGACCTGGCGACGCCTTGCGTCTCAAGATAGGCGGCAGCCGCATTCGCGCGACGCTCCGAGAGACGCTGATTGTACGAGTCGTCGCCGACGTTGTCCGTGTGCCCGACGATGAGGAGCTGCGAGTCGGAATAACGCTTGAGGCTCGTGGCGAGCTCGGTGAGATTCGCCCGCGCCGCAGGCTGGATCACGTCGGAGTCGAACGCGAAGAGAAGCCCCGAGTCGAAGGTCACCTGGATTCCTTCTCCGACGCGCTCTACGCGTGCACCCTTGATGGTCGCATCCAGCTCCTTCGCCTGCTGGTCCATCTGGTGACCGATGATCGCGCCCGCGGCCCCGCCGACTACCGCGCCGATGATGGCGCCCCTGGCAGTGGAGCCGGTCTGGTTGCCAACCACCCCACCAACCGCAGCGCCCGCCGCGGCGCCGACCACCGCTCCCTGCTCCTTCTTGCTCATGCTCGCGCACGCGCCCAGACCGAGGGAGGCTGCCGCCAGGAGTGCGACAGCAGTGCGCTGCTCTAGTACATGTGACATCTTCATTGAATTGCTCACGTTAAGAGACATATACGACACTACAAGTTGGGTGCCACTTGGTTCCACCATCAGCACGTTAAATAGCCGTTCGGGCGGTTAAGACTTTTTTCGCGAGAGGATCGCAATGGCCGACAAGAGAATCATCGCGGTGGTGGGCGCGACGGGTGCCCAGGGTGGCGGACTGGTGCGCGCAATCCTGGAAGATAAAAACGGCCCCTTTACGGCGCGCGCGATCACGAGGGACGTCAACTCCGACAAGGCGAAGGAGCTGGCAGAAGCCGGCGCGGAGGTAGTCAAGGCCGACGTGGACGATGTGAAAAGCCTGAAAAAGGCCTTCGAGGGCGCTTACGGCGCTTTTTGCGTCACGTTCTTTTGGGCGCACATGAAGCCGGAGAAAGAGCTCGCCGAGGCGCGCAACATGGCGCAGGCAGCGAAGGACGCCGGCGTTCAGCAAGTCATCTGGTCCACGCTCGAGGATACGCGCAAGTCAATACCGCTCTCCGACGACCGCATGCCGACGCTCATGGGCAAATACAAGGTGCCCCACTTCGACGCCAAGGGCGAAGCAAACGAGATCTTCACCGAGCTCGGAGTGCCGACCACCTTCCTGCTCACGTCATTCTACTGGGACAACTTCATCCACTTCGGCATGGGTCCGAAGAAGGGCGCCGATGGCAAGCTCGCCATTACGCTGCCGCTGGGTAAGAAAAAACTCGCGGGCATCGCCGCCGAAGACATCGGAAAGACCGCTTATCGAATCTTCGAGGAGGGAGAGGAGATGATCGGAAAAACCGTGGGAATCGCGGGCGGACACCTCACCGGAGCGCAGATGGCGAAGTCGCTGACCAAAGCTCTGGGGCAGGAAGTCCGCTACAACGAGGTCACACCCGCGGCGTACCGGGGGTTCGGGTTCCCCGGTGCCGACGACCTCGGCAACATGTTTCAGTTCAACAGCGAGTTCGAGCAGGACTGCTGCGACGCGCGCAGCATAAGCGAGACGAAGAAGCTCAATCCCGAGCTGCAGACCTTCGACCGCTGGCTCGCTGAAAACAAGAGCCGGATTCCGCTAGGATAGCGTGCGTGAGATCGGCCGAAGAAGGGAACCCAACGCAGGAGCTAGGGGAGCCGCTCCGGCGTGCCCTGTTTCCGCTCGAGCAGTCGTGTACCGCCGACGGCGCCAGACCCGATAGCGCGGGCTCCTTCTCCCTCGGTGAACAACCGGGTGAGAAAGCGCTGTCCTTCGCCGATGCGCTCGACTTCAATAGCGGTCGCCTCTAGCGCCTGCTCCATTCTGGTGAGCCGGTCTGCGAGATCCCTCGGAAAAGCCGCCACCGCCGTCGCACCCCTCCGCCAAATGCGGCGTGCAAGAGCGATCGATAGCGGAAGGAGCACGATCAGCATGAACAATCCGCCAAGGATGATGTAGGCTTCCTCGGGTGGTCCCTGCTGGATGACACGTGTCGGCTCGACCACGGCGCCGGGAATAGCCGCTGCTTGCGACAGCTGCGCCGAATTGGTGACGAGCATCTGGTCGACCGTAGCGATCCCCTTGTCGACTTCCCCTAAGCGGTCCTCCAACACTTTCCTCTGAGGGCTTGTAGATGGCAGCTGCTCGAGATCGGATGTAATGTTCTCGCGCGTGCTCTCCAGCTCATCGAGTTGATTGGTCAGCTCACGCCGCTGTGCCCTGAGTCCCTGGTAAACAGCGGCGGCACCCGGTGCGCCAACCCCCTGAAAGATGGAGGCACCTGGTGGCGACGGCGTAGCTGGTCGCGGCTGCATCAACGTGCCCTCTTAGCCAAGGCGTGTTTCACGAGAAGAATCTGAGTAAGGAGAATAATGGAAATGTACGTCTTCAGCCGAGGGATTTCTTCATCGGTTCGGATGCGCGCTAGAGGTACACTCAGCCCGGGATCGCTGCCACTCTACCAGTCCGGCAACCGCCAGTGCGAGCAGCACGGCGTACAGACCCGCCGAAAGCAGAAGATTCTTCTTCCAGAACAGAATCACATAGCCGACGTCGACGGCGATCCAGAGCCACCAGTTCTCCAGTACTTTTCGAGCGAGCAGCCAGTTGGCGACGAGACTGGTAGTAGAAAGAGCGGCATCAGCGTATGGCGCCGCGGCGTCGGTCCACAGCGAGAGACCTGCACCCACGAGCAGTGACACCACCGATGTTCCGGCGAGCCAGGCAGCGCGACTGCGCCAGTCGAGAGTCACGATCGGGGCTTGCCCCTCTCCTCTCGCTCCGCCGTGTGCCCAGAACCACCAGCCATAAATGTTCTGCACGATGAAGATCGGCTGGATGGCGGCGTCGGCGTAGAGCCTGGCGCGGATGAACACGATCAAGTAGGCCAGAATGCCGACTATCGCCACCGGCCAGCAGCTGATGCGCTGCCTGATAGTGAGCACGATGCCGAGGAGGGTCATCGCCACAGCTGCTGCTTCGATTGGATTCATCGCGAGCGAATGTAGCCGTTATCACGGACAATCTCATCGCTAAGCCGACTACCTTTAAAGACCGATTCACCCAACTCTTCAATCAGGGCGACCACCTGCCGTTTTCTTCACTGAAGCTTCATCCGAGCCTCCACAAAGGACTGAAAGAGCTCGGCTTCCAGCGACCAACACCAATTCAGGCTGAAGCGATACCCGCCGCGCTCGAGGGGCGGGACATCCTCGCATGCGCGATGACCGGAAGCGGCAAGACCGCCGCGTTCGTGCTGCCAATCCTGCATCAACTGATCGACAGGCCACGCGGAAAGACGCGGGCGCTCGTTGTCACGCCGACGCGGGAGCTCGCCGCGCAGATACTCTCGGCGCTCGATTCGATGGCCATCCACACTCCCATTACAGCCGCGGCTATCTATGGTGGGGTGGGAATGGCTCCCCAGGAGCACGCGATGCGCGCGGGTGTCGATGTGTTGATAGCTACTCCGGGACGGCTGCTCGATCACCTCAGGGCGCCCTACGCGAAGCTGGACAACATCGAGTTTCTCGTGCTCGACGAGGCGGACCGCATGCTCGACATGGGATTTCTCCCGGACATTAAGCGCATTCTCAGGCTCGTGCCGCGCAAGCGCCAGACGCTCTTCTTCAGCGCAACGATACCGCCCGCGATCGTGACGCTGACGCGTGAGATGCTCCACAATCCGAAGTCGATCGATCTCGGACGGCAGTCCCTGCCGGCCGTCGGAATCACGCAGGCGATCTATCCGGTGAGGCAGGATCTCAAGCCGGGCCTTCTCCTGGCGCTGCTCCAGCGCGACGACGTCACACAGGCTCTCGTATTCACGCGCACGAAGCATCGCGCCAACAGGCTGGCGGAGCAGTTGGTGAAGCGCGGCGTCAAGGCGGAGCGAATCCACGGAAACCGCTCGCAGCCGCAGCGCACAGCCGCTCTGGCGGGGTTCAAGAACGGTCGGTACCGGGTGCTGGTCGCTACCGACATTGCCGCGCGCGGGATCGACATCGAGGCGCTCGGACATGTGGTGAACTTCGACGTACCGCAGGCGCCGGACGACTACATACATCGCGTTGGCCGAACCGCACGCGCCGAAGCCGTTGGCGACGCGTTCACTTTCGTCGCGCCCGAGGAGGAGAACGATCTCCGCGCGATCGAGAAGGCAATAGGCAAGAGACTCCCGCGGATCACTCTCCCCGACTTCGACTACTCGGCTCGGCCTGAAGGGAAATTCGAGGTGCCTATCGGTGAGCGGATCGCGGCGATCCGTGCGCGTAAGGCAGACGAGCGAGCTCGCGCGAAAGCGAAGACGGACCGAAGAGGTGAGCACTCACACCCGGCTGCGCAGAGCGGACGATCGGACCGTACTTCCCGGCGCAGCGGGGGGAGATCGAATGCCGGGAGGCGAAGGGGCTAGGCCGCGATCGAATGATTGGCTGAGTCTCTCGCTGTTGACCATCACGGCGATGGCGACCTACAGCTTCCGGATAAATGGCGGTTCGGGGCTTGCAGTTCATCTGGCTTTAGCCCCGTTTCCGACCAGGAGGAGACTCATGAGATACGCACCCGCCGTCGTGCTTCTCCTATCGCTCGTCTCGCTGCCGATTTACGGCCAAGCTCCGAAAACGACAACCGTGGGATCGACTCCACGTGCCTCGAAAGAAGCGCAGCGAACGCCGCTCGAGCTCGAGGAAGACTGGGCTCAGGCCCTCGTCCGTCGAGATGCTCGCACGTTTCAGCGGCTTCTCGCCCCCAACTTCGTCTACACCGAGGATGCGACAGTGATGAGCCGGGACGATGTGATCAAGAGCGTCGTTTCAGGCGCGGATCGTGTCGAATGGGCGCGCAACGAAGGGCTACGTCTCCACGATTTTGGCAGCGCTCAGGTCATCACGGGAGTGCTTCATCTGAGAGGGAAGGGCAAAGACGGCGCATTCGATCGGCGCTATCAGTTCACGGACACATGGCTTCGACGGAACGGCCGGTGGCAGATCATCGCGGCGCAGGATTATCTGATTCCGAAATAGACGCGTCGCTCGCGAGGATGGAACGATGAGCCCAGCCGCATGGGGAAGCGCAGAACTTCTTGCTGTAGTGTGTCTGCTGTCGTGCAATGGCGGCGAGAACAAAACCGGCAACGATACAACAGCGGCGTCGAGCTCGGACCGACGTGTGACATCCGATGCGCAGACAGGGACTGCACTCATTTCCGGAGCGCGCATCGCTGTTCCGCACGCTGGCCCGCCGGGCGAATGGCAGATGCCCGCCGGAGACTACTCAAACTCACGCTACAGCGAGCTCACATCGATCACTCCGCAGAACGCGGCGAATCTCCGTGTGGCGTGGGCATTCTCGACCGGTGTGCTGCGCGGGCACGAGGGCCAACCGCTCGTCGTCGATAACACGATGTATGTTGTCACTCCGTACCCGAACGTGGCGTACGCGATCGACCTCGCGCAGACCGGACAGCCCCTGAAGTGGAAATTCCGCCCGGAAAATGCGCAACAGGCAACCGGCCGCGCGTGTTGCGATGTAGTGAATCGCGGAGCGGCGTACGCGGATGGCAGAATCTTCTACAATCTGCTCGATGGACATACCGTTGCGATCGACGTGGCAACCGGGCGACAAGCGTGGCGCACGAAGATGGGCGATCTGTCGCGTGGTGAGACCATCACCATGGCACCGATCGTCGTCAAGGGCAAAGTCATCGTGGGGTCAAGCGGCGGAGAGATGGGAGTGCGCGGATGGATCGCCGCGATCGACGCGGCAACCGGCAAAGAAGTCTGGCGCGCCTACAACATCGGTCCCGACAAGGACGTGAAGGTCGGTCCGAAGTTCAAGACATTCTACGCGCACGATCGCGGCAAGGATCTGGGCGTATCCACATGGCCCGGCGACACGTGGAAGACCGGAGGTGGGACGGTGTGGGGATGGCTGTCGTATGACCCCGAGCTCAACCTCATCTATCACGGAACCAGCAATCCTGGGCCTTGGAACCAGGACCAGCGCCTCGGCGACAACAAGTGGACAGCGGCGATTCTCGCCCGTGATGCTGACACAGGTGAGATGGTGTGGGCGTTTCAGGTGACGCCGCACGATCTCTGGGACTACGACGCGGTAAACGAGAATATCCTCGTTGATCTCCCGATCAAGGGACGAACGCGAAAGGCGCTCGTGCACTTCGATCGGAACGGCTTTGCGTATACGATGGATCGCACGACAGGTGAAGTGATTCTCGCCGAGCCGTTCGTGCCGATGAATTGGTCGACCGGGGTCGACATGGCGACGGGCAGGCCGAAGATGGTAGCGGCTAAGATGCCCTCACAAGGGAAAAAGGTTGTCGACATCTGTCCGAGCCTCGAGGGAGGAAAGAATCAGCAACCAGCGGCTTTCTCTCCTCAGACGGGTTGGTTCTACGTTCCGACCAACAATCTCTGCATGGATTTCGAGTCGCGCGCGGTGACCTACATCAGCGGCACGCCGTTCATTGGCGCCAACGCGCCGGAGAAGGGAGGGCCGGGAGGATACCGAGGGGAGTTCATGGCGTGGGATGCGACGACGGGAAGGAAGATCTGGGGGATCAAGGAACCGTATCCGGTCTGGGGTGGCGCGCTTGCAACGGCTGGCGGGGTCGTCTTCTATGGAACGCTCGACGGCTGGTTCAAGGCGGTGGATGCAAGATCAGGAAAGGTGCTCTGGCAGTTCAAGGTCGGCTCTGGCGTTGTTGGCAATCCCGTCACCTACACTGGTCCGGACGGCAAGCAGTACGTCGCCATCTACGCGGGAATCGGCGGAGACATGGGGCTGCTGATTGCCGGAGACGTGGCCGCGAGTCTGCCTTACGATGTTCGAGAGCGAGGAACAACTCTCCCCGATCTTGCGCGGTGGACCAGCTGGGGCGGGGAGCTGTTCGTGTTCTCGCTGTGATTGCCTGATTGAGAAGTAGTCACCGTCGCGGGCGAGTGACACGTTGGGCGTAGCAATTGCCGGATTAGAATCACGGGGTTCACGGGCTCCAACTGATCGGGGCTCACATTAAAGGGGGATAATCCATGCGTTGTGCGTTGTCGGTCCTGTCCAGAATAGTCATGTACATGATCATCCCTGGACACTTTGCGGCCATCGCGTGCAGCTCACAGTCTGGCGATGGACCTCAGGACGCGGCAGCGGCGGGATCCGCACAACGTCACACTGCTAGCTCAGTGGGATTCGCAGACAGTTTGAGCAGCCGGTACATCGATGGCGGCGACAGCATGCGGTTCATAGAGCACGCCGAGAATCTTCCGGTTGGGTTTCCATTGAGCGCGAAGCTGGTGTCGATCAGAAACCCGTTCGAGGGTGACAGGCGCGCCATCACAGTCGGTGGGCAGCTCTTCGTTGCCTACAATTGCATCGACTGCCACGGTGCGGAAGGCTCAGGTGCGATTGGTCCGAGCTTTCAGGATGGACGCTGGCATTTCGGTGGATCGGCGGCGGCGGTGTTCGAATCGATCTATCAGGGAAGGCCAGACGGCATGCCGGCGTGGGGTGGTCGAATCTCCAACGATCAGATCTGGATGCTGACCACGTACCTGCGCTCCCTGCCTTCCAAGGATCTGAGCACGGAGAACTTTACGGGAACAACGATCGAGCGAACCGGGCACTGAGGGGCGGCAAAAGAGAGGCGGCATATGATCAGCAGAATCTGGCACGGATGGACGACATGGGATAACGCCGACAAGTACGAATCTCTGCTCCGGGCGGAAATTCTTCCGGGAATCCATCGAATTCACGGCTATACCGGGGCATATCTGCTCAGACGTGATGCGGGCAGGGAGGTGGAATTCCTCACCATCACGCAGTTCATCGACATAGACGCCGTGAAGACATTTGCGGGCCAGGATTACGAGCGTGCTGTCATCACCCCCGGCGCCGGTGAGCTGCTGTTGCGCCACGACAACCGCTCGGCGCACTACGACACGCTTCTGACTCCCGCCGACGTGAGAGCGCTGGCCGGGAGAAGAGGCTTCAGAGTTTAGGAAGATGGTGGAGCCGGCGGCACGCCTCCGAACGCGCTGATGATCGCCCTGCCCATGTTCGCCACGGTGAGCTGAGGCTCGCTGTCCAGGATCCAGCGCTGGTCCTTGTTCTCCTTCGTCATGACGCAAGCGACGACGCGGTTGCGCAGGTACCAGAGAGTGCACTCGGTCCTGACTGCGTTAGTCTCGCCGCTCTTGTGAGCCGCGCGTGCTCCCTCCGCGTAGTTGGAGTGGACTCTCGTCTGCTTCAGTCCGAGTGAATCCATCTTCGCCCACACGCGGCGGATGATGATGCGATCGAGCAGGAGATTGGTCGCAGTGTTGTGGCTGATCGTGGACATGAGCCACGCCGCATCGTTCACGGTCAGGATCGTGCCGTTATGCAGATACTGTATGACGCCGGAGCCGGGAACCTGATCGATCTTGAGCACCGTCAGCGGATCGTCGAGCGACAACTGGCCTTTCGCCACGAGATCGAAGACCGTGACCAGTATCGGCACCTTGATGAGACTCGCAGTCGGAAAGGTCTCGTCTCCGCGTCTGCTCAGCCGAGCGCCGGTTTCTAGATCGATGACGCTATAGCCCACGACGCCCTGGTGCGCGTCTCCTATCGAGTCGAGACTCCGGCGGAGGGCTGCGGTATCGGCGCGAACGATAGGGAGCGGAGCAGGGCGACCGGAACCCGCCTGTGTGAGAGCGGAGCATGCCGTCGCAGTCGCGACCATCAACACGAGATAGTAAGGCCTCATGGTCCGAGAATACTCCTCTGGCGCGCTTCTTTCAATGTTGGGCATGCTGGCACGCTGCGTCCGCTACTGGATCAAGTCGGTGGTGGGATTCGGCGGAATGCTCTGGACGTGAAAAGCGCATTCACCAGATTCAGGGACATGGGCATCTTCAATCAGAGACGACCTGCGTCGGTCAGCACTCTGCCGCCGCGATAGAAAGCGAGACGAACCAGCGGTCTTACGATTCAAGTGGAGAGACAATGTCGGTGAGCGGATTGAGGCACGGACTAGCGGTGTTCACGATTGGGGCAGTGGTGCTTGGCGCCTGCAGCAGGAAAGACAACGCTGCATCGGACACCGCGGCGACCGGTAATGCAGACGGCGGCAACGTCGCGATTGGTGGATCAGTGTCCACCACGCCCTGGAACGACGCGAATATATTTGCTGTCCTCGACGAAGCCAACGTGGCCGACAGCGCTCACGGCGCACTGGCGGCCACCAAGGGTACCAGCTCCGCCGTCCGCGATTTCGGGAAGCAGATGATCCGTGACCATCATAACTTTCGTCTGCAGGGCGAGGCACTCGCAAAGAGGATGAAGGTGACTCCGACCCCTCCTTCCGACGATAACCTCGTCGCGGATGCGCAAAGAGCCTCGGACACACTGAATTCGACGGCGAAAGGGAAGGACTTCGACAGAGCGTACACCGATCACGAAGTCGAGATGCACAAACGGCTTCTGGAGATCGTGACGAAATCGATGAGAGAAGCGCAGAGCACCGAGTTGAAGGACCTCATTCAGAAGGCAGCTCCGACGATCCAGGGGCACCTCGACAAGGCGCAGTCGATCCAGCAGGCAATGAAGTAGGCCCGTTGCTGCGCGGCGTAATCTTCGACATCGACGGCACGCTGGTAGACAGTAACGATGCGCACGCCCGAGCGTGGGTGGATACCTTCGCCGAAGCCGGCTACGACGTGCCGTTCGAAGCCGTGCGACCGCTCATCGGAATGGGCGGCGACAAGCTTCTGCCGAAGACGATCGGCGTACGGCATGACAGCAAGGAAGGAAAGAAGCTGAGCGAGCGCCGGTCGCAGATATTCCGCGAGAGATATCTGCCCACTCTCCGGCCGCTGGACGGCTCGCGCGCGCTCGTCGAGCGTGTGCGCGCGGAAGGCCTCAAGCCGGTCGTCGCGACCTCCGCGAAAGACGAAGACCTGAAAGGCCTGCTCGGGGCGGCGCGAGTTGCCGACCTCATGGAGGAGAAGGCGACCGCCAGCGATGCGAAACGGTCGAAGCCCGACCCCGACATCGTGGAGGCGGCAATCGAGCTGAGCGGAATTGCGCCCGGTCAGCTGGTGATGATCGGGGATACGCCATACGATGTCGAAGCCGCGATCAGAGCCGGTGTCGCTATCATCGGCTTCCGGTCGGGGGGATGGGCAGATGGCGAGCTCACGGGAGCGGTAGAAATCTACGACGGTCCCGCCGACCTTCTCGCGCACTATCAGTCGTCACTGCTCGGCCGAAAGGGTAAATGACGAATGTTAGCGGCGCTGCATGTGTGGCTGTCGCGCATTCACGGTGAGCCGGCCACGGTAGCAGTCTGGCCGTCGCCTTCGCTCGACGAGTGCGTGAAACTTGCTCGAGAGAATGTTTCCGCGTTCGACAAAGTTGTCGCCGGCCGCTACGCGAAAGAACGCCTGACTCAGGAGAAGAATCCGTGCACTCCCTATGGAATGATCCCGATCACCGCAATCTGGTGAGCCGGTTCGAGAAGCTGAGGCCCGACAGCAAGGCAGCGTGGGGGAGGATGAGCGTCCGGCAGATGCTGGCGCACATCGGCGACTCGATGCGAATGGCGATCGGTGCGATGAAGGTCGAGCCGAAGCGCACGCTACTGAGATTCACGCCCATCAAGCAGCTCGTCATTTACACAATGCCCTCCCCGAGAAACCTTCCGACCGCTCCCGAGCTCCAGAAGAGCGAGCCTGGGGTGTGGACCGAAGATCTGCGGGACGTGAGGGAGCTGCTGAAGCGGGCGGTCGCAAAGAGCGAGCAGCGGGGTGTGAAGTGGCCGGACCATCCCGCCTTCGGCCGGCTCTCAGCCCGCGCCTGGGGGGTGCTCATCTACAAGCACCTCGATCACCATCTCAAACAGTTCGGGGTGTGATCGCTAGCCGATCTTCGGACCTTCATGCCCCGGGGTTTCCCGTTGAACGGTGGGCGTAGCGCCTTCG
>CAYMKQ010000058.1:0-13836 GCA_964391175.1 uncultured Gemmatimonadaceae bacterium | reverse complement strand
GCGTTCATCGATATGGACGCGTACTACAAGAACTTCACCTCGCTCTCGCTCGACGAGCGCCGGAAGCTCAACTGGGATCATCCGGACGCCTTCGACTACGACCTGCTCTGCGATCACCTGGACGCGCTCTCTAAGAGGAAGTCGATCGACAAGCCGGAGTACGACTTCGTCACGCATCTTCGCCGCAGAGACCGTACGACAATCGAGCCGGCCGACGTCATCGTGATCGACGGCATTCTTCTCTTCGTCGAGGAGCGGGTACGCGACCTTTGCGAGGTCAAGGTATTCGTCGATGCCGATGCCGATATCCGGCTGATCCGCCGAATCGAGCGCGACACGCACGTCCGCGGCCGGCCGCTCGACGAGATCATCGAGCAGTATCTCTCGACGGTGCAGCCGATGCATCTTCAGTTCGTCGAGCCGAGCAAGCGCTACGCGGACGTGATCGTCCCGCGCGGCGGGCACAACGCGATCGCGATCGAGATGATCGTCGCTAAGATCCAGCGGCGGCTGCAGCGCTCGGCGACCGGCGTCGAGGCGCGACAAACGCCATCAGCACAGCGGCCAGCACCCCCAGCGCGAACATAGCCGACCACACGCCGAGCGGTCCCGCCGACACCAGCAGCTGCGTCCCGCCCCAGGGGCCGAGCGTGAACGCCACGCTCAGTGACATGCTGTACGCGCCCATGTATGCGCCGCGACGATTGTTGGGGGAGATGTCGCCCATGTGCGCGGCCATGGCGGGAAAGAGCATCATCTCGCCGAACGTCCAGATGACGACCGTCGCGATCACTCCGGCCGGGGAGTCGATGAGCGCGAGGGAGCCGAATCCGACGGCGAGGAGGATGCAGCCCACGATGAGGGCGCGCGTGTTGGGCCAATGCGCTGTCGCCGTGTTGAGCGGCACCTCGAGCGCCACGATGAGCAGTGTGTTGATCGTGAACAGCATCCCGTAGAACGCGGGCGACAGGCGCAGATGCTGCACGAGGTAGATCGGCAGGGCCGACTCGTGCTGGAAGAAGACGACGCCGAGCAGGAATACAGCCGACAGGAAGACGAGAAACCTCGTGTCGTGGAAGATGGTAAGCGCAGCCAGGTCACGAGCTTCCGAGTCCGGGGCCGCCGCCTCACCACCGGAGGCAGACCGCCACGGCGTGAGACACAGCACCGCGCCCGCGAGAAGCGTGGTGACGGCGTCCACGATGAACATCGCGCGGAACGACACGGCCGCGAGAAATCCTCCGAGCGCCGGACCGATGCTCATGCCGAGGTTGATCGCGAGCCGGTTGAGCGCGAACGCGGGCTTCCGCTGCGCGGCGGGCACAATGTGAGTGATCGCGGCGAGACTCGCCGGACGAAAGAGCTCGCTGCACGCCGCCCACAGGATCGTGACCACCATGACGCTGGAGAAACTCCTCGCCAGCGGAAAGAGGAGAAGCACCAGACCCGAAGTGATCAGTGATGCTCGCATTACGGGAAGAGCGCCAATTCGGTCACTCAGCCAGCCAGCAACCGGGCCTGAAACAATCGCCGTCGCCCCATAGACGGCGAGCATGAGGCCGGCGCGCGGGGCGGAGAAATGCAGCTCCCGGGTGAGATACAGCACGAGGAACGGGAGAACCATCATTCCCGCCCTGTTGATCAGATTTGTCGCGAAGAGGAGCCATAGCTCCCGTGGCAACCCGCCCAGCCCTCGCCAGGGGTTCAGCCTCGAGGCGCCAAACGAAAACGGCCACCTTTTCGGTGGCCGTCCCGTGTCGCGGCTTGTGGGCTCAGTTGACGTGGCCATAGTGCGCCGTGCAGGAATCGAACCTGCAACCTAGCGATTAAGAGTCGCTTGCTCTGCCAATTGAGCTAACGGCGCGTGCGAGGTCGCTTGGCGCGCCAGGAGGGAATCGAACCCCCGACCCACAGCTTAGAAGGCTGTTGCTCTATCCAACTGAGCTACTGGCGCGTAACACCGGCCTAAGTTAGCGATTCGGGCGACGTGAATCAATTGCTTCGCGCGCTCCACGCGGAGACAAAATGCTTGCGGGATTCCGAGCTAGTCGCCCCCCGATGCAAGACTGTCGGCGAGGACGCGCTGCAACTTTCTGGTGAGCTCGCCGGGCTTCCCGTTTGCGACGGCCTTGCCGTCGAGGCGGACCACAGGCATCACGTCGGTGGTGGTGCCGGTGAGGAAGAGCTCCTTCAGCTTTGGGATCTCCTCGACCCTGATCGGAGTCTCGTCGAGCTCGATGCTCAGTCCGGCGGCGAGGTCACGCAGGACAGAGCGCGTGATGCCGGGGAGGATGTGGCTGTCGCACGGATGCGTGCGGAGCGAGCCGTCAACGACTCCGAAAAAGTTCGTCTTGGCACCCTCGGTGACGACGCCATCGCGTATCAGCATTGCCTCGAAGGCGCCGTGCTCTCTCGCCGTTTGCGACGCAAGGACGTTGGGCAGAAGGTTGAGAGTCTTCAGATCGCAGCGGCCCCAGCGGAGATCCGGGTGGCTGATTGCCGAGGCGCCGGTCTTGGCGAGGTCCGCGTACGGCATGAAGCGAGTGACTGAGATGTAAACCGTCGGCGGAGTGTCATCCGGCGGAAAGTGGTGTGCGCGCGTGGTGGCTCCGCGGGTAACCTGGATGTACAGGATGGCTTCGCCCTGAAGCAGTCCGTTCTCGCGAAGCAACTGGCGCCCGATGTCTACGAAGCGCGAGGGAGAGTCACCGCCGCGCAGCTCGATCCTGATTCCTTCGAGGCTTCGCTCGAGCCGCTGGTTATGGAGGCTCGTCGCGAAGAGCCTGCCGTTGATGGCGCGCAGCACCTCGTACACACCGTCGCCGAAAACGAAGCCGCGGTCCTCGACCGATACCCTTGCTTCAGCGCGCGGCAGGAAGCTGCCGTTTATGTAGACGATGTCCTTTGAATTCATGACCGTTCGTTGCGATGGTCAGCCGGTCTTGGTGCCCGTTGCCGTGTACTCGCACCCGCCGGTGCTGAATATCGGAGTGAGGCCGGGCGCGGGATCCGTGAGGGTCCCGGTGAACGTGCCGGTCGAGGTCATCGTGCCGCGCAGCTCCATTCCCGAGGAGGTATTCCCGGACGATGAGAACATAACGAAATCAGCGATTCCATCGCTGAAGCGCACGGCACCGCTGATGGGACGGATGACAGTGACCGGCGGATTCTGCCAGAAGCTCGTTGAGGTAGCTATCGTCCCGGTTCCGAGGACATCCGTGTGGGCGGTCAACACCGAGTTGTCCGCGAGTGATCCACCGGAGCACGAAAGTGTGGTCGTCTTGCGCACGGTGAAGGACCAGTTTCCGCTCGCCTGCGCCTGGGTGATGGCGCCCCCGCCCCCGTCTCCGCCTATCCCGGAAAGCGGGTCGGTGCTCGATTCGCATGCGGTTATAAGGACGATGAGCGCCAAACTCAGAACGACGCGATTCACATTTACCTCCGAGGTCCGCTGCAAGGTTGCAGTCGGCGCGACAAGGTGCAATTCGTTTGCCGTGGCGGGGAGCCAGAAAAGAAAGAGGAGCGCCTTTCGACGCTTCTCTCCTCTATTTATCGATCTGGGTGATCACAAACCAGGTGAGCTCGCCACAGTCATCCCCCGGCGATGCCCGGCTTGCGGCTCACGAAGCCGGCGCCGTTTCGCTGGCCTTGATGAGGACTCCGAGCTCGGCCGCCGCCTCCTTGAAGAACTCAATCTCCTTCGGGGAGAACCGCCGTCGACGGTGCTCGTGAACGGTCAGCACGCCCCATGGCTTTCCATTGCACGAGATTCGAATCGCCAGACTGCTCCGTACATCATGCGAACGAAGCAAGTGGGCGTCGGTGAAGCGACTCGTCTCCTTCACGTCATCGAATATGACAACGCCGGGTTGTGCCAGCGCGTAACCGGCGATCGAGGTGGTATTCGAAGGTACAGTGGCGTGCCCCGCAACGCCTTGCATCCAGCCGATGCCCGCTCTCACGAGCAGGAGTGTTCCTTCGCTGTCCAACTCGAGGACTTTGCCCATCGGCACTCGGAGGCCCTCGCAGATAATGGCCAGAGACGCTTCGAGACAATGTCGTTGCATTTTTGGGAGGGTTGATAAACCGCGCAGGCGGTCAAGCGCCTCCCGTTGCCAAGCATCGCTCATCGGCTTCCGCTCTTGCGATCGAAGGTTTCGCCTAGCGCGTGAACTTCTTTGCTCGGTGCTCAGCTGTTCGTTTGGGACAACTCGTCTCCCGCCGGAAGCCGATGGCAGTCGATGGCGGTGCCAATCAGCTCACCTAGCGCCCCGAGGAACGCGCGCTCCTCGGCCGAAAGTCCGAGGCCCGTGCTGCTCTGTACCGTGAGGATCCCGAGCGGTGTTGGTTGCTGTTTTGAAGGGATGAAGACATGCACCCGATCGATCGTTCCCTCGGTGCGGAGAACATCGAGCGCCGCTTCCGGATCAGAGAGTTGAATGAGCTCCACGCGAGCATCTGTCGTCACCTCGGAGTCGCAATCGACCGCTTCAAGTCCGAGCGTCGATGGCGCTTTCCCGTTGGTCCATTCCGCGCGAACCACCACGACGCGACGGTCAGATGCGAACTGGAGGATATCGCAATGCTCGACGTTGAGTTTCCGGATTACTAGCGACGCGATGGCCGCCAACTCCGGATCATCTGCGCACCCCGCGCTCGCAGCCTGGAGCAGATCAGCCGCCATTCGGAGCGCCCTCACTCGCCGTTCCTCGCGCTGCGCTTCGCGGTCCCTGAAGCGCTCGAGCCGGCGCGCACCGGGCAGAGGGGGCGCAGGCGTCTCATTTGGTGATGCCGCGCGTGCCACAGTTGTCGGCGACGAAGCTGCCCCTGCCCGCGTTTCCATTCTCCCTACATCTTGACGTTGAACACTGGTTCAATATACCGTTCATTGAACGGCCGGTCAATAACCGTGGCGGCCGCCTTTCGCGTAGCTTCCTTTCCCGAAGAACAGTGCAGCTGACACTCCGCCAGGCCGCGAACTATCTGGGAGTCAACGAGTCGACGGTTCGCCGTTGGATCACGCGGAGGGGTTTGCCGGCACATTCGGTGGACGAGCAGTTGTACCTCAATCCCATCGAGCTGTGGGAGTGGGCGGTTGAAGCGGGAGTGCCGGTTTCCCGCGCGCTGCTCGAAGACGCTCGGCGGTCCCCGGAGGAAGTCCCGCCACTTGCGGTACTGTTGCGGGAAGGTGGGATCTTTCATGACGTGGAAGGCAGCACGAAGCACCAGATCCTGGCCGCGTTTGTGGACCGTCTGCCCCTTCCGCCGGAACAGGACCGCCGATTCCTGCTGGAGGTCCTCGAAGCTCGGGAGGCTCTCGGTTCAACGGGAATTGGCGACGGTATCGCCATTCCCCACGTGCGGAATCCAATTGTGCTGCACGTCGCGCGGCCGTTCCTCACCCTCTGCCTGTTGCGGAACCCAGTTGAATTCGGAGCGCTCGACGGCAAGCCCGTACACATACTGTTCATGGTGGTAAGTCCCACCGTGCCGATGCACCTCCGCATTCTCGCTCGGCTCGGGTTTGTTTTGCGTGACAGTGATCTCCGGCAAATGCTCCGCTCGGGCGCAGACGCCAGTCAAATCCTCGACCGCCTGGACTTCATCGAGACGAGCCGCAACACGGGATCATTTCAAACGCACTCCCCAGAGTCGGGCGAATGAATCTCCTGCTCAGCGGACTTGCGATTCTCGTAGGTGCCGCATTGGCGATGGTCGCCATGCGCGAACATCGACACGTCAATACGGTATTCACGATTCTCGTCGTAGCGGGGTGTTCTCTTGGAGTAATCCCGGCAGTCGAAGTGCTCTACTCGGGGAGCTCCCAAACCGTGGCATTCGCGAGCACCCTTCCGGGTGGCGATTGGATAATCGGCATCGATCCGCTTTCGGCGGTGTTTTTGATTGCGCTGTTCGGGGTCGGTGCTGCAGCCGCCGTATACGGCGTCGGGTACATGGCGTTGGATTCGCGCACACCGGCGTGGCCGTGTCATGCGCTTTTCGCGCTGGAGCTGGTCGCATTGGCCATAGTCATATGCGCGCAGGGCGTCATGCTGTTCATGGGCGCATGGGAGCTGATGGCGATTGGCTCACTGCTCCTGATTCTGACGGAATACAAGCACGCCGAGGCACGCCGAGCAGGATTGATCTACATCGTGGCCACTCACGTCGGAACTCTGGCGCTGTTCGCGATGTTCGCCGTCCTGGCGCGGACCGGCAGCGACTGGTCCTTCAGCGCGCTGGCGACGGGCACAACTACCGCGAGCGGCGCGCGGAACGCGGTGCTTGCGCTCTCACTTGTCGGCTTCGGCGTGAAGGCCGGGTTGTTTCCCCTGCATTTCTGGCTGCCGCCAGCGCACGCGGCAGCGCCGTCTCATGTATCGGCTCTTCTTTCCGGAGTAATCATCAAGGTCGGCATTTACGGGTTGCTGCGGGTCATCACCCTCGTTGGAGCCCCGCCCGCCTGGTGGGGATGGCTCGTGCTCGGACTGGGTGTGCTCTCCGCAGTGCTAGGCGTACTGTGGGCACTGGCGCAACACGATATCAAACGGTTGCTCGCGTATCACAGCGTCGAGAATATCGGCATCATTTTGATGGGGTTGGGCGCTGGGGCGCTCGGAACCGCATACGGGCATCGGTCGCTCGCGATCCTCGGCTACGCCGCGGCGCTGCTGCATACGCTGAATCACGCACTCTTCAAGAGCATTCTCTTCCTTGGAGCCGGGACGGTATACCGCCTCACGGGCACTCGCAACATGGAGGATCTCGGCGGGTTGGCGCGGCGCATGCCGCTGACGTGGCTTGCCTTTGTCGTGGGGTCAGCGGCAATCATCGGCGTGCCACCGCTCAACGGTTTCGTGAGCGAATGGCTCGTGTTTCAGACCCTCTTTCGCGCCGGTCACTCCACCGATGCTCTCCGCCTCGCGGTACTCGCGGTCCCCTTCCTGGCGTTAGTCGGTGGACTCGCGCTCGCCTGTTTCGTCAAGGTATGCGGAGTTGTTTTTCTCGGATCCCCGCGGACTTCACGCGCGTTGACGACGTCGGAGCCGGGTCTCCGGCTGGATCTTCCTCCGCTCGTACTCGCCATGGCTTGCGTGTTGATCGGATGCCTACCTGTAGCAGTTCTGCCGCCGATGATCCTCGCGGGAGGATTTGTGGCGGGCGTCGCAGTGCCGCCCTCGGAAGCGGGCGTCATGGCAGCAATGGTAGGCGCGAAAGAGATATCCATCATTGCGGCCGTTCTGGCCCTGATTGCGGCAAGTATCTGGCTGATTCTGCAACGACTGCGTAGAAACGTTCAGGTCCGGCACTCGGAAACGTGGAGTTGCGCATATGCGCTGCCGACGGTGCGCATGCAGTACACAGCGTCTTCGTTCGCTGCGCCGCTCCTGGGCATCTTTGGCAGCTTGAGCGGCGTTCGGGCGCACAAAGGCGCCAGCGTCTTTCATTCCGAGCCCGTCGATCTAGTTCTCGACCGCGCGGTAGTGCCGTGGTGGGCAGCTATCGAGCGCGCCGCTCTCCGACTCAGGCCCATGCAGCAGGGGCGGCTTAGCCGCTACTTGATCTATGTCATTGGTACAGTCGTGGCTCTGCTCGGGTACCTGGTCGTGCGGACGGGACAGCGGTGATGCCGTTGTCGGAGTTCATGATGCGTGCGGCACCTCTCGCGCTCGTCATGCTGCTGGCGCCCTTGATCCCGGGCGTCGCCAGCCGGACGCGTTCGATCCTCACCGCGCGGCGCGGCGCGCCCGTGTGGCAACTCTATGCAGATCTGTGGAAGCTCTTCCGGCGTGGCTCTGTTTATTCCCGCACGACCACCGTGGTTTTCCGTCTCGTTCCAATCGTGCAGGTGACTTCGGTCGTCGTCGCGGCCTCAATGATCCCGCTCGATGGCCGCGCGGCCATGATCCGATTTCCCGGCGACGCCGTTGCTTTTGCATCCGTGCTGGCACTCGGACGATTTGTGCTCGTACTCGGGGCGCTAGACACGGGATCGAGTTTCGAGGGGATGGGTGCGAGCCGCGAGGTGACCTTTTCTGCGCTCGTCGAGTTTGGTCTTTTCATCGCATTGGCCTCGCTCAGCGTTGGTACGCACGAGCTGTCGCTGAGTGGCATGCTCGCATCGCGAGCGTTGGCTGATATTTGGTCGGCGTCTGCGCCCGCCGTCATCATGATCGTCGCTGGCCTGTTCGTACTCCTCCTGGCGGAATGCGCCCGGTCACCGGTGGACGACCCGACCACCCATCTCGAGCTGACGATGATTCACGAAGTCGTCGTCCTCGATCACAGTGGGCCCGATCTGGCCATGATTCTTTATGCCGGTGCGTTGAAACTCTCAGTGATCGGGGCGCTGCTGGTAAGGGTCGCTGTGCCCGCGATGGAACTTTCGTACGCGATGCGCTTGGGTGTTCTGGTTGCCGGGTTGTTCGCGGTCGGTATTTGCATCGGGGTGGTCGAATCCACGATGGCGCGTCTGCGGTTGCCCAAGGTGCCACTATACATCGCCGGGGGGTCGGCCCTCTCCACTTTTTCCCTCATACTCCTCCTGCGGTAATGGGCCTAGGCGCGTTCGCGGAACTATTGCTGGTGCTGATCGCGTTGACAAACTTCGCGGTTCTCGGCACCTCACGTCTCAGTGCGTGTATCCGAGCGATCGCGATTCAGGGCGTGCTGTTGGGTGTTCTGTCGTTAGTGATTGATGACCCCCGCTCGGCCCACGCTATTGTTATTGCCGCGGGGACTGTTGTGATCAAAGGCATCGTGCTGCCGTGGTTCCTGCGTTGGGCCATGCGCGAGGCGGCCGTTCGGCGGGAAGTAGAACCGGCAATCGGGTATACGGCCTCGTTGTTTCTGGGGGCTCTCGCATTGGGAGGTTCGTTCGCGCTAGCCCACCGCCTGCCAGTCATAACGACTATCGAATTGCTCGTGCCTCTCGCCTTCACGACCCTAATTGTCGGCCTTCTCGTCCTTATTACACGCAGCAAAGCGATTACGCAGGTTGTGGGATATCTGATGTTGGAGAACGGCGTGTACCTCTTCGGCCTGACACAGCTGAGCCGGGTTCCATTCCTGGTGGAAATCGGGGTCCTGCTGGACGTGTTCGTCGGTGTTTTCATCATGGGCATAGTCGTCTTCCATATCAATCGGGAGTTCGACTCCATTTCCGCGGCCAATCTGGTGGAACTCCGGGAGTCGTGACCGTGATGCCCCTTACTGCCTGACCGGCGGCTATGCTTCTTCTCGCGATTCTGGTCCTTCCTGCATTGGCTGCGGGCCTCGCGTACCTGCTACCACGTCGCGCGATTCGACTGACCGTTTTGCTGCTGACGAGCGTCGTTCACCTAGCGCTCGTAGCCATGCTTTGGAAGGCCCCCGATGCAACGGCGCTCGGCGGTTGGCTGGTCGCTGACCCACTCGGGCTCATCGTCCTGACGCTTGTGAGCGTCTTGTTTCTGGCGGCGTCTGTCTATGCGATTGGATTGCTGCGCGAGGAAAGTCCGCGGGGAGGGCGATTGTTCGTATCGTGCCTTCTCGGATTCCTTGCCACGACCTCGCTGGTATGTCTCAGCCATCATTTCGCGCTTCTGTGGGTGGGGATGGAGTCGACGACTCTCGCGGTCGCTCCACTGATCTTCCACCGTCATGACCGACGGTCGCTGGAAGCGGTCTGGAAGTATCTCGTCCTCTCCTCCGTTGGGATCGCGTTCGGACTACTCGCCGTGTTTCTGCTGGCCGCGTCGCAACCAGTGGTCGGCGACATACGCGCGCTCGTTCTCGACGACATCCTGGCAAGCAGTCAATCCCTGGAGCAGTCTTGGCTCCGCGCAGCCTACGTTTTCGCAATAGCCGGCTTCGGAACGAAGATGGGGCTAGCGCCTCTTCATAGTTGGAAGCCAGATACGTACGGCGAAGCCCCGAGCTTGGTCGGTGCGCTCATGTCGGGCGCGCTCACAAGCTGCGCGTTTCTCGGTCTCGCCCGCTTCACTGAAGTCGCGATCGCTGCCGGGCTGACGGATTTCGCACGACCGCTTCTGATCGCCTTCGGCCTGCTTTCGCTCGTGATCGCCGCCGCATTCATCATCGGTCAGGCCGATGTGAAGCGCCTACTTGCCTATTCCAGCGTCGAGCACATGGGGCTCCTCGTGCTGGGTTTGGGCGTCGGGGGGGTCGGCGCGTATGGTTCCGCGCTGCACGTGCTCAACAACGGCATCGCGAAAGGGATGCTTTTTCTCGTCGTCGGCAATCTGGTCCTCGCGACCGGATCCTCCGTCGCCGCCGATATGCGGGGCATGCTGAAGGTGAGGCCATGGTCAGCGGCGCTGCTTTTGGTGGGGCTCTTTGCGGTCACGGGATCGCCACCGTTTGGTCTCTTCGTAAGCGTATTTGCCATCGTGAGCGGTGCCATCAGGCAAGGCTACTGGTGGGTCGCCGCCGCGATGCTGGTGCTGCTTGCGATCGTCTTTGTCGGGATCGGTGGGATGATTCTCAAGATCATCTTTGACACCGGGACGATAGCGGCTGTTGACGACGAGAAACCAGCTCGTGAAGGTGCGCTGATGCTTGTCGGGCCACTCGGACTCGCGGCGCTCGTCGTGATGCTGGGCCTCTATATTCCAACTCCTCTGCAAGCGTTACTTGAGCGGGCGGCGCAGTCGCTCGGCGGTGTCGCGCCATGAGAAACGTACCTTTCCTGCCGCTTCATAATCGGCGGTGTGTCAGCGTGGCCGACATCCCGCTCCTCCCGGTGGAGGAGTTTGCTTCCGCAGTGACGAAGGCGGTCGGCGCTGGCTGGCGCATCGTGTCGCTATTCGGCCTGCCCGAAGACTCTCGAACGCTTCGTCTCTGCGCGGTCATGGCCAATGATGATGCCGCGCAGTTGGGCGTGAGCTGTGCCGTGGTTGGAGAAGAGTACCCTGCCCTGTCGACCTCGTGCCGACAAGCGGGTCGGTTCGAACGCGAGATTGCGGAACAATGCGGCGCGCTTCCGAAGGGTCATCCGTCGCTTAAGCCCTTGCGTCGTCACGAGCCCGACCACGCGCCGGGCGCCTGGAAGCTGCGGCCGAAGAACCGCGAGGATTTCCGGTTTGACGTTGTCCTCGGTGACGAGGTCCACGAGGTCGGTGTGGGTCCAGTGCACGCCGGAATCATTGAGCCCGGCCACTTCCGATTTCACGCGCACGGCGAGGAGGTGCTTTCGCTCGAGATAATGCTCGGATACCAGCACCGTGGCTGCGAGCGTCTGCTCGAATGCTCGGAACGTGGCAGAGCGGTGCTCGTTGCCGAATCCATCGCTGGGGACACTGTCATCGGGCACGCGAGTGCGTTCTGCGGGGCCATTGAAGCACTGGCGCGCAGTCACAAGACGCCGCGCGCGCAGGCCATTCGCGGAATTGCGCTCGAGCTCGAACGTGTGGCCAATCACATCGGCGATCTGGGCGCACTCTCCGGTGACGTGGCGTACCAACCCGCTGCGGCTTTCTTCGGACGCTTGCGCGGCGAATGTTTGAATCTTCTCATGACGATCTCCGGCAACCGTTACGGTCGTGGATTAATTCGACCAGGCGGCGCGCTGTTCGACATTCCACAAACGATGGCGGACGAGGTGATGCGCCGCGTCCATCGGCTTCGGGATGAAGTGCGACCGGTTGCTCAGCTGCTATTCGAAACCGCGTCCGTTCAATCCCGATTCGATGGCGTGGGTGTCGTCTCCACGGAGCAGTGCCGTGTCAACGGCTACGTCGGCGTCGTCGCCCGCAGCTGCGAAGTGCCGCGAGACGTGCGACATGATTTCGCCTATGGCGTGTATCGCTACGCACAGATTCCCGTCGCCACCGCCTGGAGTGGTGACGTCTACGCGCGAGCGCTCGTTCGCTGGCTCGAGGTACAGCGATCCATCGAGTTTATCCTGGAACAGCTATCCGCGCTCCCGCGCGGCGACGTGCTGGTCGACTGTGGCGCACTGCGTCCCTCCGAGCTTGTAGTCGCGTTGGAGGAAGGGTGGCGTGGCGAGATCGCGCACATTGTCCTGACGGATGCGGCCGGTCAGGTGCGACGCCACAAAGTCGTTGACCCGTCCTTCCACAACTGGAGCGCACTGGCCGGCGCGATGCCGGGTAACCAGATCTCGGATTTCCCGCTGTGCAACAAGAGCTTCAACCTGTCGTACGCTGGCCATGATCTGTAACAATCGCACCGAGCTTTCTGTCTGGTGGACGAAAGCGCGACTTGGCGACCTGTCGCAAAGTCGCATAGGGGATTTTCGTGTTTGACTTTCTCAGAACGCGTTTTCGCCAGCGTGTCGCTCCAGCATCGCTGGCACCAAATGACAGTGGATTGCCACACCGCTTTCGCGGCAGGCCCATTATTGCACAACCGCGCGCCGAGCTTGCCCCTGGAGGTGACGGCCCGGACAGCAAGGCACTGCCAGAACAGCGCCGTCGCAGTCTACCGATCATTGATCTGGGACGCAGCGTGTTTGCACCCGAAGAGACGCAGCTTTTTGGCCAGCAGGCTGCGGCGTTTACGCAGGATTATCGCATGGCCACTAGCAGTCGAAGTGCCCTGCTCACATCCGACGGTGAGATCGAGCTTGCGCACGCCCTCGACCACGAGATGCGTCGGCTTCTCGGCCGTTCGCTTCGATTTCGACTCGTGGCGGCAGGAAGCTGTGGCGGGTGCGAAGCGGAACTAAGCGCGCTGAGCAACGTGGTGTTCGACATGGCCCGGTTCGGCATCCAGTTTGTGGCCTCGCCGCGTCACGCCGACGGCATCGTGATCACCGGCGCGATCAGCGCGAACATGCGCGAGGCGCTTGAAAAGACATACGAAGCGGTGCCCGACCCGCGTGTCGTGGTGGCCGTCGGCGCGTGCGCAATCTCAGGTGGGGTGTTTGCCGAGAGCAAGGAGGTTCTGGGTGGTGTTCCACCGTCGATACCGGTAGACCTGTGGGTTCCGGGATGTCCTCCACATCCGTTGACCGTGCTGGATGGTCTTCTCCGTTTGTTGGGTCGGCTGGAGGACGTCTCCAGGCCCGCGGCGGGCAGCGCTCGCGACTTCGCTTCGGCTGATTGGCGGTGACGACAGCCGCTCTGGCGTACAACCGACGCAGGGCTATTTTGCTACATTGAACGCGCGGTCAATGTGAAGGAGAGGTAGATGCCTGGACAAAAAGCCTCGGAAGCGTCGCGGCGGATGCAGATCCTCAAGGCGGCCTACGAAGTGGCATCCCGCAAGGGGTTGGATGCCCTGACCGTGCGACTGCTCGCGCAGCGGGCGAAGTTGAGCACCGGGCTCGTGCTCTTCCATTTCAAGACAAAAGAACAGCTGATCATCGCCTTGCTCGACTATGTCCTCGAGACCACCACGGTCCTGCACGTCACCGAGGACATCATGAGCATTCCACTGCCGCTCGACAGGTTACTAGCGCTGTTGCGCCGAGAGATGAATCGCATGGCGAGCGAACCGCGCCGTATCAGGCTCTTCTTCGACTTTTGGGCGAAAGGATTCACGCACGCGCGCATCAGAACCAAAATGCAGGCCGAGCTGGACCGATATCGCGAAGCATTTCGGCCGATCGCGCGCGAGGTTTTGCGCGCGGAGCCAGAACGATTTTCCGGCGTGACCCCAGAGGGACTTTCGGCCGTGGCGGTTAGCTTCATCAAAGGATGCGCGGTGCAGTCGATGATCGATCCGGAGAACTTCGACATCGAGGAGTTTCTAGCCGCGACCAACGGCCTGCTCGGCCAGCTTGCGGCGCAAACTGCCTAGTCTGCGCCGCTTACGGGCCAGTCCGCACTGGAGGAAGCGGCTTAGAACGATCCTCGTAAGGCCGCAGCG
>CAYMKQ010000057.1:8401-14031 GCA_964391175.1 uncultured Gemmatimonadaceae bacterium | reverse complement strand
TACATAGTCGTCAAGCGACACGTGACCGATCAGCGCTCACTGGGCGGAGGAGAGATCTGGCTCTACCACATCCTCGGCGGAAAGGGAGCGACGCTCGTGGCGCGGCAGGGATTCACCAGCGACAAGAACGAGCCGGCGTTTTCGCACGATGGCCGCTACGTGTACTTCGACCAGGCCGGCGCCTTCGACTACAACCGGAACGTGCACGCCGGAATCTTTCAGATCGTCCGCTACGACCGGGAGAACGGCGCGATCACGCCCGTCACTCGCGCGGCAGGCGGTGCGGTGCGGCCGACGCCGTCGCCCGACGGAAAGTGGCTGGCGTTCGTGCGGCGGATCGGCCTGAAGACAGTGCTGATGCTGCGCGATCTCGAGACGGGCAGCGAGCGCGCTCTCTTCGACGGCCTCGACCACGACCAGATGGAGACATGGACGCTCCACGGCGCGTTCCCCGGCTTCGACTGGACTCCCGACTCGAAGCGGATCGTCGTCGCCTATGGCGGGACGATCCACTCGCTCGACATCACCACCGGTCGCACTCTAGACATTCCGTTCACGGCGCGCGTCAACGTCCCGATGGCGAGGACCGTGCATTTCCCGCAGTCTCTCGAGACGGGCGACACCTTCCGGGCCCGCGTCATCCGCTGGCCGACGATCTCTCCCGACGGGAGAACGCTCGTGTTTCAGGCCGTGGGTCGTATCTGGAGGATGACGCTCCCGAACGGACGTCCCGAACGCGTGACGGAGGGAGAGCGACTCGAGTATGCGCCGGCGATCTCTGCTGACGGCCAGTGGGTGGCGTTCACGACCTGGAGCGACAGCCTCGGCGGCGCGGTGTGGAAGGTGCCGCTTCGCTCCAGTGGGGGGGGCCGCGCGACGCCAACGCGCCTTACGAGCCGCGCGAATCAGTACGCGAATCCCGCCTGGAGCCCCGACGGAAAGCGCATCGCGTTCGTCGAAGGGAGCGACGAGGTGAATCGCGGCAGCGATCTGAGCAACGAGTTCTTTCTCAGGCTGCGCTGGGTTGGCGCGGCGGGCGGACCGGTACACGACATCGTCACGACCGAGAACCGCGGCACGAATCGCCGCATGCCGCGGCTGTCGTGGAGTCGTGACGGGGAGCGGATTCTCTTTCAGGCAACGAAGAGCGACACCACTTACCTGACGAGCATCCGGCTCGACGGAACCGACGAGCGCCAGCTCGCGCGCAATGACGTCGCCGACGAGATGGTGGCGAGCCCCGACGGGCGCTACGTGGCGTTCAAGGAGCTGCACAACATGTACGTCGCTCCGCTGCCGATGGTGAGCGACAAGCCGGTCACGATAACGTCGAAGAGCTCACCGACGCCGGTCAAGCAATTGAGCCGGTGGGGTGGCGACTGGATCGCCTGGACGAGTGGCAGTCGCGCGTTGAGCTGGAGTCTGGGCCCCACCGTGTATCGCCAGCAGCTCGACTCCATCTTCGCAGAGGAGCGCCGCAGCGAATCCGCGAAGCCCGACTCGGCGAAGACAGCGGACAGCGTGGCGAAAGCGCGCGCGGACACCGCCGCTCAGGCGCGCGCCAAGCCAAACGCGGTAGTGAAGGCTGACGAGTTCCAGGTGATGCTGACTGTGCCGCGCAGCCAGCCGCGCGGGGTGGTGGCGCTGACCGGCGCTCGAATCGTGACGATGAAGGGCGATGAAGTGATCGAGAACGGGACGGTCGTGATCGAGAACGACCGCATCCGCGCGGTGGGTCCCACGGCGCAGGTGCAGGTGCCGGCGGGAGCGAGAACCATCGACGCGAGCGGGAAGACGATCATCCCCGGGCTGATCGACGTGCACGCGCACATGGGATACATCGCGCTCGACATCAATCCGGAGCGTCCCTCCGAGTACTACGCCAACCTGGCCTACGGCGTCACCACGGCGCACGACCCGAGCGCGTCCACGCAGCTCGTCTTCAGCAACAAGGAGCTGGTCGACGCCGGCGAGATTCTCGGTCCACGCATTCTCTCGACCGGGTTCGTGCTCTATGGCGCCCGCAACGCCGAGCGGGCGTTCATCAACAACCTCGAGGAGGCGCGCGGGCATCTGCGGCGCATCAAGGCCTTGGGCGGCTTCAGCGTGAAGAGCTACAACCAGCTGCGCCGCGATGCCCGGCAGTGGGTGATCCAGGCGGCGCGCGAAGAGCGAATGCACGTATATCCCGAGGGCGGCTCGACGCTGGCGATGAACGGCTCCATGATCGTCGACGGCCACACCGGAATCGAGCACGCGCTCCCGGTGGCGGAGCTGTACAAGGACTGGATCACGCTCATGGCAACCAGCGGGACGGGATACACGCCGACACTGATCGTCGGTTACGGCGGACTTTTTGGTGAGAACTACTGGTACCAGGTCGATGACGTCTTCAGGAACGCGCGTCTCCTCAGGTTCACTCCGCGCGGCCAGCTCGATGCGCGGGCGCGGAGGCGGATGCTGGTCCCCGAGGAGGAGTATTACCACTTCGAGCTGGCGAAGACCGCGAAGCGGATCGTGGACGCCGGCGGACAGGTGCAGCTCGGCGCGCACGGCCAGCTCCAGGGACTCGGCGCGCACTGGGAGCTGTGGATGCTCCAGCAGGGCGGACTGACGCCGCTCCAGGCATTGCGCGCGGCGACGTTCTGGGGCGCCCGCTATCTCGGGCTCGACTCGCAGATCGGATCGATCGAGCCGGGCAAGCTCGCGGACATGGTGATACTGGATGCGAACCCGCTCGAGAACATCCGCAACTCCGAGAAGGTCGGCATGGTGATGAAGGGCGGCGTATTGTACAACGAGAATCTGGACGAGATCTGGCCGAGGGAAAGAAAGAGGGGCGCGCTCCGGCAGTAGTACTCTCAATGCAGGCATGGCCTTGCCATCGAAATGGCACTGAACCTTCTGGAAGACCTGAACGCGCATCTGAACGCGAACGTATTCCTGAGGGCGTTCTCGTTCTCGTCCGCGCAACTCCCGGTACGGAACGGGGAGACTGCACGGCTCGCCGACCATCTCGTGCTGCTCAACGGGATCGGCTTCATCTTTCAGCTCAACGAGCGGGATAGAAGAGGCCTCTCGAGGCTCACCGAGCTGGAGAAGTGGTTCGCCACCGATGTACTAAAGAAGGGCGTGAGGCAGATTCGCCAGACGCGGGACCTACTGCGCGCCTACGTGAGCATCTCGCTCGTCAACAGGCACGGGCACAGAGTTTCCGTCGCGGCGCCGGCGCTCGAGAATCTGGTAGGCGTCATCCTCTACCGCACTCCGTCGAAAGCACCCGCGTTCAATCCCCCTCGCTTCAAGAAGACCCGCGTCGCCGGGTTCGTGCACGTACTTCGCGACACTGATTACTTCGGCATTTGCGAGTACCTCGTCACGCCGTCGGAGCTGTTGGATTACTTCCGATTCCGGCGGGAGCTGCTGAGCAAGCCGGAGGCGTTGCCGCCGTCGGTCACGGAGGAGGCTCTCGTCGGGCAGTATCTGTTCGAGGAATACGACGCGCCCCCTGACGCGCGATTCCAGAACGCGGCGGTGACGTTGCGTGGCGATCGCAATGCCTGTGTGTTCTCATACGTGATCGAGAATCTGGGAACTCAGATCGCCAGGCGCGATGCGGACAGCGCTGAGACCACGTACTATCCAATCCTGGCCGAGATGGCGAGCCTCGGCCGCTGCGAGCTGCGCGAGCTGAAGACGCAGCTGCGACTGAGTCTGGAGGCCGTCCGCGCCGGCAGGTTCGAGCTGCCGTACCGAATCGCATCGGCTGGAACCGACTGTGGGTTCCTGATCCTGCCGGGAAGCGCCGAGTTTCGTCTTCGTGCTCGAGCCGCGCTCGAGAGCCTCGCCGTCGCCTCAAAGCACGAGCTCAAGATGGAGAAGCAGGTCAGTCTCGCGATGTGGCGGACCGGAGAGATCATCGACATCGAGTGGATGTTCTCGGAGGGGCCGAACTCTCCGAATCCGGAGCTCGACGAGCGTCTGGAGAAGAACTATCCGTTCCGCAGAACGAGCGAGAAGAGATTGCCGGAGTACTTCCTCTGACGCGTTAAGGCGGCTAGCTCAGCTCGCGCACGCTGCCGATGCCGCGCGCCGGCTGCTCGATGGCGGGCGATCCCAGGTCCCGGCGCACGCCGACCTCGCGCCCGATGTCACCCAGCGTGAGAAATCTTCCCGCATCGTCAGTCGCCGCGCGCGACGCGGAAGACTTGCTGTTTCCCCAGTAGTCGCCGTGGCCGGCTCCAGGGATCTCCCGCTCGGAGAGGTTTGTCCGGTAACCAGGCATCATCGGCGAAGGGCCGAATCGGCCGAGCGCTCGATTCGATGCCTCGCGTCCACCGGCGAGGGACTGGCCGGGGGGAAATGCGTGGTGGAGGATCGCATCCTTCCTGGAGTGCAGAACGCGGATGCTCGTGCGCTCGGCGGCGAGCTCCATCAGCAGGTCGAAGAATCTTCCTCCGCGCTCGAGCATCTCCGAGGGAACCGCCGCCGCCATGAGCACGACGCGGCCGACCAGAGGAAGAGTGCGCTTCCTGAGCAGCAGCAGCGTCTCGAGAGCGACGCGGCATCCGAGCGAGTGCGCGATGATCTCTACACGCTCGAGATTCGGCATGCGCCAGAGGAGATTCGCTAGCTCCTTCGCCGCCCTGGGCGCGGTGTGAACCGCGACCGGATAGTTGATGAAGTCGAGCCTGTCGAGGAAGGACCAGTCGGCGTCGCCGGGCCAGAACGCATCGCCGAAGCGGCGCTCGAAGGTGAAGCGATCGGTGGGCGCGAATATCTCGGTCTGCCGCGCCCGGAATCCGAGGTACGCTTCGGCAGCCTCGCTGTCGGTGTTGTTGAACCCGTGAATGAGAACGAGGCACTCGCGCCTCGTCTGCGCGTCCGGCGTGCCGCGAAAAGCGCCCGGAACGCGGAGCTTTCCACCCTCGAGCTTGCGACGCAGGTACAGCTCGAGAAATGGCGTGTATCCCTCCGGCCGCCTCCGGTTTCTACCCATCCTTCACGCGCTTGAGGGCGTTGATGATGTCCTTGGCGACGGGCGAGAGGATTCCGCCGAACAGCGAGAATACGACGATGCTCACTGTGTTCGGAGTTGCAATGGTCGATGTTCGCCGGAGCCAGACGAGAATTCCGAACATCACGACGATTCCGAGCGCATTCGCCGCGAACTGATTCCACGATGCCCAGCGGTCGCCGGTGTAGAGCTGGAATCCGTCGAGCTTCCGCTTCACGATCTGTCTCAGTCGCGCGAAGCGCTCGGCGCGCTCCTTTATCGTCTGGCGTTGCTGCGCAGTCGGGGGCTCGGCGTCGTCGTCCGTCAGGCCGAGCGTTGCCCCTTCGCTGAGCCAGCGGGTGACGTCGTCGTGATCGGCGCCGGTCGTCATGAAGAGGTAGAGACCCGGATACTGCCGCGGTGAAGCCAGCGCGATGTCCGCCGCGTCCTGGATGCTGCCCATCATGCGCGCGAGATCGAGCGCGAAGAGAGCATGTTCGGGAGCGGGAGAAAAAGCATTGAGCAGGGAGAGGTGTCCGCCCGCCGCGAGCAGCCTCTCCGCGGCCCGGGTGCCTTCGTCGCGCGGAACGCCGGTGGTGAGCTGGAGCAGCTCGGTGAGCGCGAGTGCCCGGTT
>CAYMKQ010000057.1:2602-8301 GCA_964391175.1 uncultured Gemmatimonadaceae bacterium | reverse complement strand
CGCGCTTCGAATCATCCAGCGCGTCCAGCGGAGCGCATGGAACTTGGTTCGGGAATCCAGCAGCTTCTTTCCCGCTTCGATGAGCGCCATCGAGAGCGCGCCGACGGCGGCCAGTGCCGCGACGTAGCCGAGGAGGAAGTCGGTGAACTGACTGACGGCGGCGACGATTCCGCTGGCCAACGGCGGGGCCTGCTGGAGCGCGAAGATGAGCGGCATGGTCGCCTCAACGGCTAGACTTTGACGGAGTCCGACGAGTTACGGTTGTATTAACACATCGCGGCGGCAATGTCGATTCGTCGCCCAGACCTCATCGAGATCGGAGCGAGCATGAAGAAGAGATTTCGCGCCACGACTGGAGTCATCGCGGGTTTGTCGCTATTTCTTAGCGCCTGCGCCGCGGGCTCTGTGCGAGCCCCGTCGCCAGTTCCGGGCGCAGTCCACAAGGAGACGGTGGTGACGACTCGTGCAAGCGGAACGTTCGAGGTCAAGCTTGACCCTCAGGCGACGTACAACAACGAGAAGGATGCGCTCAGTGGCTCCTTCGCACTTCAGCACAGCGGCACCATGACGCGCGGCGCGCCGCAATTGATCATCACGGTGGTGCCGGACTCCGGCACGGATCAACTTGTCGGTATCACGGGCACGATGGCGATCGAGATCGCGGACGGAAAGCATTCCTACACCTTCGAGTACACGCCGGGCACGGCAGTGGTCCTGGATTGACGATGCGCCGCGATCGTGCCAGCGCGTGCGCCGCGGCGCTGGTGGGCGTTGTTTTCCTGGGCGCTCTTGCCCCGGCCGCTCTACATGCGCAAGAACGGCCACGCGCGCGTGAGCTTGGTGTCGCGCCGGGTGTCTTTTCCCCAGGGCCGCTCAACGCAATCACTGATGTCGCGGGAGTCCTCGTCGGGCAGGTGACGGTGATCGAGGCCGACTCCGTTCGCACCGGAGTCACCGCGATCCGTCCTCACGCCGGCAACTTGTTCCTCGAGAGAGTGCCCGCTGCGATAGTGGTCGGCAACGGCTTCGGAAAGCTGCTCGGCTCCACCCAGGTGAACGAGCTGGGCGAGCTCGAGACTCCGATCCTTCTCACCTGCACCCTCTGTGTGTGGAAGGCAGCGGACGCGATGGTCGAATGGATGCTCGGACACGAAGGAATGGGAAATGTCCGCTCGATCAATCCGGTCGTTGGCGAGACGAACGATGGCTACGAGCTGAATACGGCGATCCGGTCGGGCCCGATAACGGCGGCGCACGTGAGGCAGGCGCTCACATCCGCGCGCGGCGGTCGGGTTGAAGAAGGCAGCGTTGGCGCGGGCACGGGGACGCGCGCCTTCGAGTGGAAGGGCGGAATCGGCACTTCCTCGCGGCGAGTTCCACGGTCACTCGGCGGATGGACCGTCGGCGTCCTCGTACAGAGCAACTTCGGCGGCGTGCTGCAGATCATGGGAGCACCTGTGGGCCGGGAGATGGGCACACACAAATTCTCTCGCGCGCTTCGCGAGAAGAGCGACGGATCGATCATGATCGTCGTGGCCACCGACGCGCCGCTCTCCGATCGCAACCTGAAGCGGCTCGCGTCTCGCGCGCTCATGGGTCTCGCGCGTACAGGGTCGGTAGCCGGAAACGGCTCCGGCGACTACGTGATCAGCTTCTCGACGGCACCTGATGTACGGCGCAAGCGCGACGCTGCGCGTCTCACGACGACGGAGATCGGAAACACCGAGGAGCTCTCGGCGTTGTACGAGGCGGTCATAGAGGCGACCGAGGAAGCGATCTACAACTCGCTGTTCCGCGCGACGACAGTGAGCGGAAAGGGAGGGACGGTCGAGGCGATTCCAATCGACCGGTTGAAAGAGATACTCGCGCGTCACGGGGTCCGCGCGCGCTGATCGCGAGTCGCTCCCCCAACACAGGCGATCGCGTCAAGCGTTTCCCGCCCTCCTCCCTGCTCCAGGCCCCGAAGGCATACGTGGTGTCTAATTCTGTCGGGCAATGAAACCTCCTGGAGAGTCCGTCCGTAATGCCGACACATGGGCGCGTCCGGTTGTTGCGCGCCTCGATTCATTCCGTTTCCTTTCGCTGAGAGTCGTCCCATGAAGCGCACCCTCGTCGCCGCTATCGGTCTTTTCATCGCCGGATCCGCCGGCTCGATCCACGCCCAGACCCCCACCCCCGCTGGTCCGACCGCCGGACCGCAGCAGCCACCGGCCGCGAGTGGTGAGGTCCAGGGGACGATTGTCGCCGACGACAACGGTGCGCCGGTCCCCCGCCCCGCGGTCGCCGTCCGCAGCAAGGCCGATTCATCGATGGTTACTGGTACGATGGGCGGCGAAGACGGCAGTTTCCGCGTGCAGGGGCTGCGTCCCGGCACGTACTTTCTCCGCGTTTCGGGGATCGGGTTCACTCCCCGGAATACCGAGGAGTTCACCATCGCTCCAACCTCGCCACGCGCGGCCGTGGGAAGCATCAAGCTCGCCCGGTTCGCCGTCTCGCTACAGAGCGTCGAGGTGACGGGGCAGGCGCCGACGGTCACGATCGAGCCCGACCGTAACAGCTACCGCGCCAAGGATGTCGCCCCCGCGGCCGCCAATGCGAGCGACGTGCTCGCGGCGACGCCTTCGGTCGAAGTCGACGCTGACGGCAAGGTCAGCCTGCGCGGCAACGAGAATGTCGTCGTCCAGATCAATGGCCGGCCGACACCGGTGCGCGGCGCGCAGCTCGGCGCTTACCTCAAACAGCTTCCCGCGACCATCGTCGAGCGAATCGAAGTCGTTCCGAATCCATCAGCGAAGCACGATCCGGAAGGTATGGCGGGGATCATCAACATCGTGATGACGCAAAACACCGACCTCGGTAGGAGCGGCGGCCTCACGGTGGGAGCGGCCAACTCGGACCGCTACAACGCGTCCGGGAACCTGGGCTATCAGAGGGGACCGCTCACTCTTTTCGGCAGTTACGGATACAACTCTGACGACCGCGGCCTCATCGGAATCAACGACCGCGAGCGTCTCGGTGCTTCTCAGGTCCCGCTCTCCTTTACCGAGCAGGACATCGCCGGTCGCACGGGGGGCGGCGGTCACAACTTCAGCAACAACGTCGATTACCAGATCAACAAGCGCGACCTAATATCCAATATTCTTTCGATCAACCGGCGGCGGAACAGCGACGCCTCGCTGAGCGGATACACCGAGCTTGATGCAAACCGGTCCGTGCTCGACGTATATGACAGGCTGCGCGATACCCGGGCGACCGCTCTGGTGGTGGACAACACGGTTGCGTTCAAGCGGACCTTCGAGCCCAGGAAGCACGAGCTAGCGACGGAGGTGCGCTTCAACCGCGTCGACGACGAGGACCACACAGCGTTCTGGCGGCAGCCCGCGCCGGGTGCGCCACAGGTGGAAGGCCAGAACGACGAGCTGAACGCGCTCTCGCGCCAGCTCACCGGGCAGCTCGATTACACTCGCACCCTGGCCGCCCGCACCAAGCTGGAGACAGGGTACAAGGGGACCGGACGGTGGCTGGACAGGGATTTCGTCGTCCTCAAGGATGCGCTCGGCGATGGAAACTGGGTCCGCAGCGCGTTGAGCAATTCCTTCAACTTCGGCGAGCGTGTGCACGCGGTCTATGGCGTCCTGAGTCAGGGCGTCGGCAAGTTCGAGCTTCAGGGAGGACTCCGCGGCGAGCAGGCAAGCCGCGACTTCGCCCTGGCGCAACCGGCGGAGGGCTTCCCTTACAGCTACGGCAGTCTTTTCCCCAGCGCTGTCGTGATGTACAAGCCAAGTGATGCGAGCCAGCTCAAGGCGAGCTACTCGCGACGCATCCGGCGGCCCGGAACGCAGGAGCTGAACCCGTTCCCGGTCTTCTTCGACCCGCAGAACGTTTTGATCGGCAACCCGCGGCTCAACCCGGAGTACACCGATGCGTTCGAGCTCAGCGCCAGTCGTTCCGGCGGGCTTGGCTCGGTGCAGCTCTCGCCATTCTACCGTCGCACCACCGACGTCATTCGCGTCAACATCGACACCGACGCCGTCGTCGATGGCCGTGACGTCACGTCGGTGAGCTTCGAGAACCTGGCGACCGCCAACTCCTGGGGCTCGGACCTGAACGGCTCGCTGCGTCTCGGTCCCAAGTTCAACGGCTTTGCCAGCTTCAACATCTTCAAGATGGTGACGGACGGTGGCTCGCAGTCCGCGCTTTCTTCGGACGCCATCATCTGGTCGTACCGCGTGAACGGCACGACTCAGATCACGCCGACGCTGACCCTCCAGGCGATGTATTTCTATCGCGCGCCGATGAACATCGAGCGCGGGCGCTTCTCGAGCTTCAAGATGACCAACATCACGCTGCGAAAGAAGCTCGATGGCGACAAGGCGAGCGTTTCAGTTCGCTTCGCGGATCCGTTCAACACTATTGGCTTCAAGATCCGCGCGGGCGACGACAACATCACGCAGATCACCGAGCGCAAGTTCGGCGTCCGCGCGACGTTCGTGACCTTCCAGTACAACTTCGGGAAGGCGCCGAAGATTCGTCCGCCCCGCGAGGAGCCCGCGGCGCCAGCGCCGGTGTTCCAGTAACAGTCGCGAGTCCGCGTAGCATGCGCATCACCGGTTAATGGTGTTCAGCGCGCTGGCGGATTTCGTCGTGATCATCCACGCGCTGTTCGTCGCCTTCGTGGTCCTCGGCGGGTTGCTCGTGCTGCGCCGTCCGCAACTCGCCTGGCTTCATGTTCCGGCAGTTGTCTGGGGGGTGATGATCGAGGTCGCCGGCTGGATCTGTCCGCTCACTCCGCTCGAGAACGCATTAAGATTGCGCGGTGGCGAAGGCGGGTACAGCGGAGGGTTCATCGAGCACTACATTTTACCGGCGCTCTATCCGGCAGGGCTCACGCGTAATGTGCAGATTGTTCTCGGCAGCCTTGCCTTGTTACTCAACCTCGCCGTGTACGTCTTCGTGTTCGCGCGAGCCCGCGCGCTGAAGTCGCTGACGGTCTTGCTGATAGTCATGCACGAGCTATGATGAATTCTTACAAACGACTTCCATCTGTCACTCACGCGACGACCATTGCGTTGATACTGGGACTACTGGCGTGCGAAGCAAAGCGAGAAGCGCCCGATTCGAGCCCGGCTGATTCCCCTGCTCTCCCGAGCGCGGCGGAGACGACCAGTGCCGCATCGCGCGACGTACCGGCGCGCAAATGCGGTGAGCCGACGATCACCGGGGATGGAATCGGAGATCTGCGCCTCGGCATGACCCTCGACGCGGTGCGTGCCAGCTGTGTCGTCCTGCGGGACACCACTCGACCGGCCAGCGAGGGAATGACGGCGCGCATGATTACAATCGCATTTCCCCGCGACACGGTCGAGGCTGAGATCGTGGATGCGAGGGTGTGGCGCATCGAGGTACTCTCGCCACGCCTCAGAACGTCCGATTCTCTCGGCGTCGGCACGCCGCTGCGCCGCCTGCTCACTCTCAGGAACCCGCGCGGCCTGACCGGAGAGGGACAACTCTTCGTCGCTTCACCCGAGCACTGCGGACTCAGCTTGCGGCTGTCGGACAACGGCTCCAGTGCGCGCTCTCAGGACTGGGATCGCGCGGCGCTCTCCCGCCTGCCCTCTGGAACGGTCGTGGACAAGATACTGATCGTGGGCTGCGATCCTCGATAAGCACGGGGTTCGGGGGCAATTCCAGCGGGATCC
>CAYMKQ010000057.1:0-2502 GCA_964391175.1 uncultured Gemmatimonadaceae bacterium | reverse complement strand
CCGACCGAGTGGCTTTTTCTCTAGAGGATGTACCTCCGCAGATCCTCGTCTTCCGCTATCGCCTTGAGCCTGCTCCGGACGAGAGCCTGATCCACGCGCACCGTCGTTACGCCGCTTTCGGGCAGGCCGAACAGAACGTCCTCCAGCAGCGTCGTCATCACCGTGTGCAGGCGGCGCGCGCCGATGTTCTCCATCCGGTCATTCACCTGTGCGGCGATCTTCGCGATCTCGGCCACGCCGTCGTCCGTGAACTCCAGCGTCGCGCCCTCGGCGGCGACGAGCGCCGAGTACTGCTTGGTGAGCGCGTTCTCGGGCTCGGTCATAATGCGGACGAAGTCCGCTTCGGTGAGCGACTGCAGCTCGACGCGAATCGGGAAGCGGCCCTGAAGCTCCGGGATGAGATCGCTCGGCTTCGCTACGTGAAACGCCCCCGCCGCCACAAAGAGAACGTGATCGGTTTTCACCATTCCGTGCTTCGTCTGGACGTTGGAACCTTCGACTATCGGCAGGAGATCGCGCTGAACCCCTTCACGTGAGATGTCGGGACTGCCCGAGTTTCCTCCGCGCTGTCCCGCGATCTTGTCTATCTCGTCGAGGAAGATGATCCCCATCGTCTGCACTCTCTCGAGGGCGTCCGCGATCACGTCTTCCTTGTTGATCAGCTTCTCGAGCTCTTCACCAAGCAGGAGTCTTCGCGCCTCGGATATCTTGACTGTCCTGCGCTTCTTGCGCTTCGGCAGGATGTCCTGAAGCATCTCGGAGATGTTGTCCATTCCCTCCGGCGCGCCCTGCGGCACCATCATGTCGAACATCACCGGCGACTTCTGCGTGACTTCCACCTCGATCTCGCGTTCCTCGAGCTGGTCGTCGCGCAGCAACTGCTTGAGCTTTTCGCGCGTTCGCTTGTACCGCTCCTGCACGGCGTCGCTCTCCTGCGACACTGCGCCCGTGGGCGACACGACGAAGAGATGCGCACCTCCCCCCTCCGGCGGCGGCTGCGCCGGCGATGATTGCTTCACCTCGGCGGGCATCGGGAGCAGGAGATCGAGCAAGCGGTCCTCGACCTTCTGCTTCGCCAACTCCTGCACTTCCGTCTCGCGCTCGGCGCGTACCATGGTCACCGCGCTCTCGACCAGATCGCGGACCATCGACTCGACATCGCGGCCCACGTAGCCGACTTCGGTGAACTTCGAGGCTTCGACCTTGACGAAGGGCGCTCCCACCAGCCGCGCCAGTCTGCGCGCGATCTCCGTCTTTCCCACGCCGGTGGGCCCGACGAGGATGATGTTGTTGGGCGAGATCTCTTCGCGGATGGCGTCCGGCGCGCGTTGACGCCGCCAGCGGTTTCGCAAAGCGATCGCCACCGCTTTCTTGGCGTCCGACTGTCCGACTATGTAGCGGTCCAGCTCATCGACGATCTGCTTCGGAGTGAGCCCAGCGAGGCGCTCGAGCGCCTGCTGCGTGCGCGGCGACGCCATCAGGAAGGCTCGATGACGGTGATGTTCGTATTCGTATAGACGCAGATCTCGCCGGCGATCTCCAGGCTCTTGCGCACGATGTCACGCGCCGGGAGATCCGTGTTGTCGAGGAGCGCGCGCGCGGCGGACAGCGCGTACGGGCCGCCGGATCCGATCGCGAGGATGCCATCGTCGGGCTCGATGATGTCGCCGGTGCCGGAGATGACGAAGCCGTGTTCGGCGTCCGTCACGGCGAGGAGCGCCTCGAGGCGGCGGAGAACCCGATCGCTCCGCCAGTCCTTAGCGAGCTCCACCGCGGCGCGTGGGAGATTTCCCGGAAAGCGCTCAAGCTTCTCCTCGAATTTCTCGAAAAGCGTGAACGCATCGGCCGCGGCTCCGGCGAAACCGGCGAGCAGTTTCCCTCCTCGCAGGCTCCGAACCTTCAGCGCGTTCGACTTCATCACCGTTTGGCCGACGGTGACCTGGCCGTCGCCTCCAAGGGCGACCTGGCCGTCCCGCCGCACGGCCAGTATGGTTGTCGAGCGGATGCGCTCGAGTCGACTGTTCATCGCTTCAAACTAACAGCAGCGGGCACAGGGGCGCGGCGGGGGGCGAGCGGGAGGGCGTCCGACCGCGCCTCTTTCTTGCATTCCGGGAAGCCATGCGGCTCGAGCAATTCCCCATCATCCTCGGCATCGTCGTCGCGCTCATCGGTCTGACCCTGGCGCTGGATGCGTGGCAGACCGGCGGAATCGCCCCATTCCGCGAGCGCCGCCGCCGGACGCGAGCGTTACCGCACAAGGCGGGGCAGACGCTGGTGGCCGTGGGTACTCTGTGCATGGCCGGCGCGCTGATCGGCCGCGATACCTGGCGCTATGCGACGATCAGCGTGCTTGTCGGCAGCGCACTGCTCGTCGTCGGCGCGATCATGAACCGCGTATACCTCAAGGAAGTTGTCTTCTTCCGCGGGGCGGCACGGCGCGGGCAGGGTGAAGAGAATTCGCGGCTCAAGAAAGAGCCGCCGAAGACGAGAATCCGCTAGATC
>CAYMKQ010000056.1:0-14048 GCA_964391175.1 uncultured Gemmatimonadaceae bacterium | reverse complement strand
TTCAAGCTGGCAGCTCGTAGCCTATCTGTTGCAATTGCAGTTCTGAAACATGAAAGACACTTCTGCGACACTACACTAGCTCCCTCCAGTCGCGTCCTGTTTGCGGAAACTGATTCCAACGGTGAGAAAGCCTTACTGAAAGATCCCGAAATTCCCGAGCAGCCACCAGAGAATGATGAAGATCAGGATGGTGCTGAAACAGCCGCCACCGAGTTTCTTGGCGCCGTAACCGGCGGCCAGACCGCGCAGGAGCTTGCTCACTCACTTCTCCGTGGGAAAGGGAATCCGCGACGCATGTTGCAGGGAGCGTACCGCCCGCGACAATCCGGCATCGCCGCTACTCGGTAGAACGCTCTTCCCGCTTGGCCGCGTCCCAGAGCCCATCGAGCTTCTCGAGGCCGGCGTGCGCGATATCCAGACCGCGCTCGCCGGCCATTCTTTCCATCCGTTGAAAACGCCGCTCGAACTTCGCGTTCGCCTTGTCGAGCGCGATCGAGGCATGCACTCCCGCCTTCCGGCATAGATTGACGACGGCGAAGAGGAGATCGCCGAGCTCGGCCTCGATCGCGTAATGCTGCCGGTCGAGCACAGGCGCCGATCCGGCCGCCCTCGCGGGCGGCGACCGGCGGAGCTCGGAGCGTACCTCCTCCAGCTCTTCGTCCACCTTAGCCGCCGGGCCGTCGACGTCCGGCCAGTCGAAGCCTACGCCCGCCGCGCGATCCTGGAGCCGATGTGCACGATGAAGCGCGGGGAGCGCAGCCGGCAGCCCGTCGGCGATGCTCAGACGCTGCTTGGACTTCATTCGCTCCCACGGCTCTTTCACGGAATCCCCGTACAGATGCGGGTGCCTGCCCTTCATCTTGGTGATCAGCCCTTCCGCGACATCGGCGAACGCGAATTTCCCGCGCTCCTCAGCGATGACCGAGTGAAAGAGCACCTGGAAAAGCACGTCACCAAGCTCCTCGCGGAGAAGCCTGTCCTCACCCTGGCTGATCGCGTCGTCCAGCTCGTGTGCTTCCTCGATCAGATACGGTCTCAGCGATTCGTGCGTCTGCGCCGCATCCCATTCGCACCGCTTACGAAGGTCGCGCATGAGCGCGAGTGTGTCGTCGAGCGAAGGTCTCGTGTCCATGGTTTGCCGGGTGCGGAGGAATGCCACTATTTCTTGAAGGCACAGGGTGGCGCGCGTATACTACCGGCATCGCAAATGAAGCGTCAATGCAGCAGTCGTTAACTCGCGCCCGGGTCGAGATCGATCTGGGCGCGTTGCAGCGTAATGGGGCTTCGCTCGCTCGTCGAGCGGGCGTTCCACTTCTCCCGATGATCAAGGCCGACGCCTACGGCTTGGGCGCGGAGGCGGCGTCGCGCGCGCTCGACGCCCTCGAGCCATGGGGCTATGGCGTCGCTACGGTAGCCGAAGGTGAGGAGTTGCGCGGCTGGGGGGTCTCGCGGCCGATCGTTGTGTTCACGCCCTTGCTCGACGGGGATCTGCCGCGGCTTCGTGCCGCGAAGTTGACGCCCACGCTCGGCTTCGCGCATGAGATCGAGTCGTGGCGGCGAGGCGGCGGGGGAGCCTGGCATCTCGCCATCGACACTGGCATGAGCAGGGCCGGCATTCCGTGGCGCGACGTCGGAACTATCGTCGAGGCCGCCGCCGTGATCCCCCCGCAGGGGGCGTTCACGCACTTTCACTCGGCCGAGCTCGACGACGGAACAATGCGGGAGCAGGAGAGGTTGTTCCGTGAAGCCGTTGCCGCGCTGCCGTCGCGCCCGCGTTTCCTGCACACGGATAACAGCGCCGCGATCGCTCGGCGCGAGAGAAGCGAATGGGATCTGATCCGCCCCGGCATCTTTCTCTACGGAGTGGGAAGCGGGCCCGGCGCGGCGGTCCAGCCCGAGCCGGTCGTCAATCTCCGGGCGCCCATCGTCGAGATCCGGAACCTCGAGCCCGGCGACACGGTGAGCTACGATGCCACCCTCCGCGTCGAGACCGCTACGCGCATCGCAACGCTCGCGATAGGGTACGCCGACGGATATCCGCGGTCTCTCAGCGAAGTGGGCTCGGTGCTGATCGGCGGAACGCGCGCGCCCATCGCCGGCAGAGTGACGATGGACATGACGATGATCGACGTGACAACCGTGCGCTGCGAAGTTGGCGACGTTGCGACTCTCATCGGCCGCGGCGGCGATACCGTGCTCACCGTCGAGAGAGTCGCGGAAACCGCGAGCATGTCGCCCTACGAGCTTCTCACCGGGCTGCGCTCGCGAGCCGAGCGCGTTTACCGAGAGACAGCCGCGTGAAGCGCGCCGTCATCATCATCCTGGACGGAGTGGGAATCGGCGCGGCTCCGGATGCCGAGGCTTACGGCGACGAGGGCAGCGACACGCTGGGGAACGTCGCGCGCGCGTGCGGCGGACTTGCGCTTCCGCGCCTCGAGCGCTTTGGCCTCGGCAACATCCGCGCGCTCGAAGGACTCCGCCGTCGCGGCGACGCGGCGGGGGCGTGGGGGAGCATGCGCCCGGCCTCGGCTGGCAAGGACAGCATCACGGGGCACTGGGAGATCGCGGGAGTGCATCTCGCCCGAGCGTTTCCGACTTTCCCCAATGGCTTTCCGGACGAAGTGCTCCAGCGGTTTTCGCGCGAGACCGGGCGAGCGACAATCGGAAACGTGGCGGGGAGTGGAACTGATGTCATCGATCGTTACGCGGCTGAGCAGCGCGCCACCGGCACGTGGATCGTGTACACGTCTGCAGATTCGGTTTTCCAGATCGCGGCGGACGAAGCTGTCATTCCGCTCGCCGAGCTGTACCGCGCGTCGGAGACCGCGCGGTCAATGCTCGTCCCGCCGAATGATGTGTCGCGCGTCATTGCGCGACCGTTCGCGGGCGAGCCGGGCAGCTACAAGCGTACCGCGAACCGGCGCGACTACTCGATCGAGCCGCCGGCGGAGACATTGCTGGACGCGCTTGCCGCGGCGGGGATCCCGCGCGCGGGAGTTGGAAAGGTCGACGATCTCTTCGCCGGCCGCGCGATCACCGCTCGACACACTGCCTCGAACGCTGAAGGCATTCGCGGAATCAAGGAGTGGCTTTCAACGGCGGAAAGTGGGCTCCTGTTCGCCAACCTAGTAGATTTCGACCAGTTGTTCGGGCACCGCAACGACGTTGCGGGGTTTTACGGTGCGCTGCGCGAGTTCGACGCGGCCCTCCCCTCCATCACATCGCGGCTCAAAGAGGACGATCTGCTGTTCATCACGGCCGACCACGGCAATGACCCAACCACGCCATCCAGCGATCATGCGCGCGAGTTCGTTCCGCTTCTCGCTGGCGGCCTGCGCGTAGTCCCGCGCGATCTGGGGGAGCGGGAGACTTTCTCCGATCTCGGAGCGACGATCGCCGAGTGGTTCGGGCTCTCTTTCAGGGGTCGCGGGAGATCCTTTCTTTCAGAGCTCGTAGCCTGATGAAGGGACGCCCCAGGACGAGCACCTCCCTACGGGAGGCGGCGCTTGCCGCGATGGAAAACGCCTACGCACCCTATTCGAATTTCAGGGTGGGAGCGGCGCTTCTAACCAGCGACGGGCAGCTGATCACCGGCTGCAACATGGAGAATTCCGCCTACGGTCTGGCGATCTGCGCGGAAACCCTTGCCATAGCCTACGCTGTCTCACAAGGGCTCACCGAGTTCCACGAGATCGCCATCGCTACCGAAGACAGTGAGCCGACTCCGCCTTGTGGCGCGTGTAGACAGGTCCTCAACGAGTTCGCGCCGAACATCAAGATCTCGAGCTACACCCGCGATGGAAAGGAAGCGACCTGGTCGCTGCAAGAGCTGCTTCCCCATGCCTTCGTGCTGAACCCCTCACGTGGAAGGATGTAGTGAAGCTTTTTGCACTTCCTGTACGAGTAATTACGGCCGCCCTGGCCTTCGTGTCGGTCGCGGCATGTTCGGAGAAGCTGGAAAGCTCTGGAGTCTGCGCTGTCCTCTGTCCGCCTGTCGGCGGCGACGTACAGAACATCACTCTCTTCGATGCGGTGGTGTTCGATACGACCGTTCAGGCCTTCTCGGGCCTGGGAGCTGAAGGCAGCCTGCTGCTTGCGATGCGCGGCGACACGCTCGACGCGCGCGTCATCATGCGCTTCGATTCGATCCCGCCCAGCTACATACAGGGGACGGACACCACGGCGATAACGATGGTCGACAGCGCGTACATCCGGCTTCGACTCGATACGCTCTCGATCAAGGGAACGGACGCCCTCAGCATCGAAGCCTACGATGTCGACACAACCGCAAACGACACGTCGACCGCCGCGGTCCTCGCGCTGTTCAGGCCAGACCGTTTCATCTCCGCTCAGACATTCACACGGGCGCAGCTGGCTGATTCGATCACCTACTTCATCTCGAATGCGGCGGTGCTGTCGAAGGCGCAGAGCCAGCTGCCTCTCCGGATCGGATTGCGTGCGGTGAGCGCCTCGTCGTCCCAGCTGAGATTCCTGTCTTCGGAGTCCGGGATCCCTCCGCTGCTGCGTTTCCGCGTGTCCTCGGATACGGCGATACGTCCCATTCTCCTGGCGACGCGCTCGAGGACGCCCGTTGACGATCCCATCGTAGCCGACAATCTCGCGGACTACACCGTATTCGCGAAGCAGCCACCCCCTGGTTCGCCAACCGATCTCGATGTCGGAGGATTTCCCCCTCGTCGCGCGTATATCCGATTCGACATCCCGGCCAACCTCATCGATTCTTCGACGGTGGTGCGGGCGACCTTGCTTCTCAACCAGATCCCGAATCCACTCCTCGACCCCACCGACACGGTGTTCGTGCTGCCGCAGCTTGTGACCGCCGGCATATCCGTCACCGATCCGACGAAGGCATCCCAGATCGTCGCCGACATTGCTCTGGACACGCTGAAGGTGAGAGCCGGTGATGCGGGGCTCAAGCAGGTCGAGCTCGCGCGGGCGTTTGTGATCTGGCGCTCGCTGAAAGCGGCGGAGACGCCGCGCGCGATAATCCTTCGCTCGGCCGGAGAAGGGAGCACGGCGCTGGAGATTCGCTTCTCGTCGCTCGAGGCGGCGGCCGCGCTACGTCCGCGGCTTCGGATCAGTTACACTAACCAACTGCCTCTGGGGCTGCCCTGATGCTCAAGCTATCGTGTGCGGCGCTCGCGATCACGCTCGCGATCACGCTCGCGTTGACGCTCGCCACCTCGAGCCTCGAGGCGCAGGGCGCGTTGAGCCTTCAGGGCCTTGGATTCCCACCGGGCCAGATGAGCACGCGCGCCGAGGGCAGCGGCGGCTCGACTGCCGACTTCGACGCGCTGAGCGCCGTGAACCCGGCGTCTCTCGCGGGCGCAGGATCGGCGGCACTGTTCCTACAGTACGCACCAGAGTTCAAGCGCGTCACCGCCGGCTCCGGTTCGGCCACGACGACGACTGCGCGCTTCCCGCTCTTCTCCGCCATTATCCCGATGGGGGCGGAGTGGACCGCCGGCTTGAGCGCATCGACTTTCCTCGACCGCTCCTTCGAGACTCGCGCGGAGCGGCAGCAGACGGTGGGAGCCCCAACCGACATCGTGCCCGTCACCGAGCGGATGCGAGTGCTCGGCGCCATCAACGATCTGCGAGCGGCCGTGGCATGGTCCGGGAGCCGCAAGGTTCGCGTGGGGATGGGCGCGCACCTCTTCGCCGGCCGCAACCGCGTAACACTCGACGAGCTCTTCCCTGACAGCTCGCAGTTCATCAGCAGCTCGCAGGAGTCCAGGGTGAGCTACGCGGGATTCGCCGGGTCGCTGGGGATCCGGTACAACCCGTCCCGGGTCATTGGCTTCGCGCTCTCCGGCAGGAAGGGAGGCGACCTCAAGGCCGAAGCAGGAGACACCGCTCTCGGCAGAGCGCCGCTCCCCGACCGCATATCCGCCGCGGTGACCTACGAGGGAATCACCGGCACGACGCTGTCGGCGCGCATCTCGCACGACGGCTGGAGCTCCCTCAGCTCACTGTCGTCGAGCATCCAGGCTTTCGATGGATGGGATGCGAGCGTCGGCGCTGAAGCCGCGGGGCCGCGCATCCTTCAGCGAATAATCACGCTCCGCGCGGGAGCTCGCTTCCGGACTCTGCCCTTCGGATTCAACGGAGAGAAGGTGTCGGAGACGGCATTCATGGGCGGCTTCGGAATGCCGCTGACCCGCGAACGGGCGAGCCTGGACTTTGCGATTCAACGGGCCATGCGCTCGGCCGGTGGTGACGCGAAAGAACGGGGTCTCATCCTCAGCTTCGGGCTTAGAGTCTCGCCCTGACATGGCCGCCGGAGGAAACTCCAGACCCGAAATAATCCTCGTAGCTGACGATATCCCAGCCAACGTCGAGCTCCTTCTCGATCAGTTGAACAGCCTTGGCTACGAGACGATAACAGCCGTCGACGGCCCTTCCGCAGTCGCGGCGGCATTCGAGCACCATCCGGACCTCTGCATCCTGGACGTGTCCATGCCCGCCGGAGATCTGGGCGTGGACGACCGCTCCACCGGCTTCGAGGTGTGTCGCCGCATAAAGCGCGATCCGCGCACCTCGCGCATTCCGGTGATATTCGTCACCGCGCTCAACGACACCAGCGACCGTGTCCGAGGCATCGAGGCGGGCGGTGACGACTTTCTTACCAAGCCGCACAACCGCCTCGTGCTGGGCGCGCGCGTGCGCAGCCTTCTCAAGCTCAAGGCCGCAACGGACGCGCTGGAGGACAGTCTCCGGAAGCTCCGCGAGCTGGAGAAAGTGCGTGACGATCTCATGAAGATGATCGTTCACGACCTCAAGACTCCGCTGACGTCGGTGCTCGCGACTCTCGAAATGCTGGCGGACGGCGATTTCGGCCAGGTCACGACACCGCAAAAGGCGGCGATAGGGGACGCGGAAACCAAATCCGAGGATCTGCTCGCTCTCATCGACGACATACTCGAGGTCGCGCGCATCGAGGAGGCCAATATCTCGCTCACCCTCGCCCCTATCGCGCCGGGCGCCCTGCTCGCCGAGCTGGTACACGAGTGGGGTCACCGCTTTCAGCAGGAGCGGACGACCGCCTCCGTGTCGGTCGCGGACGACGCGCCCGTGTTTTCGGGCGACAAGGGTTTGATCAAGCGCGTATTCTCCAACCTGATTCAGAACGCGGTAACGCACTCGTCCCGGCCGGTGCACCTCGATCTTGGCGCGCGGCGCGCCGGTCAGGGCGTGCTCTTCACGGTGAGCGACAATGGTCCGGGCATCCCGCCCGAGTACCACGATCTCATCTTCCGCAAGTTCGGCCAGGTAGAGATGCCACGGTCACCGCGGACCAGGAGCTCCGGACTGGGCCTCACTTTCTGCAAGCTCGTCGTCGAGCGTCACGGCGGGCGCATCTGGGTGAAGAGCAAGGAGGGAGAAGGGAGCTCGTTCTACATCGAGCTGCCATCAGATCCAACAACGGTGAGGAATCAGTCGACCAGCGCACAATTCGCCGGCGTCACGGGGAATCCACAGCGATGAAGCCGTTCATGCGGTTATCTTCACCCTGATGCCGCGATCTCCGCGCTCCACTGTCTACATCGAGACCTACGGGTGCCAGATGAATGTCAGCGATACCGAGTTGATGCTCGGCAAGCTGGCGGAATCAGGTTATGAATCCGTGTCCCAGCCCGAGGGCGCGGATGTAATCCTCATCAACACCTGTGCGATACGGGAGCACGCCGAGCAGCGGGTGATGGGGCGTCTGGGCGAGATGAAGAGCCGGATGAAGCGCGACGCGGTGCTCGGGGTGACAGGGTGCATGGCGCAACGGCTCGGGGAGCAGCTCCTCGAGCGCGCCAGGCACGTGAGCCTCGTCATCGGTCCCGACTGCTACCGCGACCTGCCCTCTCTCATCGAGAGCGCGCGTGGCGGAACTCGCTCGACCTCTACTGAATTCGATCTCGAGGAGCATTACGAGGATTTCTCGCCGCGGCGCTTCGAGGGAGTGAAAGCGTGGATTCCGGTGCAGCGCGGGTGTGATTACAAGTGCACGTACTGCATCGTTCCGACGACGCGCGGGCCCGAGCGGAGCCGCCGCCTCGCGGAAGTCATGCGTGAGAGCGAGGCCGTCGTGGCGTCCGGTATCTCGGAGATCGTTCTCCTCGGACAAACCGTCAACTCCTACTTCGATGGCGAGCACGATTTCGCGCGACTCCTGCGCGCGGTGGGAGGCGTGCGGGGCCTCCGGCGTCTGCGCTTCACCAGTCCGCACCCGAACGATTTCAGTCCGGCCGTGATCGACGCGATGGCGGAAACGAAGAGCGTGTGCGAGCACGTCCATCTTCCCATGCAGTCGGGATCGACGCGCACCCTGAGGAGAATGCTTCGCCGCTACACGAGGGAACGCTACCTCGAGTGTGTGGCGGAGCTCCGCGCTGCGATTCCCAATCTGGCGCTCACGACCGACATCATCGTCGGGTTTCCCGGCGAGACCGAAGAGGACTTCGCCGAGACCCTGTCCGCGGTCGAAGCAGTCGGGTTCGACGACGCATACACCTTCAAGTTCTCACCGAGGGAGGGCACTCCCGCAACCCGCTTCCCGGCGAGCGAGCAGGTGAGCGACGAAACAGCCAGCGATCGGCTGGCGCGGCTGATCGCCACCGTGCGGGGCGGCAACCGTGTCCGAAACCTGAGGCTGCTCGGAGAGAGGCGCGAAGTACTGGTGGAGAAGCTGGCGCGTCGGGGCGGACTGCTTCAGTCGCGAACCCGCGACTTCAAGACAGTGATGATCCCCGGCGACGCATCTCTCATCGGCAAGTATCTCGTCGTTGAGCTCACGGGAACGACGGGATCGACCTTCACTGGTCGGGTATTGGGTAACCGCGCTCCATTGCCGATGGCGGTGTAGCTACACGACACCGAATGGTTGGGCTGCGCTTCGAATGATTCCGGGGGTTACGCACTGAAGGACTAGACTCCTCGCGGCCGGCTGCCTGGAGCCAAGCTGCCACTCGTCACGTCAGGGTATCTCGCCTACACCGCCGGCCTTCTTGCCGGATACAACGACATCGGCTGGATCGCCCTCTCACTGGCGGGAGCCGCATTCGTCGTGGCGATCCTCAGCGGGCGAACAGACCGCGCGGCGCTGGCGCTGGTTTTCGCGGCGGCGGTGATGATCTCGGTCTCGAGCCCTCCGCCCGAGCGGCGTTCCTTCAGGAGAACCGGCCCAGCGCCCACCGATCCGCTGTCCCGAATGCGCGCGCACGCCGCCCGCACGATCGACCGCACGTTTGGCGACGATGCCGGCCTCGCGCGAGCGCTGCTGATCGCGGATCAGCGTCAGATTCCGACCGAGATGCGCGATCGGTACGCGGCCGCGGGACTGGTTCACATGCTGTCGATCTCCGGCCTCCACGTCGCCGTGATCGCCGCCGCGATGGAGCTGCTCTTCCAGGTTGCGCGACTTCCGCGCCGCGTCGCGCTTCTCTGCGCGTTCCTGGCCACCGCGATCTACGTGGCGATCATCGGCGCACCGGCTCCGGCGCTCCGCTCGGCCGCCATGCTCGGCGTCAGCATGGTCTCACGACTGGTTCAACGTCCAACATCTCCCTGGGCAGCGCTCGCCATCGGCGCGTTCATTCCACTCGTCGAGCCGCGTACTGTGCTCGATGTCGGATACCAGCTCAGCGTGCTCGGAATGTGCGCGCTGATCGCGGCCGGAATCCTTGCGCGCCGCCACATCACGAATCGCCTCAGCGGGTGGCGGGCGCACGTGTCCCGCGAGCTGCTCACCTCGCTGCTCGCGTGCGCGGTGACGGCTCCGCTGGTGGCGTGGACCTTCGGGCGGGTGAGCCTGATAGCGCCGATCTCGAATCTGGTCGCTGCTCCGCTCATTGGCCTCGCGCAGCCGATGCTTTTCCTGGCGCTCCTCATGGGGCCGGTGGAGCCGGTGGCCAGCTTCTGCGCGCAGGCAGTTCACCCGCTCCTCGTCGCGTTCGACCGAATCGCGTCGATCGCCGCGTCGATCCCCGGTGCGTCCATCGCGGTCAACGCCACCTGGACGACCGCCGTCTGCGGAGCGTTTGCCGCCGGCGCTATCGTGGTTGCGTGCGTGAGCCGCTTTCCGGCTCGACCGGCGATCATCGCGGTAGGCGCTCTCTCGCTTATGGTCGTCGCCCCTGCGACGCCGAGCCTGTATCGTGGGGGTGTCGAGCTTCACGTGCTCGACGTGGGGCAGGGCGACGCGGTCCTGCTTCGCACCGAATCCGGCCGGTGGGTGCTGCTCGACGCCGGTCCCGCGTGGGACGGAGGTGACGCGGGGCGGAGCACGATCCTTCCGTACCTGCGCCGGCGGGGCGGATCACTCGATGCGTTCGTCCTGTCGCACCCGCACACCGACCACGTGGGGGGCGCCGCCAGCGTCGTGGAGGCGCTGCGGCCGCGCACCTACTGGGATGCTGCATTCGCGGGCGGGTCGATTGCGTACATCGCCTCCCTGACGGCCGCCCGGGACCACGGTGTGGAGTGGCGCCGCGTCCATCCCGGAGACTCGGCGGTGATCGACGGAGTGACGCTATCCTTCCTTGCGCCGGACTCGGTCTGGACCGTCGGCCTCAAGGATCCCAATCTCGCCAGCACGGTCACTCTCATCCGCTACGGGCTGGTGCGCTTTCTGCTCGTTGGCGACGCGGAGCGCGCCGAGGAGGAATGGCTCCTCAGGGAATATCCGGACGGGCTGCGCGCCGATTTTCTCAAGGTGGGCCATCACGGGAGCTCGACAAGCAGCAGCGATGCCTTTCTCGCGGCGGTCCGCCCCGGCATCGCTGTAATTTCCGTAGGCGCGGGGAACAGGTACGGACACCCGAGCGGCGACGTCCTGCGCGCGCTCGCCGGCGTGGGAGCAGAAGTATTGCGCACCGACGAAGCGGGGACGGTGATTGCCCGCACCGACGGATCCCGCATCGAGATCGAGGTGAAGGGAGAGAGATGGGAGCTGGCCCAGGCGTCCTCGACGCGATAATCGGTAAGAGAATCGATCTTCCCTCGGAAATGACGGCGCGGTATCTGAATGCGTCGCTCCTCTTGCACGAGCTCCGGCACGTCCACCAATTTCTGGACGACAGGACTTTCCCTGTGCGCTACCTCTGGCAGTCCATCCGTTACGGCTACTCCCGTAACGCGTACGAAGTGGATGCTCGCCGGTATTCGGCGCTGCGCCTCAATGCCGCCGACGAGGAAATCTGAAGTGGTCAGACACACCGCGACGTCAGTCGTAACCATCGACCGGTTCATCATCGAGCAGGAGAAGCTTCACCCCGAAGCGACGGGTGAGCTCTCGGGGCTGCTCTACGACCTGGCGCTGGCGGCGAAGATGATCGCCAACAAGGTGCGAAGCGCGGGGCTCGCCGACATTCTGGGCGCGACCGATCTCGCGAACGTGCAGGGCGAGACCCAGCAGAAGCTCGATGTGCTGGCGAACGAGATCATCGTGAAGGCTGTCGACCACGGCGGGCGCCTGTGCGCGATGGCTTCCGAGGAGGAAGCCGGGATCATCCACATTCCCGACAACTTCCGCTGCGGAAAGTACTGCCTTCTCTTCGATCCGCTGGACGGATCGTCGAACATCGATTTGAACGTTCCGGTCGGAACCATCTTTGCGGTCGTGCGCAAGATCACGAGGGGAAGCCGCGGCGACATGGAAGACATGCTCCAGCCAGGACGGAGACAGGTTGCGTCGGGCTATGTGATCTACGGATCCAGCACCATGATGGTCTACACCACGGGACAGGGCGCGCACGGCTTCACGCTCGATCCGTCATTGGGAGAGTTCCTGCTCTCGCATCCCAACATCCGGATCCCCGACGTCGGGAGATACCTCTCGGTCAACGATTCGTATCACAGTCAGTGGGAGCCTGCCGTTCAGAACCTGATGCGTTACTATCGCGGGCAGGAGGGTGGTCGGCAGCCGATGAGCACCCGCTACGTCGGATCCCTGGTCGCTGATTTCCACCGTAACCTTGTCGGCGGCGGACTCTTCGCGTATCCGGCCAACCGGATGAACAAGCGCGGCAAGCTGCGGCTGCTCTACGAGGCGAACCCGCTGGCGTTCATCGTCGAGCAGGCGGGCGGGGCGGCGACTGACGGCGTCCAGCGCATTCTCGACGTCCAGCCGTCCGAGCTTCATCAGCGCACTCCGCTCTTCATCGGCAGCAAGAACGATGTGGATGCGGCGCGCGCAATGCTGGGTGAGCCCCACAAGAGCGCCAGCTCGCTCTCGGCGGTAGGGTCCGTAGGCGCGTGACCCGGTGCCGGCGCCGACGCCGGCGCGCGTGAGCAAGCGCGAGCCCGGCGAGAAGCTTTCTCCGTCGGGAATTCCCATCAAGACGGTCTATCGGCCCGAGGACGCGAAGGCGGTCTACGCCGCGGATCTCGGCGATCCGGGACAATTCCCCTACACGCGGGGCGTGCAGCCGACGATGTACCGCGGCCGGCTGTGGACGATGCGGCAGTACGCCGGTTTCGGCAGCGCCAGGAGCACCAACGAGCGATTCAGACTGCTGCTCGATGCCGGACAAACTGGATTGTCGGTGGCGTTCGACCTTCCAACCCAAATGGGGATAGACTCGGATTCACCCCGCGCGCTGGGGGAGGTCGGAAGGGCCGGGGTCGCAATCGACAGTGTCGAGGACATGCACGTCCTGCTGGATGGCATTCCGCTCGACAAGGTCTCGACCTCGATGACGATCAACGCCACAGCGGCCACGCTGCTAGCCATGTACATCGTCGTCGCGGAAGAGCGGGGAATTGAACGCGACAAGATCAGCGGGACAATACAGAACGACATCCTCAAGGAATACATAGCTCGCGGGACCTACATCTATCCGCCCGGGCCGAGCATGGCGCTGATCGCGGAGGTCTTCCGGTTCTGCGCCGACGAAGTCCCCAACTGGAATCCCATTTCGATCTCGGGCTACCACATCCGCGAAGCAGGCGCCACGGCGGTGCAGGAGCTCGCGTTCACGCTGGCGAATACGATCGCGTATGTGACGCGCGCGATCGAAGCGGGGTTGCCAGTGGACAGCTTCGCTCCCCGTCTCTCATTTTTCTTCGCCGCGCACAACGACCTGTTCGAGGAGGTCGCCAAGTTCCGCGCTGCGCGCCGGCTGTACGCGCGTATAATGCGCGAGCGTTTCCACGCGTCCGACGCGAGTTCCAAGTTGCGCTTTCACGCGCAGACGGGCGGCGTAACGCTCACGGCGCAGCAGCCGCTGAACAATGTCGTCCGCGTCGCCGTCCAGGCGCTCGCCGCGACGCTCGGGGGAACCCAGTCGCTTCACACCAATGGCTACGACGAGGCGCTCGCGCTTCCGACCGCCCAGTCAGCGACACTTGCACTGCGCACCCAGCAGATCGTCGCTCTTGAATCCGGTGTCGCCAACACCGCGGACCCGCTCGCGGGCAGCTACTACGTCGAGAGCCTCACATCGGAGCTCGAGGCGCGCGCGTCGGATCTGATCGCCGAGGTCGACCGCCTCGGCGGATCGGAGAAGGCGATTGCCGCAGGATTCTTCCAGGAGCAGATCGCGCGGAGTGCCTACGAGCATCAGCTGCGTGTCGAAGCGGGGGAGACCGTGATCGTCGGTGTCAATCGCTTCGCCGACACCGATGAGCCGCTCTCGATCCCGGCGCCCGACTATTCCGCGCTCGAGAAGGCCCAGGTGAAGAGTGTGAGCAAGCTGCGAAAAAAGAGAAAGCCTCAGGAGGCCGAGAACGCGCTGGCGGCACTCCGCGAGGCGTCCGCAAGGCCCGTTCATGAGGCTCGGCTGATGTCCCTCATCATCGATGCGGTGCGCGCCCGCGCCACCGTCGGTGAGATCTCCGAGACGCTGGCGACTGCCTGGGGCGTATACCGCCCGTCGCTCTGATGCGAGCGCGTGGTAGTGGGTCCGTTTCAACCCAGAACGACACAGATGCGAGAGGACAGAGGCATGGCCGAGAGTTGCGAGAGTGACACTTGTGTCCAACGTTGGCGTGGGATTCGGAACTCCGCGCGACAAAATGGTCAGTTGTGAGATAGG
>CAYMKQ010000055.1:0-14079 GCA_964391175.1 uncultured Gemmatimonadaceae bacterium | reverse complement strand
CGAGGGGCGTTAGCTCAGCTGGGAGAGCGCCTGGTTTGCAACCAGGAGGTCGCAGGTTCGATCCCTGTACGCTCCATGTTGCACCGCGACTGTGTCCACCTTCGCACCGGCAAGCCGGAGGGTCTCGATTCCATGACTCGAACACCGCCGGAAGCCGAGCCGAAGACGATCCTGCTCATCGACGACGAGCAGTCGGTGCGCTCGATCGTGATGAAGATCCTGCGCCGCGCAAAGTACAACGTTCTCGAAGCGGAGAACGGCGCCGCCGCGCTCAAGATCGCCGAGTCACATCCCGGCAAGATCGATCTCGTCGTCACCGACATGTACATGCCGGGCCTGCGGGGCCCGGAGGTCATCAAGCATCTCGCGCCGAGCCGTCCGGGACTGAAGGTCCTCTTCATGTCGGGCTATGCGGACCAAGATTCAGCGCGAACGGGGATTCCGCCGGGAGCGAATTTTCTGCACAAGCCCTTCACCGGGCAGGAGCTGGCAGCGGCAGTCCAGGCTGCACTCGACGGCGCGACTTCCGGCTAAAACCTCCTGGTGGCCGCTCGGTCAGGACGGCGGGGTCAAATCGTCACGCCCGCTCTCCCCAGCAGCTGCTTCAGTCCCTCCAGCGGCATGGCTCCCGACTGACGGGCCACTTCCTTGCCACCCTGGAAGACGATGACGGTGGGAATGCCGCGGATCCCCAACCCGCCCGCGGTCGTCGACGACTGGTCCGTGTTCAGCTTGGCGACGAGCGCCTTGCCCTGTACGTTCGCCGCGAGGGCGTCCACCGCCGGCGCCATCATCCGGCAGGGGCCGCACCAATCCGCGTAGAAATCGACGAGGACCGGAACGTCGCTTTCGTTGATGGTGCGGGAGAAGGTCTCATCGGTCAGCATCACGGGGCGCTCGAGGAGGATGGGCTTCGCGCACTTTCCGCATCTGGGACCATCAGTGACCTTGCTGGCGTCGATCCGGTTCCAGGTCTCACAGAACTGACATCGCACGGTGAGCGTCCGGGTGGTGATCGGCGTATCGGTCTCCATCAGTCCCTCGAGAGTTGTTAGGTTTACGTGATGACCGCCACTCAACTGCAAAATTCGCCGCAGGCGGGGGACACGGCGCCCGATTTCGTCGCACCTTCGACCTCGGGCAAGGAGGTCTCGCTCTCCTCCTTTCGTGGGAAGCGGAACGTCCTCATTGCCTTCTTCCCGCTCGCGTTCACTGGTACGTGCACGAAGGAGCTGATTTGCTTCACCGAGGACTTCGACCAGTTCCAGGGCAAGGGGGTCGAGATCCTTCCGATCTCGGTCGATTCGACCGCTTCGCTCCGCGAATTCAGGAACAAGCTCAAGATGAAGACGGAGCTCCTCAGCGACTTCAAGCGTGACATTTCACGATCCTATAGAGTGCTGCTCGAGGACAAGTTCTACTCCAACCGGGCCTACTTCCTGATCGACCGGGAGGGGACTGTGCGGTGGTCCTACGTCGAGTCGAATCCGGGGCAGCGGAGGGCAAACGAAGAGATACTGGCGGCGATCGAACTGCTGAGCTAAGGGTCCATGGGTTAGCCCCTGCTGGAGGGCCTTAACTCGTTCAAAGACCGTTTTCGACGTGACTCAGCAGTAACGAATTCGTCCATCCCTTAATAGAAGTACTTTCCCACGCCGAGACCCGGTGCTCCCTATCATCACGGGCTTGGACGGAGGCAGGAAATGGGCATGCGCATCAACGGAAATAGCCTTAACGAGGCTCGACGCGGATTCACCATAATCGAGCTTCTGATCGTGGTAGCAATCATGGGCGTCGTCGCCGGGATTGCCGGACCCGCCATGTCGCGCATCATACGTCACAACCGCGTCAATCGTGCAGCGACCGTCATTGCAGCCGACCTTCAGAATGCCTTTGCGGTTGCCGCGCGTCAGCGCGAGCCGGTGAGAATCTCCGCCGATGCCGCGACCAGGAGCTATCAGTTCATCGACCGCAATACCGGCGACGTGCTCAGAATCAGAAGCTTTTACGGCGACACGTCGGAGTACCGTCTGTCGTCTCTCGTCTTCACTCCTGCCACCATCGAGGTGTTTCCGAGCGGAGTTTCGTCGGACCCGGTAGTGATCGACCTAGCCAACGGTGATTATGCCCGCCGCATTACCGCCTCGACCGCGGGCTTCATAAGGTTGGTGCCGAGATGAGAGTTTCTCTTCGCAGCTCAGTCACTTGCGCCGTCCCGAACCCGGAGATTGGCGGACCTCGCAAAGGTTTCTCCCTGATCGAGGTCATTGTTGCCATGGTGCTGCTCGCGATCGCCGTGTCGTCGCTTGCGGCGATGATGTACTCGGTTTCGACGAGCTCCAAGAAGGTCACGGGCGCGGCGTATCGCAACGGCGTGCTGATGCACGAGGTCAATCGCCTCATCGCGCTTCCGTACGACCAGCTGGCGGTTGGCTCGAGCTCTTTCTCCGTCACAGACGGGCCTTACCCGCATTCCCGTATCGTTACGGTGGCGGAGCCGGCCGACAAGCTCAAGACAGTCCAGGTCGTTATCACCCCCGTCAATCCCAACTACAAGCCCGACACAGTGAACTTCACCCGGACCAACGCTAGAACATCGAAGGTCCTCTGCACCATCTGCACTGACAGACCATGAAAAATAATGAGAAGCGCCGCGCCCGCCGCGGCTTCACGCTCCTCGAGTTGCTGATCGGCATGGTGATCTTCGCTATCATTGGTGCGCTCTTTACCCAGCTGCTCACGACTCAAGGCCGATTCTTCGACAAGCAGGGCATGGGCAACGCCGCGCGTAACGTGTCGCGTGGCTCGTTGAACCGCCTCGTTTCCGACTTTCGAATGATCGAAACCACCGGCGGAGTCCTCGCCGCCTCGCCCACTTCGCTCACTCTCCGTATACCGTTTGCCATAGGCGTAGTCTGCAGCAGCAACGCCCTATCCACCGCTGTGAGCATGCTGCCCGTGGACTCCGTGGCATACAACGCGGAGGGCTTTTACGGTTTCGCCTGGAGGAACGCCGTGACCGGAGCCTACACTTACGTCGAGAATCCGGCGGCCCGCGACAAAACTACGGGCCAGAACGCGTGCAATGCTGTAGCCATCACAACCCTTCCCGAAGGAAGGGCGGCGAGGATTTCTCCGCTCGTAGCTGGGTCGAGCCTTGGCACACCTGTCTTTCTCTATCGAAGGATCCGCTACGAGTTCAAGGCGTCGACGGCCGTCCCGGGAAAAGTGGGGCTCTACCGAACGATCATTTTTCCGAACGGAGCAGAAGACCCGGAGGAGCTCGTGGCGCCGTTTGCAAACACCGCCAGATACAGATTCTTCGTGGTGGGCGACAACACAACCGCGTACGACAACCCTCCCCTAATGCTCAGTGACATTCGCGGCATCGAGCTTCACCTCGATGGGGTAAGCGAGGTGATCGCCGCCGGAGAGACTACTCCCGAGAGCGCACCATTCACCACCGCGGTGTTCTTCAAGAACCGCACTAACTAGCCGAGAGGCTTCGAGATATGTCAAACAACGCCGAACGTCGTGGATTCGCACTTCCGACAGCCATTCTCGTCATCGCGGTGATGACCATCATGATCGCCGGAGGGTTTTCTCTGGTGAGCGCGGAGCGCAGATCGGTATCCGACCAGAAGTCGCAGATCTCCGCCTTCAGGATCGCGGAGGATGGTCTCGAGCTCTTCCTCATTCGCAGGGATTCGCTCTTGCCCAATGCCGGAAAAGTCCCGGGCCCCAAGGATAGCGTTCGCATCAATTTCACCGGCGGCTATGCCGACGTCTCACTGACGCGTATTCGTCCGGTCATGGGTTCGATGTCGGGGCTATACGTCGTGCGCTCGCGCGGAGTCGAGACCGTCGGCGCGTACGCGGGAACCCCCGAGGGTGTCCGCACCGTCGCGCAGTACGTCCTCTTCGAGCCTGCTCCGATGCAGGTGCTGGCGGGTTGGACCGCATTGAACGGCCTCGACAAAAACGGTGCCGCCGGAACGCTGGGCGGATTTGACGCGTGCGGTGATTCGGCTGCCGTCGCCGGCGTCGCCGTTCCGCTGAATCCCGGATATACGGGCAAGACTGACGCAACCGAGGGCGACCCGGGAGTCGACAGCACCATCACGGCCGATTCGGTGGCTATCGACTGGAACGCCATAATCAACGAAGGTGCGATCGAGGCGACCATCACGATCCCGGGCGGCTCCTGGCCTACCCCCGAGCAGTTCGCCGATACGACTTTCTACCCGATCATTCGCATCAACGAGGCGGACTTTACGATCCCGGATGGCGGGCGGGGGATGATCATCGCCACCGGGCACATCACGATCAGCGGAAGCAAGGACTTTAACGGAGTTCTCCTCGTTGGGGGGGACATTACGTCCAACGGCACTAACGGAGTCTATGGGGCTACCGTCAGCGGTCTCAACGTAAAGCTCGGGACCTACGTACCGTCCTCGACCGCGAACGGTACCAAGGAATATGTGTACAACTCCTGCGAGGTCGCCAAGGCGAACCGCATGGCGGGCGCGCTGGTGACCCTCAAGAACACGTGGGTCGACAACTGGGTGGAATACTAGAGTGAGCTTGCAGGCTGACTCCGCGCAAGGAACAGCAGCTCGCCGAGGATTCATCTTCGGCGAGCTGCTGGTTGCGATACTGCTGCTGGCGGTCGCCGTCTCCTCTCTGGCGGCGCTGATGTATTCCGTCACCCACCACCCGCGGACGAGAACCGAGGCGGAGTGCGTGGGTGCCGCGACCAATTCGCCCAAGTGCATGGCGAAGGCGAAAGGTGAGGCCTCGGCCAAACTGGTGCGCGAGGGCTGCGCCACCCGCACCGGCTCCGCTGCCCGCGCGTGCAACGATTCCGTGATGACGGCGCAAAGCGCGGAAGCTGCCGTCGTGCGTCCGCGCACCGACTCTCAGTCGATGGAGATGCTGGCGAAGAAGCAAAAGGCATCTCGCCCCTTCGAGCGTCCGGACCGCGGCTTCATCCGCTAGCGCAGCGCCATCCGCCTCGTTGTAAGGCGGATGGCGCAGATGTAAGTTAGGAGCCGAGGCGAAACATTCGCCGCTCCCATCAAGAAGAGTAGTCCCTCCCGCCGATGAAGATCCTCGTATGAAGATCCTCATAATCGAAGACGACCCCACCGTCGGCCAGTTCGTCAAGCGAGGCTTTGAGGAGCACCGCTGGGGCGTCGACCTGGTGGCGAACGGCGACGAGGGTGAAGCCCGCGCGATCTCGGAAGAGTACGACGTCATCGTGCTCGACATGCGTCTGCCCGGAAAATCGGGGGCACAGGTGCTGCACGATCTGCGCGCGCGCGGCTTCGACCGTCCGGTTCTCATTCTCACCGCGCAGGATGCAATCGATTCCAAGGTCGAGACGCTGAGGGCGGGCGCCGACGACTACCTGACCAAGCCGTTCGCGTTCGAGGAGCTGCTCGCGCGCGTGGAGGCGCTTTCCAGACGTCCCCCAGCCCGCCTCTCACCGGCCCTGAAGGTCGCCGACCTGACGCTCAATCTCGACACGAGAGAGGTCGCGCGCGGCGACAACGCGATCGAGCTGACGCCGAAAGAATACACCGTGCTCGAGTACCTGATGCGCCACGCGGGGCGCGTCATGAGCCGTACTCTCATCACCGAGTACGCATGGGGCTACCACTTCGATCCGGGGACCAACATCGTCGACGTGGTCATCAACCACCTGCGGAAGAAGATAGATGCGAATACCGCTCACAAGCTCATTCACACAATCCGCGGCGTGGGCTACGTGATCCGCGAAGAGAGCACGACCGGCAAGGGGAGCTAGAGCGAGTGTTCTCCACGCGCGTGAAGCTCACCGCGGCATTCGTCGCCGGACTGATCGCGGTGACGATCACGCTCTTTCTCTCCCTCATGACAGCTCGCAACGCGGCCGTATTTCGCGACATCGCGCAGTACGCCGCGGCCCAGGGCGATCTCGCCGCCAGGGTGATCGCTGGTGCCGCACAGGCTGGCGAGCCAGTCGTCGCCGCGGATGCCGTGTCGCCCGGGCCCGCTCTTTCTCCGGGCATCGCCGAGCGACTCGACGCCGTTCCAGGCTATATCGTCGTCGTGGACACGATGGGCCGCTCCGTCTACCGGTCGCCCGATGTCATGCACCTCAGATCGAATGACATGTCGACGCTTCAGGAGCAGCTCGGCGATCTCCCCAGATCAGGCGAGGCGCTCATCTTCCAGCTCGATTCGCTCGGGGAAAAGCTTCTCTTCGTCTCGCATTCGCTCGCTGGTGCGCCGGGCGGCGTCAGCCGCATCGCCTCGGGCGCCGTGGCCACCCGGGCGATGACAGTTCCGCGGGAGTACGTGCTCAACGCGCTGATCATCGCGCCCATCATCATTCTGGTCGCGGGCACGACGGCGTTCGTCTACTTCGGCCGCACACAGCGCCAGCTTGCGCAAATCACCACCGAGGTCGCAGCGATCACCGACGGAAGGAGTCTGCACCGGCGCCTGGCGCTGAGCGAGGAGAGCACCGATTTCGCCGATCTCGTCGCCACACTCAATGCAATGATAGGGCGGCTGGAGACCTCGTTCGGTGGCCTGCGGCGTTTCACCGCCGACGCGAGTCACGAGCTCAAGACCCCGTTGGCCGTGCTGCGCGCCGACGTCGAGCGGGCGATGATGACGTCCAGTCAGACGGAGCGCATGGTGGCGCTGGAGGAATCACTCCAGGAAGTTCGCCGGATGACCGACCTCGTGGAGAGCCTGCTCACGCTCGCCCGGGCGGACGAGGGCCGATTCGACATCCATAGAGAGCCGGTGGAGCTGCAGCCGCTGGTGCAGGAGGTATTCGAGACCGCGCTCATCCTCGGCGAGGCGCAGGGCGTGACTGTAAATCTCCCGTTCACCGCGGATGTGGTCGTGATGGCGGACCGGACGCGCCTCAGGCAGCTCTTCCTCAATCTCGTCACGAACGCGATCAAGTACACGCCCGCCGGCGGGAAAGTCGAGCTCGGAGTGGGCCGTCACCCTGACAACGTGACGTTCGCGGTCCGCGACACGGGAATAGGGATCGCGGCCGCGGACGTGCCCCACATCTTCGAGCGGTTCTGGCGCGCCGACAGAGTGCGCTCGCGAATGTCCGAGCGTGGCGGCTTCGGTCTCGGGCTCGCCATCAGTCAGTGGATCGCGCAGGCCCACGGTGGCACGCTCACCGCGTCCTCGAGACTCGGCCGGGGAAGTCTATTCACCGTTACTCTCCCGCTCCCTGCAGACCTGCAGCGGTCTTAATCTCCCGCTAATACGCTCCTTAGGAGTCCATCACGCACTCGTAACGTTCACGCTATTCCTTCGCGGGTATCCGTGTGAGAGGTTGACGTCGACCCCTTCGGAGTTGCCATGCTCGCTCACTTGCTGGAGTCGAAGACAGAGAGGAACCGGTCAGTTTGGGGCGCATTAGTCAGCACGGTCGCTCACACAATTGCAATCGGGGTCGCCGTGTTCGCAACTGCGCAGGCGCGAGTCGATGAACCAAGGGACGTAGAGGTCGTGCGGTGGATGAATCCACCCGCGGCGCGTCCGCCGGCGGCCGCCGCGCCAGTCAGGTCGGTAGAGCGGCCTGCTCTCGCGGCTCTGCCGGATCTCCGCCTGCTCGAACGCATCGACGTCGTCACCCCGCCGGTCGATCTCATGCCAGCGCAACCATCGCTGAATTCTGTCCCGTTTACCGCTGGCGCAGCCACGTCTGGTCTGACATCGGACCATACTGGCCGCGTCGAAATTACTGAACCCTTATCTGCAGACCAGGTAGAACGGCAGGTATATCTTCGGCCGGGAAGCTCGCCTCCTCGATATCCGGATGCACTTCGCGTGGCCGGGGTCGAGGGACAGGTAGTGGTCTTGTTCGTAGTGAACGAAAGGGGTCGAGTCGAGCTTGCTAGCGTGCGCTTCACGCGCTCCGACAACGCGCTTTTCGAGGCCGCCGTACGCGACGCCCTCGGCACCATGCAGTTCGTCGCTGCGGAAGTCGGGGGAAGGAAGGTCCGGCAGATGGTCCAGATGCCTTTCGTTTTCCGGCTTTCCCGATAGTTCGGCCCACCTCGCCACGATTTCATTGATTCTTAATCTTGACCCTATTCCATAGCTTTCGCGTCGCCAACAGCTTTCATACAGAACTTCCCACCAGGTGAGGAATGTTTAGCCAACTGATCGAGTCGAGCCCAAAGAAGCAGCGCATGGCAGGCGGTACTGCATTCAGTATCGTCCTCCACACCCTTCTCATCGCCGGGGCCGTGTACGCCACCGCCACAGCGGGCGTGAAGGACGAGAAGTCGAAGGCCGAGAAGATTCAGTTCGTCGAGATGAAGAAGGAGCCGCCTCCGGAGAAGCCGAAAGAGGCGCCTCCTCCGAAGGAAGTCGTCGTCAAACCGCCTCCGCCGAAGGGCTTCCAGGTCCTCCGGGCGCCGGTGAGGATCGACATCAAGATTCCAGAGATCGATCTGTCCAAGGCGGTCACGAACGAGAGCGACTTCAGCGGCAAGGGCGTCAAGGGCGGCGTCGGTAGCGGCGTGGTCGGCGGAACGGGACCCGTCAACACCGACCAGACCTATTTCGAGTTTCAGGTCGAGCGTCCCGCATCGATGCTCGACGACAGTCCGAAGCCGAAATATCCGGCTGTTCTGGAGAGCTCAGGCATAGCCGGCGAGGTTCAGGCACAGTTTGTGGTGAGTGCAAATGGCAAGGCTGACATGGACAGCTTCAAGGTTCTGAAATCGAGCAACGAGCTGTTCACGCAGGCGGTAAGGAACGTTCTCCCGAGGATGCGCTTCAGCCCGGCGCAGATCGGCGGCAAGGCAGTGAATCAGCTCGTCCAGCAGTCCTTCCAGTTCGCCGTTCCGCGTTAACGAACCCACCGGAGTAAACAATGGAACTGTCACTACTCGATATCTACAACATGATGGGCAACTTCGCGAAGGGTATCGTTTATACCCTCGCGATCATGTCCATCTGGTCTCTCTCCATCGCCATCAAGAAGTGGTGGGATCTGCGCCAGGCACAGCGCGAGACGCGCAAGTTCGCGCCCGAGTTCTCGCAGTTCCTCGAAGAGGACAACCTCGCCGAGGCTGTCACTCTCGCCGACAAGTACAAGAAGTCTCACGTCGCTCGGGTTCTGGGTGGCGCGCTAACCGAGATCCGCCCGCTCATTCAGGACAGCTCCGCCACCGTCGGCGACATCAACTCCGCCGAGCGAGCGGTTGAGCGCGAGATGCTGATGACGATCACCGACTTGAAGCGCGGCCTCGGCGTGCTCGCCACGGTTGGCGCGACGGCCCCGTTCGTCGGCCTTCTCGGAACCACGATGGGTATCGTCAACTCCTTCGCCGCCATGGCCGCCTCCGGCTCGGGCGGACTGGCGTCGATCTCCTCCGGCGTGTCCGAAGCGCTGATCACGACCGCGTTCGGTCTCATCGTGGCTATTCCGGCGGTCTGGCTATTCAACTACTTCCAGGTCAAGATCGACAACCTGATCGCCGAGATGACGTACACCTCCAAGGAGATGATCGACTACATGATCAAGAACGTCTCCGGAGAGTTCGGCCGTTCGCGCTTCACGCGTGAGTTCAACACCACGGCGACGGCGGGCAGCGATCCGATCTCGAAGTAGGAAGGGGGACTTCCCATGTCGATGTCAACCAGCGGAAAATCGAGAGTGCAGGCGGATATAAACGTGACGCCGATGATCGACGTCATGCTCGTCCTGCTGATCATCTTCATGCTCGTCATCCCGGCCATCACGGCGGGATTTGCGGCCACCCCTCCAAGCGGCACGAACCTGAAGCCGCATCCGGAAGAGGATACGGACCAGGTCCTGGGAATCGACGCGAACGGCCAGTACTTCCTGAACAAGAAAGCCATTCCCAATCAGCAGCTCGCAGAGCTACTCAAGAACATCTTCGAGACGCGCGAGCAGGACAAGCTCCTCTATATCAAGGCCCATAAGGACCTGGAATACGGCAAGGTTCTCGACGCGATGGACATCGCCGCCAGGAACGAAGTGCGCGTCACCGGTCTCATCGCTGACCAGCGTCCCGGGACGATTTCCGCCGTGTCAACCGACAATCTCTTCAACCCTGCGCCCGGAGGCACGAAATAATGGCAATGTCCACGGGTGGTGGGGAAAGCGGCCTCACGAACGCCATCAACGTCACGCCGATGATCGACGTGCTGCTGGTGCTGCTCATCATCTTCATGATGGTGATACCGATGTCGCGGAAGGCGATCGATCTGCAGCTGCCGGACCCCACCCCGGACAACTCGCAATCGGGGCCGCCTCCGTCGCAGATCGTGCTCGAGGTCCTTCCGAAAGAAGTGTACAGAATCAACTCGGAGCCGGTCACCAAGGCGAATCTCGGCAAGAGGCTCAAGGAGATCTACGACCCGCGGCCGGACAAGATCATCTTCGTCAAAGGTGATCCTAGCGTGAAGTATGAGGATGTGATTTGGGCAATGGATTTGGCGCGGGGTTCGGGCGTCAAGGTGATTGCCGCTACACCGAAGGATGTGAAGTAGTTACGCGCTATCGCCCGCCTGTCGGATTACCGCTCAGGAAGGAAGAGCGGTGGAAAGGGATCACTGCGTCGCTGCTGGTGCACGCACTGATCCTTTTTCTCGTTGTGGCGCCGATCGTGGCGTCCTCGGACTTCACTCATGACCCCGCGCTCGGAGGCGGAGGGCCGGGCCCCGCCGGAGGTGGCGGAGGTGGGTCGGGCGGCGCGGGTTCGCGTGAAGAGCGACTCGAGTTCGTCCGCGTCAGATCGGATCCGACGGTAATGCCCGGGGAGGCTCCGCTCATCGTGCCGCCGCTGAAGCCGCCCGAGCCGAAGCCAGAGGTGGAGTCGCCCGTGACTCCCGCGCCACCGGTCGCCTCGACCCCGTTGCTGACTGCGGCGCCGGGTGAGGGCACAGGGAGCTCGGGCACAGCGGGCGCGGGACCGGGAAGCGGAGGGGGCGTCGGCTCCGGCGTGGGGACGGGTCGAGGAAGCAGTGTAGGGCCAGGCACCGGGGGTGGTCCCGGCAAGGACTACCCGCCGACGCTGCGCGATCTTTTCATCCCCCCACTCCCGGCTCCCGACAGGATCAAGCCGTACCACTTGACCGCGTGGTTCGACATCGACGAGAAGGGGAATGCTGCGCTCATTTCGTTCAACCCGTCGAAGGACGGCGGCTACAACAGGAGATTGACCGAGGTTCTGCGCTCGCTGCGGTTCCGGCCCGGCGTCCACGCAGACGGGACGCCGATGCGGGATACCGTCGATGTGCATTTCATTTTCTAACGGTTACTGTACTGGCAATACGACCGCCGTCCCAACCTAGAACGTCACAGATGCGAGAGGCCAGAGGCATGGATGCGAGTTTCGAGGTTCTCGCAACTCGGATCTCTGCTTCTGTCGTCTCGCATCTGTGTCGTTCTCAGTTCATTGCACTTGCCCCTTTCGTCTCACCCGTGGCCGTTTCACTAGCAAATTGCCCTCTGCCCAGATAACTTCTGCCCGCCGCGTAGCTGGGAGACACCCGGGCGGAAACCGTACGCCAGAGGGCGAGCGTTGACAACCAGGACAACAACGACCGACACGCCTCAGTCGTCGCGCGAGTTCGTCAAGGCGATGACGCTCACTGATGCCACGATGCTCGTGGCCGGTTCGATGATCGGGTCGGGAATCTTCATCGTCTCCGCCGACATCAGCCGCACCGTCGGCTCGCCGTTCTGGCTCCTCATGGCCTGGGTCGTTGCCGGCATCGTCACCATACTCGGCGCGCTTGCCTACGGCGAGCTCGCGGCGATGTACCCGCGAGCGGGCGGCCAGTACGTTTTCCTGCGAGAGTCCATGGGTCCGCTCATGGGCTTTCTTTATGGATGGACACTGTTCGTCGTGATCCAGACGGGCACGATCGCCGCAGTCGCCGTCGCTTTCGGTCGATTCCTCGGCGTCATCTGGCCCGACATTACGCCGGACCGGTTCGGCTGGTTCCCGCAGCTCGACATCAACACACCGGGCGGCCTGATCCAGCTCGGGCTCTCTCCGCAGCGAATCATCGCCCTCGTCACGATCTGGATCCTCACCTGGGTCAATCTCCGCGGCGTCAAGGAAGGGAAGATCGTCCAGACCACGCTCACGGTAGTCAAGACGGGCGCGCTGGCCGCTCTCATACTGCTCGGCCTGACGATCGGACGTAATTCGGAGGCGGTGGCCGCCAATTTCGGCGCCGGCAACTTCAATTCCGTTGCGTTCTCGAGCGTGTTCATGATCGCGTTTGGATCCGCTCTGGTCGGCTCACTCTTTGCCAGCGACGCGTGGAACAACGTGACGTTTGCCGCCGCCGAAGTGCACGAGCCACGCAGAAACCTCCCCAAAGCCCTCATCTACGGAACCGGGCTCGTGACAGTGCTCTACATCCTTGCCAACATCGCCTATCTGAACGTGCTGCCGCTGAACGGCACCGCCGATGCGGCGACGCTGATTGGTCGCGGCATCCAGCACGCCACTCAGGATCGCGTTGCGAGCGCCGTCGCCGAAACGATCTTCGGCCCGGTCGGTGCCACAATCATGGCGGCGGCGATCCTCATCTCGACGTTTGGATGCAACAACGGTCTCATTCTCGCCGGGGCCCGGGTCTACTACGCGATGGCGAGAGACAAGCTGTTCTTTTCGCGCGCGGGCAATCTCAACCGGAACAGCGTTCCCGCCGCCGCTCTCATCGCGCAGTCGATCTGGACCAGCTTGCTCTGCCTCACCGGCACATACGGCCAGCTTCTCGACTACGTGATTTTCGCCGCGCTCGTCTTCTATGCGCTGACGACGGTAGGGCTGTTCAGGCTGCGCAAGCTCCGCCCCGACGCCGAGCGGCCTTACCGCGCGCTCGGGTACCCGATCCTACCGGCTCTCTATATCGTCCTTGCCACGGCGATCGCGATAATACTGCTGATCGCCGACAAGACGCGCGCCCAGGCTCTGTCCGGGCTTGTCATCGTACTGCTCGGCGTTCCCGTGTATTTCCTGTGGCGTAAGGCGGAGCCTGCTCCGTCACGCTGAGCATCAAGCCCGCCCGACGAGGGCGGGCCGTTTTTTCACCCGTGGAGAATTCCAGAAATGAACCGGAAGTTTGCACTCTTTTGTCGTACCCTCTCGATCATCTTCTCCCTGCTGGCCGTCTTCGGCTCGCGGTCGGTCGCGGCTCAGGGTGCAGCCCCGCGAACGACGGCTGAGAGCGCGGCGGTCGCGGCCCAGACAGGCGACGCTGCCGTGGTGCCGGTAGAGCACAGGGCCGGCGGCGAGGCCAACCTTCGCATTCCCGATCTCTCGCAGGTGCGGTTCTTCGGCGACATACCCGGCCGCACACTGTTAATGGCCGGCCTCGTCATCTGCGCCCTGGGCCTCCTGTTCGGACTCGTCATCTACGGCCAGCTCAAGCGCATGGCGGTTCACGAGTCGATGCGCGAGATCTCGGAGCTGATCTACGAGACCTGCAAGACCTACCTCGTCACCCAGGGAAAATTCATTCTGATCCTCGAGGCCTTCATCGGCTTCGTGATCGTCCTCTATTTCTGGCTGCTGCTCGACTTCGCGGCGACGAAGGTCGCGATCATCCTGCTCTTCAGCCTGGTCGGCATTGCCGGAAGCTACGGCGTCGCCTGGTTCGGCATCCGCATCAACACCTTCGCCAACTCGCGGACCGCCTTCGCCAGTCTGCGCGGGAAGCCGTATCCGTGCTACGCCATTCCTCTCAAGGCGGGAATGAGCATCGGGATGCTGCTCATCAGCGTGGAGCTCCTAATAATGCTCTTCATCCTGCTCTTCATCCCGGGCGACTATGCGGGGCCATGCTTCATCGGCTTCGCGATCGGCGAGTCACTGGGCGCGTCGGTCCTGCGTATCGCCGGCGGAATCTTCACCAAGATCGCCGACATCGGCAGCGACCTGATGAAGATCGTGTACGGCATCAAGGAAGACGACGCGCGCAACCCGGGCGTGATCGCGGACTGCACCGGCGACAACGCGGGCGACTCGGTCGGGCCGAGCGCCGACGGGTTCGAGACCTACG
>CAYMKQ010000054.1:0-14590 GCA_964391175.1 uncultured Gemmatimonadaceae bacterium | reverse complement strand
ATTTTCAGCGTGAGGTATGGAATCAGCTCCTCACGATTCCGGCGGGAGCAACGCGCTCGTATCTCGACATCGCGCGGGCTATCAATCGTCCGAAGGCAACTCGCGCGGTCGCTCAGGCTTGCGGCGCGAATCCCGTCGCCGTCGTCGTGCCCTGTCATCGCGTCGTGATGAGCGACGGGTCCATCGGTGGGTACAGCGGTTTGCCGGGAGTGAAGCAGGCGCTCTTGGCCGCAGAGGGTGTCGGGAGCTTCGCGGCCGGTTAAGTAACACTGGCCAGTCAATCGAGCTTGCTACCGTCCTCCAGTAACATTTATCGCATCTAGAATGCAAGCTTTTTGCAGCCAAGGATCCGACGCATCAATTCGGCATCTTCGACGAGGTCGGACGCGGCAATCTGTCAGCCGAAGAGGAGGCCGAGGTTCTCGAGAAACTTCCGCCTTTCGATGACTGCACGGCACGACGGCGCTCATTACATCTGAAAGGTGAGCGCAGTCATCGTGCTCCTCAGCGGCGCGAATGGATGCGGGGCTGAAGGCTCCGCAACAAAACTCTGCTCGCGTCCACGGGCCCTGGAACGCATATTGATCCGACTCCTACCTCAACACATGCGCCCACTCTTCTCCCGCTTCGCTACCGCTGTCGCATCGATCCTTTTCACGAGCTCCCTGAGTGGTCAGCAGCCGTCGGTAGAGGCGCGGCTCGTGGGTTTCGACGACTACTTGCAGCAGGTAGTCAAGGACTGGAATGTCCCTGGAATAGGTGTCGGCGTTGTCTTCAAGGACAAGCTGGTCTTCGCAAAGGGGTACGGCTATCGGGACTATGGAAAGAAGCTCCCGTTCACACCCACGACCACGGCTCCCATCGCGTCGAACACGAAACTCTTCACGGCCGTCGCCGCGGGTTTTCTGGTGGACGAGGGGAAGCTCGACTGGGACAAACCGATCCGTCAGTTCGTGCCCGGCATTCAGTTCTACAATGACGACCTGAACCGCACGGTGACGATTCGAGACATGCTGTCTCACCGGACGGGGATCACGCGTCACGATATGATCTGGTACAAATCGGACTTCACGCAGAAGGAGTTGTTCGAGAGGCTGAAATACCTCGAGCCCGTGCAGCCGATGCGGTCGGTGTTTCTGTACAACAACATGATGTACTCCGGCGCTGGTTATGCCACCGAGCTCCTTTCCGGTAAGCCATGGGAGAGGTTCGTCCGCGAGCGCATCCTCGACCCGCTCGGCATGACGAGCACGACCTTCACGATCGCCGACATGCTCAAGACGCCGGAACCCGGTGTGCCTTTCACCGAGCGGCGCGACAATACCGAGCTGTACAGCATACCGTACTACAGCGACGCGATCGGCGTTGCACCGGCTGGCGCGATCAACTCAAACATCGTGGATATGTCGAAGTGGCTTATTGCGCTGATGAACGAGGGAAAGTTGAACGGCAGACAAGTGATACCGAAAGGGATCATCAGGCAAACGCTCGCGCCGTCGATCGCGCTGCCGAACACCGGACTCGAGGTCCGTGGCTGGGGCGAGCTCCTCAACTCCAGTTACGGAATGGGACGCTGGACCACGTCATACCGCGGTCACCTGCTTGCCTATCATGGCGGCGACCTGCCGGGGTTCCATTCGCAGGTCTCGACGATGCCCTATGACTCGATCGGGGTAATTGTCCTCGTGATCGGCAACCATGCCGCTCCGCTCTACAACGTCGTGTCGTACAACGTGTACGAGCGCCTTCTCGGCATGTCGTTGACGCCGTGGTCCGAGCGGCAGAATACGATCCGTCTCAAGAACAAGGAAGCGGGGAAGCAGGCGCGCACGAAGGCCGGGGGCGGGCGCGTCGCGAATACACGATCGTCACACGCGACGGGCGATTATGCAGGCGAGTTCGAGCACCCCGCCTATGGCGTGCTGACCATCTCGAAAGGGGACACGTCACTGATGTTCGATCTGCACAAGATCAAACTTCCGCTCGGTCACTTTCACTACGACCGCTTCGACACGCCGGACGACGAGGAGGATGGCAAGTGGTCGGTGAACTTCCTGACGAACCCGCAAGGAGAAATCGACCGGGCCGAGATGTCGCTCGACGAAGCCGCAGCGATCTTCGTCCGGCGCGTGCCGGGTGCGCTCTCGTCCGCCGCGACGCTTCGGCAGTACGTCGGGACCTACCAAACGCCGAGCGGTGGCAAGTTCGACGTAGTCGTGCGGCCGGACGGAATTCTCGCGCTGCAGTACGCGAGCGGGACATTTCAGAATCTCATTCCGTGGCAGCCGCACCGTTTCCGCATCAAGGAGTTCCCCGATATCGTCTTCGAGTTCTCGTCAGTGAACGGAAAAGTGACGGAGCTCAAGCAGTCGGATCCTTCGGGCGAGTACAAGTTCGTGCGGAAGTGAGCAGGCGGCCCCACTTGAGATGGGGCTCAGGCTGATAACCAGTTAGGCGCGAATGTTCAGCAAGTGCGCGAGCGAACACCTAACACTGCGCTGCAGCCGACCGCCGGGAAAATCTCTCGTTCATTTTGATCATCGTGGCCGGCGGCGGCTGAACTCCGACCTTCGCGGCGATTCGCGATTCTATTCGGTTCTTATTCTCGGACGAATCACCGACTCAATCCGATTCGCAATATCTGCGGGTTAAGAACCGACGAGGGAGCGCCAGTCCCGCCGCCGCGCGCCAGTGCGCGGCGTTTCTTGTTCAACTCGGCCGCGCGTCCTTCAGTCTGCTCTTGTACGGCCGCTCGTCGGGGCCAGTGTAGATCTGCCTCGGCCGCGCGATCTTCTGCTCCTTGTCGAGAAGCATCTCCTCCCACTGGGCGAGCCAACCCGGCATACGGCCGATCGCGAACAGCACGGTGAAGAAATCGTTCGGGAACGCCATCGAGCGATAGATCAGGCCGGTGTAGAAATCCACGTTCGGGTACAGCTTCCGCGATACGAAGTAGTCGTCCGACAGCGCGATGCGCTCCAGCTCGAGAGCGATCTCCAGATCCTTGTCGACTCCGACGACCTTGAACACTTCGTCGGCCAGCCTCTTCACGATCTTGGCACGCGGGTCGTAGCTCTTGTAAACGCGGTGGCCGAAGCCCATCAGGCGTCCACCTTCCCCGCTCTTCACGCTCTCGATGAAACCGGGCACGCTCTTCACGCTGCCGATCTCCTTGATCATGCGGAGTACCTGCTCGTTTGCTCCGCCGTGCAGAGGACCGAACAGTGCGGCCACGCCCGCCGACACCGCGGAGAACGGATCGACGTGTGAGGAGCCCACCGCGCGCACCGCGTTGGTCGAGCAGTTCTGCTCGTGGTCGGCGTGGAGGATGAACAGTATCTCGAGCGCGCGGGAGAAGACCGGATTCGCCTCGTACTTCGACTCCGTCATCCGCGCGACCATCGAAAGAAAATTCTCGACGTACGACAGACGGTTGTCGGGATACACGGACGGCAGTCCCTTCACGTGCCGGTATGAGAACGCGGCGATCGTCGGGGTCTTCGCGAGGAGGCGGATGATCGAGATGTTGCGCTCGGTCTCGTCGAAGATGTTTCGCGAGGATGGGTAGAAAGATGCCAGTGCGGCGATCGAGCTGTTCAGCATCGCCATCGGGTGCGCGTCATATCGGAAGCCCTCGAGGAACTTCCGCATGTTCTCGTGCACGTAGGTGTGAAACGTGATGTCGTGTACGAACTTGTCGTATTCCTGCTGGCTGGGAAGCTCTCCATGCCGGAGGAGCCACGCGACCTCGAGAAAGCTGGCGCTCTCCGCGAGCTGCTCGATCGGGTAGCCGCGATAGCGCAGAATTCCCTTGTCGCCGTCTATGTAGGTGATGGCGCTCCGGCAGGAAGCGGTATTGAGGAAGGCCGGATCGTAGCTGACGAGACCGGCGTCGTCGGCATCCTCGGTCTTCACCTTCCTGAGGTCGGTGGCCCGAATCGCCCCATCGGTGATGGGGAAGTTGTATTCCTTGTCGGTGCGCGTGTCTCTTACTTCTAGTCCGCCTGTTGGAGAGGATGAAGAAGACGCGGCGGGGGCGGCGGGCGCTTTCGCGGCTTTTTTCTTGGGCGCGGGTGGGGCGGTCGTACCGGTCTTCGGCATTCTGTTCTCCAGTTGATTACATCAAATTTAGCGCAACGCCGCCAGCGGCGATAAGCGCCTGACCCCTCGAGCAGCGCTCGCCATTCAATATCAGACGATGATTGGTCCGCGTACCGGCCTTGTATCTCTCGCCCTGCTGCCTATCGCGGCTCTCGTTCTGGCGAACACTCGCGCGCACGCCCAGATCGGCGTCATCCGCACCGTTGAGATCGCTGCCCCATCCCTCCGGGTAAATCTTCTCGGTGACCCCGACAGGCGGCGGGTCTCGATCTACCTGCCACCCCAGTATTCGACCCATCCCCGCCAGCGGTTTCCGGTGATCTACCTTCTGCACGGGTTCGCCGCGGACGACAGGGCGTTCATTGCGGGAGCATATCAGAATCTGAACGTGCGAATCTCGATGGACAGCCTGATCGCGTCGGGAAAGGTGCGCCCGATGATCGTCGTCACCCCCAGCGCTCGAAACCGCTTTGATGGCAGCTTCTACGCGAACTCAAGCACCACGGGCAGGTGGGAGGACTTCATCGTCAAGGACCTGGTCGGATACGTCGACCGGCATTTCCGCACGATTCCAACGGCTTCGAGCCGCGGACTGGCCGGTCACTCGATGGGCGGGTACGGAACGCTTAACATCGGTATGCGAAACCCACGCGTGTACTCGGCCATCTATGCGCTGAGCCCGTGCTGCCTGGGTAACGCTCTAACGGATGTTGCACCGGGCAGATCGAGCGCCTGGAGGAAGGCTATCTCGCTCACGGACACTTCGCAGATCAGGAGCGCCGGCTTCACGCCGAATCTTCTCATGGCTCTGTCGGCGGTGTATTCGCCGGCACCGCGACGGCCGCCGTTCTACATCGATTATCCGTTCGCGCTTCGCGGCGACAGCCTCGTGCTCGACTCAGTTGTCGCCGCGCGCTGGAAGCCGCCGCTGGAGATGGTCGAGCGCTACCGGAAGAATCTCCAGCGACTGAAGATCGGCTTCGACGCAGGCGAGTCGGACGGCTTCCGGGATATCCCCGCCAACGTGCGCGCACTTGACGCGAAGCTCACGCAGCTCGGGATTCCGCACCTCTCCGAGGTTTACGAGGGAACGCATGGCAACCGCATCCGCGAGCGGCTTGAGAGCGTGGTGTTTCCATTCTTCTCGCGCAATCTGAAGCCCGCCGGCGGTGCACGAGGCTCAATCGATGCGAAGCATCGCGGGATCTAGCGCGGCATCTGCGTGCTACCAGTGGTGGCGCTCGGCTGATTCACTCTCGCCGCTGAAAGTGGCTTGTCGAATCCCTTCCTCTCCATCACTCCCCACTCCTTCCTTCCGCGCAGGAACTTCCAGAGGCCCCGAAGTCTCCAGTAAACCGTCAGCTGCCGATAACCGAGATTCTCGAGGAGTGCCCAGCAGAGCAGGAGAGAGCGGTCACGGAACGTCTCGTAGCGATGGAAGCTCAGATCTTCGAGAACGAGCGTGAACGCGGTGAGCGCCGTCCCCAGTCCGTACGCGGTCAGGTAAAAGAGCAGCGCGAAAGTCCAGTCGATCCCACCGAAGATGAGGCTGAATGCGATGGCGATGAGCCCGGCCGCCTCGATGACGGGCGCGAACAGCTCCACGAACACGTAGTATGGAAACACGAACAGGCCGGTAACCCGGTATCTGGGATTCATGAACATGCGGCGGTGTCTCCACAGCACGTCGGCGAGCCCTCGATGCCAGCGATCGCGCTGACGGCCGAGGATCTTGAGCGATTCGGGTACTTCGGTCCACGCGACCGGATCTGGCACGAACGCAATTCTCCCGGGACCGCCACGCTCGTACGAGAGGCGCTTGAGGCGCAGCACGAGCTCCATGTCTTCCCCGACCGTGTCGTGTAGATAACCGCCGGCGGCGAGAACGGACTCCCTCCGGAACAGGCCGAACGCGCCGGAGATGATGAGATTCCCACCGAGACGGTTCCAGCCAAGCCTGCCGAAAAGAAAAGCGCGCAGATATTCCACCACCTGAAGTCCCGCCAGTGGCTGCGCGGGGACTCGAGTCTTGACGACGCGCCCGAACCGGACCTCGGAGCCGTTGACGACGCGGATCGTTCCGCCGGTCGCGACCACATCGGGGGTATGCAGGAATGGCCGGACCATCCGCTGAAGCCCGTCGCCCTCGATCAGCGTATCGGCGTCCATCGCGCAGACGAGCTCGCTCCGCGCAAAGCTCAGCCCGACGTTGAGAGCGTCCGCCTTCCCGCCGTTTTCCTTGTCGACGACGACAAGGCCCGGATAGGTCGCCGAGCGATAGAGATCACGCACGGGCTTCGTCTTGATCCGCTGCTCGTAAATCCTCTTGACGGGAACGAGATCGAACCGCTCGATCAGCACCTGAACGGTCCGATCCTTCGATCCGTCGCTGATCACGATTACCTCTAGCCGCGGATACTGGAGCGCGAGGAGAGCGCGCAGACTCTCCTCGATCGTTGCTTCCTCATTGTAGGCCGGAGCGAGGATCGAGATCGTTGGCGACAGGGTGGAGCTGAGCAGGAGGTGGCGGCTCTCGTCTGTTATCAGGAGGACGTGTCGCCGCATCTCGAGGGCGGCGCTGATGAGCAGCACCAGGTACCATCCGTTGACGGCGAAGAAGTAGAAGAGCGCGACGATCTCGCCCTTGACGAGGGCTTCTCGCGCCAGCGCGCCGATCGCGTCGGTTATCTCCGCCGGAATCATCCCGCTGTCGACGGAAGATCCAGGATCAGCTGCGCCATGTCGGCGGCAAATGCGTCGCTTCCCTTGAGGGCCCGGCGGAGCAGCAGGACGCCCGGGGCGCCCACTGCGCGCAATGCCAGTGCCGATTCACGTCGTACCCGCCAGGCGGAGTCGCACAGGCTCTTCGCGAGGTCCGACGCCGCCTGCCAGTGGCGCATGCGCCCCAGTCCGCGGGCAGCGGCAGCTCGCACATCGGAGTGAGAGTCGGACAGCATTTGAATCAGTCTCGACGCCGCCGACACATCTCCAATGGCGCCGAGCAGGTTGGCGGCGTTGGTGCGCAGCGCCGGATCGTTGCTCGATGAGAACCGGACGCCTGCCGGAAGAAACCGCGGGCCAGCGAGCGCCTCGGCCACCCGAAGTCCGGATTCGGCGGGCTCTCCCGAATGAGTCGCCAGGAATCGGACAAGTGGATCGACGACGATCGTTCCCATTCTGAGCAGAGCATCCTGCACCGCGAACCGCGCCAGCGTCGCGGGATCAGCGAGCATGTTGAGCATCTCGGAGACGACCGGGACGGATGGCTGCGCCGCCGCCCACTCCGCCGCCTGTGCCCGCACGGCTGGATGCGGGTCACGAAGGAGCCGCTCCACCAGTGGATCGGAGACGTCCATGCGCGCCAGGAGCCGCGCGCCTCTAAGACGACGACCCCACCGGCGACTCCGACAGAATCTCCTCGCGCGATTCAACAGCGAGATCTCACCCGCGATGAACCGCAGCCTCTCCTTGCCCGTCCCGGTGACGTTCTGTGCGATCTCCAGAAAAACTGCTACCTGAACACGGCGCGGCAGCTTCCGGAGAGTCAGCACATCCTCGGGGTTTACGGTCGAGCGTGTGAGTAGACGCGCCAGTCGCTGTCTTGCTTCGCTGGTGAGTCGTTCTTCGCGGCGCTGATGGAAGAACAGCCACACTCCGTGCGCGAAGAACAGGACTACCGACACGAGCAGCAGCCCGACCTCGGCCAGCATGACGAAATCGAGGACTGACTCTCTTATCACCCGCGGGTTTGCCGGAGAACCGACCGCACCTTGTGCATCAGGACGGGAACGCTGAATGGCTTCGTGATGTGATCGATGGCTCCGAGATCGAGCGCCGCGAGAACGTCGCTCTCGCCTGTCCGGGCGGTGAGCATCACGACGCCGCTATTCTTCGTCACTCCGACCGAATTGAGCCTGCGGAGAACCTCGAGGCCGTTGAGAGCCGGGACATCGACATCCAGCAGGATTACGCTGGCCTGAACCTCGGGGACGTTTCCGGTGAGGCCCGCCACCGCCGCCTCACCGTCGGCGAACACGGCCACCTTCAATCCGCGACTCTCCATGGTGTGCCGAAGCAGGCCCACGAGTGCCTCGTCATCGTCCACGAGCGCGACATCCACTTGTAGCGTCGGAGACTGGGGAACAGGAGCGCCAGCCTGCACGACCTGGTTCGCTCCCGCGGATTTCGCCTGCGCGAGCGCGCCAATCGCGGACTTGCGGAGCTCCTCCACGCTGGCACCGTCAATGAGATACTGCGACACGCCTCCGCTCGAGGTAACGTGAAAGTTTCCGCCGCCATCCCCGGCAAACTTCTGCTGCTGGAGCACGATGAACAGCTGCGAGAGCTTGATGGCGGCCTGCTCCTTGTTGCTCCCGTACATCCCGATCGTGAATTCCCCCCCGCCCCAGCGCCCGATCACATCTTCCGCGCGAAACGACTTCGTCATCAATTGCGCGAACGTGCTCACCACGGCGTCCGCGGCCGAGCGGCCGTATTTCTCGCTCAGCCTCGAGAAGAGGTCTACTTCCACCACAGCGAGACAATACGGATCGGACTTGCGCCGCGCGAGACGAAGAAAGCGCGCCATCGTCTCAGTGGCTCGTTTCGGGTTGGCCAGGCCAGTCAGCTCGTCGGTATCCGCGATTTCCTGATCGACCCGGGCGCGCTGGAGCCGGTTTTCGACGCGGGTGATCAGCTCGAACCCAGCGAACGGTTTGAGCACGATGTCGTCGCCGCCCGCGGAGAATGCCTTCTGGAAGTTCGCGGGATCGCTGTGTCCGGTCAGGAAAACGACTGGAAGCTGTGACCATTGTCTGTCGTTCCTCATCACCCGGCAGAGATCGAGCCCGTCGATGTGCGGCATTTCCAGGTCGAGGATGACCAGATCGGGGCTCACTTCCTCCAGCACATCCCAGAACCGGCGGGAGTCATCGAGGGTGACGACGTTCATCCCGCGGCGCTTGAGCAGCGTCTCGAGCATGTCGAGGATCTGCCTGTTGTCGTCGACAGCGAGAATGGTTGCCGAAACGCCGCGCGTCTGTCGGAGGACGATCATCGCCGCATCCACGACCGCGCGGGCGGGAGTCGTCCGCTCCACAAACTTGCGAGCCCCGCGGCGCGCGACTTCCAGGCGGTCCGCGAACGTATCCCGCTCGGTGATCACCATGGTAGCTATGGGAGGATCGCGGGATCCCAACTCGCCGATGAAGCCCAACACGTCATGACCCTCACCCGTGCCAAGGCTTACGAGAGCGGCCGCTACACGCTCCGTCACGAGCATCGCCCTGGCAGCCTCCGCGCTCCGGGCCGAGATGATTCTGAGCCCGCGAGCTTCCCCGTCTGTTACGATGCGTTCTGTCAACGCCTCGTCTACTCCCACCAGCATGAGCACGGGCGAGTCCCCACCTTCGAATGCATCCGTCCCCGAAGACAGGGCTTGCGGAGTGCCTTCGAGATCCGTGCGAAGGGCGAGCAATTGCTCGGAGATGAAGACAGCATCGAGCTGGCCGGGGGATTCACTCGACAGCTTCTTCTCGATCTCGCGAGCGATCTGCGAGCTCCGGGGAAACCCGAACGTGCCGGCCGACCCCGCCAGCTTGCCGGCTTCGCGCTCCGCCTGGCGCCGGTGATCGGGCGAGAGACGGCCTTCCAGGAGAGCAATCGCAGCATCTTCGATCACATCGACTCGCTTCAGAGTCGCGTCCCGAAAATGCTCCCATACAGTGGCGAGCGCGGTGGGAGCCTTCGCGTCGCTACCGATGTCAGTCACGCCGTCTCAACCGGCATCAAGGGCTGCAGTGACTCGCGCCGCCAGCGACACCGGATCGAATGGCTTCGCGATGACGTCGCGGGCTCCCAGCTTCCTCAGCGTCTGCTCGACCCGCAGGTGGGCATTCGCGGCGAGGAAAATCACGGGGATGGACGCCGTTCTCTCATCCGCGATGAGCTCCTTCAGCGTAGCGGGGCCGTCCATTCCAGGCATCATGTAATTCAGCAGGATTACGTCGGGCTTGTCGCGCCGCGCGAGTGCGACGCCGTCGGCGCCCGATGTCGCAACAGTCACTTCGTAGTCGCCATCGAGCTCCAAAAAAACCTTCGCGAGCTCGCCCATGTCCTTCGCGTCGTCGATGACGAGCGCTCGCCGTGTCTTCATGGTGTGTACCAATCGACTCCGAATGTCGCCATGCTAACCGTGCTTGGCCAGTTCCAGCACCGCGTTCCATTCCGCCGCGCCGACCTTCTGAACCGACAGACGGCTGCCCTTCTGAAGGAGGGGCATCCCCGCGAGCTCCGGCTTGGTCCTCATCTCGCTGAGTGTCACCGCCCGCGGAAATCGCTCGAGGGCATGGATGTCAACCATTGCCCACGACGATTCGCCCCCCTTGCTCTTCGGATCGAAGTGCGGGTCTTTCGGGTCCAAGGCGGTGTGATCGGGGTATCCTTCACGTACGACTTCGACTATTCCGACGATTCCCGGGTCGGAGCCTCCAGAGTGATAGAAGAAGGCGAGGTCGCCTTTCTTCATTTCGTCGCGCATGAAGTTCCGGGCCTGAAAATTCCGGACGCCGTCCCAGTGAGTGAGGCGATTCGGGGAGCTCCACAGATCGTCGAACGAGAAGGACTCGGGATCAGACTTGAGGAGCCAGTACTGCCGGTTCGGGGTTTCGGGCCGCGAAAGCTTGCTCATTTCAATCCACCACCTTCGGGAAGAGATTGCGCGTGCTGGAACCTGCGTCGCACGTCGCCGTAGATTGCATTAGATCACAACACACCAACACCATCGGGTTATCGACCATGTATCGCCAGAATTTCCGTTTGTGCGTGGCCCTGCTCTCGGCATTTGCAGGCACGTTGGGTGCCCAGACGCAAAGCGGCTCGCCCGCGCCGCTCACCTATCCCGCCGCCACGCGGGGAACGCAGACCGATGTCTACCACGGGGTCAGCATAGCCGACCCCTACCGCTGGCTCGAAGATACCGATTCGCCGGAGACGAAGGCGTGGGTCCAGGCCCAGAACCGCCTTTCCGACGCATACCTGGCGACGATAGCGGAACGTCCGGCGATCAAGAACCGGCTGACTCAGCTGTGGAATTTCCCGCGCTACTCGGCGCCGTTCAAGGAAGGCGGCCGCTACTTTTATTCCCAGAACACGGGACTTCAGAATCAGAGCATACTGTACGTGCAGGACCGCAGGGACGCGCCGGCGCGCGTTCTGCTCGACCCGAACGTCCTCTCCCCCGACGGAACAATCGCGCTCTCGACACAGACTCCATCGCCCGATGGCCGATATCTGGCGTACGGGGTCGCCGTAAGCGGATCGGATTGGCAGGAGTTCCGAGTGCGCAGCGTACTCACGGGCCGCGATCTCGCCGACACCCTCAAATGGGTCAAGTTCTCGGGCATGTCGTGGACTCGCGACAACAAGGGCTTCTTCTACTCGCGCTACGACGAGCCGGCGGCGGGGGCCGGCAACAAGATGTTGAACGTCAACCGGAACCAGAAGCTCTACTACCATCGCGTCGGCCAGCCGCAATCTCGCGACGAGCTGATCTACGACCGTCCCGACCAGCCTGACTGGCTGTTCGACGGCACGGTGACGGATGATGGGCAGTACTTGATCATCACTGTCAGTCAGGGCACCGACGTTCGGAACCGCCTGTACTTCAAGGATCTCGACAATCCCGGCAAGCCGAAGGTGAGCAACCCTGTCGTGCGCCTGATCGACCGGCTCGAGGCCGATTATGCATTCGTCGGCAACAGGGGACCGATTTTCTACGTGCGAACCGATCTGACCGCGCCCCGCGGCCGGATCATCGCGATCAACAACGAGAGTCCGAGGCAGGAGCGCTGGACGACCATTATTCCCGAGGCGAAGGACGCGCTCATCGCTGCAAGCGTGGCCGGAGATAACATAGTCGCTAACTATCTCCAGGACGCGCACTCGACGATCCGGTTCTTCGGTTCCGACCGCGACGAGCGGCGAAACGACAGATCCCGTCGCCCTGAGCCGGCAGCGCGACCCTCCGGCAGCGTGTATGACGATACGAGCACGGCTCCGATCGTGACGAGAGATCGCGGCCAGGCCTACGGTGGCGGCTTCACCCTCCGAGGCGAGCTTCCGCTGCCCGGCATCGGGACCGTCAACCAGATCAACGGCAAGCAGGACGACGACGAGCTGTTCTACAGCTTCGCTTCCTATCTCAATCCCCCGACCGTGTTCCGCTACGATCTGAAAACACGAAAGAACGAGCTGTTCAGGGGGCCGAAGGTCGCGTTCGATCCGAACCTGTACGAGACGCGGCAGGTCTTCTACACGAGCAAGGACGGCACGCGTGTCCCGATGTTCATCACTGGCCGCAAGGGGCTCAAGCTCGATGGCAACAATCCCACACTCCTCTACGCGTACGGCGGATTCAACATCTCGCAGACGCCCGGATTCTCCGCCGCGAACCTCACCTGGCTCGAGATCGGTGGCATCTACGCGGTGGCGAATCTTCGCGGCGGCGGCGAGTACGGCAAGGAGTGGCACGAGGGGGGCATGCTCGGCCGCAAGCAGAACGTATTCGACGACTTCATCGCCGCGGCCGAGTATCTGATCAGGGAGAAGTACACATCGACCCCGAAGCTCGCCATCCGCGGCGGCTCGAACGGCGGACTCCTGGTGGGCGCGGTCGTGAATCAGCGGCCCGACCTGTTCGGGGCGGCGCTGCCCGAGGTGGGGGTGATGGACATGCTTCGCTTCCACAAGTTCACAATTGGCTGGGCCTGGACGTCTGACTACGGCTCGTCCGACAAGCCGGACGAGTTCAAGTACCTGCACCCCTACTCGCCGCTTCACAACATCAAGCCAGGCACCTGTTATCCGCCCACGCTGGCGGCGACAGCCGATCACGATGACCGTGTCGTGCCCGGGCACACGTTCAAGTACGTGGCGACGCTTCAGGCCGCGCAGGGTTGCGCCAACCCGATACTCGTCCGCATCGAGACGAAGGCGGGCCACGGCGCGGGCAAGCCCACGAGCAAGCTGATCGACGAAGCCGCCGACAGATTCTCGTTCCTCGTGCGCGCTCTCCAGATGAGGCCGACTCTCCGGTAATGGACGCCGTCATCACCGGCGCGGACGCAGGAGTTCAGATGCTGCGTACCGCGCTCCTCTCGGTCGCGCTGGTGCTGGGTGTGATCTGCATCATCGACTGGGCGGTGCGTACGCGAATAATCAGCCCGTTCAACGCGGTCGCTCGGTTCTGCCGCGCCACGATCGATCCATTGATCGCGCCGATCGAGCGGAAGGTCGTGCGCGCGGGCGGAAACCCCGCCAGCGCGCCGCTCTGGGCGCTCGCCGCCGTCGTCGTCGGTGGAATCGTGCTCCTCAGCATCCTCGATTTCATCCGTGCGGAGATCATCACGGTGATGACGGCCTCGCGATACGGGGCGGCCGGAATCTTCCGTCTGCTGGTAAGCTGGACGTTCACGATCCTCAAGATCGCCCTGCTGGTGCGGGTGGTGAGCTCCTGGCTCCCTGTTTCGCCCTACTCGAGGTGGATAAGCTGGAGCTACCGGCTCAGCGAGCCGATTCTCCTGCCGCTGCGGCGCATCGTCCCGAACTTCGGCGCGTTGGACATCACGCCGATCGTTGCGTATTTCCTGCTGGGCTTTCTTCAGTCGATGTTGCTGAGGTTGATGTAGTCCATCGAGAGCGGCGATATTAACGGCGGAATGACGGAGAGACCGTAGTGGCGAAAGTGATCCTGGTCGGGGCTGATGTCGCCCTGCTGGAAGGCCTCGCGCAAACGCTGTTGGGTTTCGGCCACCAAGTCTCCTTCGCGGCAACTGTCAGCGAAGCGGCAGGCACCTATCTGGGAGATCCACCGGCGATCGCGGTGGTCTCGACCGAGGCGATAGCCGCCGCGGGCTTTGGTCCCTCGCTTCCGCTCACGCATGGCGGCGCGCTGATAGTATACGGCACCTCCCACGACGACCGGCGCGCTCTTCCGACCAGACTCCAGAGGTCGACGCTGGCCTATCTCGTTCTTCCGCTCGAGAGACACCGTCTGATCGCGCTGGTGCAGTCGTTCGAGAACAGATCGCGGATGACGGGGCGCGCTCTTCCGGACGACGCCTCTGAGGATATGGACCTGAGTGGACTGCTGTAGGGTTAGCTTGCCGATATACGCGCGCCCCGCTACTATAGTGAAAGGGCACAACTGAAATCCGTGGCGATTTAAGGCAACTTGCGGCCACGTTAAACATTCCGCTAAAGCGCTGGCCCGGCGCTAATGCGCGGGCTTTTTTGTTAACCCAAGTAGGTATCGGCAAGGCGGGGCTTGACGAGCTCGACGATGGTAACCGCACAGGTGAACGGGAAACGCATAACGCGCCACAGATGACCGACAGACACATCGATTCACCCTATCTCCAAGCCTTATCGCGACGCGTGCTCGTGTACGACGGCGCCATGGGGACGAACATCCAGCGCCAAAATCTCAGCG
>CAYMKQ010000053.1:0-14854 GCA_964391175.1 uncultured Gemmatimonadaceae bacterium | reverse complement strand
CTGTTGCAATTGCAGTTCTGAAACATGAAAGACACTTCTGCGACACTACACTAGGCTCTGATTGCTCACCGGTATCGGGACAGAGGCAAGCCAAGCATGCGTATCCTAGTCGTCGACGACGACCGCGCGATTCTCAACCTCATCACACGCGTCCTGCGCGACGAAGGCTACGCGATCGATGTCGCTTCCACCGGCGAGGAAGCGCGAATGCTCGCCCTCGTCAACGAATACGACGGGATCATTCTCGACCTGCAGCTGGGTGACCGTCACGGCTTCGAGATCCTCCAGGAGCTGCGCCGCAAGGGCCACCGTACACCGGTACTTCTCTACTCCGGCCAGGGCGACTCGGAGACGATCGTGCGAGGGCTCGACGCCGGCGCCGACGACTTCGTGGTCAAGCCCGTGTCGAACGAAGAATTGCGGGCACGCGTTCGGACGCTCGTCCGGCGAGGCGCGGGAGCACGCGTCGGGGAACAGGTCACGGTCGGAAACCTCACGTTGAATCGTCTGACGCGACGCATCACCTGCAAGTCGGTGGAGCTGAATGTCACATCGACGGAGCTTCGCCTGCTCGAGCACCTCATGCTGCACGCGGGTGAGACTGTCACCCGGAGCCAGCTGCACGACAACGTGTGGGACATGCACTTCGATCCGAGCTCCAACCTGATCGACGCGCACGTCGCGAGGCTGAGGAAGAAGCTGGAAAAGGCGGGCGCTTCGGCCGCAATAACGACACGCCGGGGCATTGGCTTCGTTCTGGCCCCTTCCCCCGCGGCGGCCGCCCCCGTCTAGCGTCCGGATCGAACTATGACCAAACCGTCATAATGGCTTGAGAATCGCGTAATAGGGCCAGGGACAGATTGAGTGGACTACCGAGGGATGGTAGCGATGACCTCGCACTCACTCTTCCAAAAGGCTCTTTCCTTGGTTCGATTCAGCTATATCTGGGCAGCAATTGCGATCGGCGGCGCCATGATCTCGCGTCCCGCAGCCGCACAGCAGGGTGGAGCCTCGAGGAGCCTGACACACGTCGTGTCGGTGACCGTCGCTCCGCGCGTGAAAGTCGAGATGAGCCCGATCGCCGCGCCGTCAGCGCCGGCTGCGGTCAAGTTGGCCGCTGGCGAAGCCACGACGAACGGTCTGGCCATGACGGTCCACGCGACGCAGGCGTGGGTGGTTTCCATCAAGTCCGCCGCCGGAGTCGAGAACACGGTCGCGGGGGGCAAGTCGGCCGCGATCTTCCTCCCAAACGCCCGCTCCGGCTCCCCGGTTCTCCTCACGGTTTCTGCCCCGTAGGCTTTCCGCACTCGAGCCGGACGCCACAGGCGGCCCGGCGCTGGTCCAGCGAGGGAGGATCTACACGAGAAGGGGCGCACCCACCCAATGGTGCGCCCCTTCCTCGCAAGCCTGGATCTCTCGTTTTGGCGCTGCCTCTCGCTATCGCCAGGGATTCACGGTCTGATCCCTCACCAGGAAGCTCGCGACCTGGGTGCCGTGCTCCAGGCGGGCGTTAAGCGCCGCTGTCCGCTGCGCCGCTGATCCGTAGTGCGCAAGCGTGATCGGGCCGATGCGGGGTCCGAGGTCATCCAGCGCCGCCCAGTTCTTGTAGGTTTGAACGAATGCGACATTCCAGTCATCGGGGGTTTCAGATGTCGTTTTGGTCGCCACCGAGTAATTGGTGATAATGCCCTGACGCTTGAGCTCCTCACTGATCGGTCTGCCATGCTGTCTGACATCGGCCCAGAAGGGATCCGCGTGGCCCGGCTTGATCTTCACAAGGGTGATGCGCGTAACGGTTGTCGGAGTCGTGTTGGGGGAGCCTGCCTGCCCGGACAACGGCGCAGCACACAGGATGAGGCCGAGGGAGAGAAGTGGAGCCAGCGTGCGTGTTCGCATGGTATCCTCGCGACGGGTGGTTGACGAAGAACGACAAATGCTCGGACGCCGATCATAGTTTCGACCGATCGGACTGTCAACGACCCGTTTTGAAGGGGGGCGGGCAGCGGCCAGCCGATTCAGCGAGGAAAAAAAGATCCCGCACAGACTGTTGTCGGTGCGGGATCGAGTCGCCCGAAGTGCCCGGGCAAATCCAACTTGCGCGACTATCTGGTGAAGAACGACAGGCCGAAGAGGATGCCCAGTCTCGTGCTGCCGCCAGTCGTGAAAGCGTGACCAATGTTGGCCTCGAGGCGCGTTGCGAGGCGGCGGTCGGCGAATGGAATCTTCAACCCGACGCCAGCGCCGACGAAGGGATCGCTCTCGGAGCCGAGGTCGCCGCCGATGCCCTCTACTCCCGCGAATGGCCGGACATAAAGCCCGGAGCCGGTGCGGTAACCGCCCGGGTGAAAGAGCGCGCCGAGCTCGAAGGCGTAGGTGCTGAATGAGCTGCCGCCGCCGCTGATCGAGTTGAAATTGAATCGCGGCTCGAGCGACACTCTGTCGCTCATGAAGAATCCGACGCGGAACGCCTGGAGCGGAAGGCTTACAACCGTGATGGTCGGATCGTCGAACCCGACGGAGATTCCACCGTCGATTCCGAGCTCCAGCCGGCGAGAGCCCTTCTGTGCATCAGCGGCCGAGGCCGTGAGCAGGAGCGCCAGTAAACCGAGAATCGCAGAACGCTTTGTCATGAATGAATTGGTAGATGTGGAGATCGGCTCAGCGAGACCAGCCGTTTGTCGACAGTAGGACGACGTGTAAGTCGCGCGCCGGTCACTCTCTCAGAGGTCGCCCCGAATCGACAGTTCGTTGTCCACAGCCGTCCTTGCTCGCAAGCACAGGTGGAGAGCGAGTCGTACCATGACGTGGCGCAGACAGAGTCATGCGAGCGAGTTACGCGGTGTTTCCTAACTCGTCGTTCTGTGACTGGGGAGGCGGCACCGCTGCAACGTGGCTGCGTTTCATAGCGCAGACACTCATGCCTCCCGCAGTGAAAACAGATCAGCGCCATGCGAAGGCCAACAAGGCGGCCCCGCTGTCGGCGCGTTCCCGCACAAGGAGAAATTTTGAAGCGTTCCCTAGTATTCGCGCTCGTCGCGAGCGTTGCGCTTGTCTCGGTTCCCGCGAGCGCGCAGCTGTCCGTCCTGAAGCCGATTTCCCTCGGCATCGCGGGCGGTGGTTCACTCCCGATGAGTGACCTGTCTGACCTAAGCAACACCGGCTACAATGGCACCCTCGCTCTCGCCATCAAGCTTCCGATGATCCCGGTTGGCCTGCGCTTCGATGGCGCCTACAACCGCTTCAGCACCAAGGGCGTCGATGGCAACCTTCAAATTGCCAGCGTGACCGGCAACGTCACCTACAACCTGCCGAGCATTGGCGTGTCGCCCTACCTGATCGGTGGCGCTGGCATGTACAGCTCGGTCGCGTCGCTAGGCGGCCAGGGCTCGAGCCCCCGCGTGAACGACTTCGGCTGGAACGCCGGAGCCGGCATCGGCCTTCCGCTGGCCATGTTCAAGGGCTTCGTCGAGGCGCGCTACAATCGCGTGACCGTCGACAACGGCTCAATGGAGTTCGTCCCGCTGACCTTCGGAATCATGTTCTAAAGCTGGTGGCTCGAAGCTCGAGCCGTGAAGGTGCAGTACCAGACGGGGGAGAGCGATTCGCTCTCCCCCGTCGTACATCCAGGCACTACGGTACTCGACGCAAGCGATCTCCTAGTAGAACTGGCGCAGCTCGACCTGCGTGTTGTTGAGGTAAACGCCGTAGAAGCGCACGTAGTCGCCGGAACGCAGATTTTGAAACTTGCTCGCGTCGGTACTGGTCAGCCGGTACGGCAGCGATACGTTGAGCCTGGCGCCGTTGCTGGCGTCGATCGTGAACCACCCGTTGGTCCTGTCGATCTGGCGAACGGTTCCCTGAACCGGTTGCGCATTGGCGGTGCTGCTGCCCGACGTCGACACCGATTGCGTGACCTGTATCAGATCGGTGTAGTAGCTGTTGCCGTTCGCCTGAACGCGGGCAGTCACCTGATCGCCGTTCTCCAGCGCGGTCACCGGATAATTCTGATTCTGATAGACGATCTGCGTCTGATTGTCGTACCCTACCGAGACAGTTTGCCCATTCGACTGCTGAATCGCGATTTGCTGGTTCCGGGTGTCCAAGCCGCGCACCGTACCGTTGAGCTGGCCTCCTGAATCGGTCCCTGACCCCGACCCCAGCACGCTTCCGAGGATGCCTCCCAGGCCGCCCATGCTGCTGCATGCTCCGAGGGTGGTAAGCGTGAGCACGAGCGCCAGAGTACGCGCAGCCCGTTCAATGATTCTCATGGTGATTGTCCTCCCTGGTGAATACCGATGAGAGAGCAATCCGGGTGCCGCGGCAGTTGCGGGCTTCAACGCACCAGCGGCAAGAGCAGCTTGACAAACCCGATGATCACGATCACTCCCGCGATATCCAGCAGTATTCCGTAACGCATCATTTTCAGGAGCGGGATCTTGCCAGAGCCGTACACGATCGCGTTGCACGGTGTCGACACTGGCAGCATGAATCCCATGCTCGCGCCCATGGTGGCACCGAGAGCCGGCGCCAACGGATCCGCGCCTGCCGCCTGCGATACGGAGATGACGACAGGAACGACCATGTTCGCCGCGGCGGTGTTCGATGTCACTTCAGAGAGTGCGGCGGCAATCACGGTCGATCCGACGAGAAGCGCGGTATCGCCGCTCGATGGCATCAAGGCCAGCAGCGATCGCCCCATTGCTTCCGCGAGTCCGGTCTGAAAGGAAAGGACGCCGAGGGCGAATCCGCCGCCGTAGAGGAGCACGATACCCCAGTCGATTTCCGCCGCCTGGCGCCAGGTGATTGCGCGTGCGCCGTTGCTCCCGGGGAGAAGGAACAGGAGAGACGCCCCCAGCACGGCGGCGACGCCCTCGGGGACCATTGCGATGAGGCGCCGGTAGATCGCGCTGTTCTCACCCGCGGCCAGCGCTACGAAACCCGGCATCACCCAGAGGACCACCGTGACCGAGAACGCGACGAGTGTCGAGACTTCTGCGCGCGTCCACCCACCGCGGCTCGCTTTCTCGCGCATGAGCATCACCGTCAGTCCCTCCAGTCGCACCCGTCCGCTGCTGCTGACCCGGTCGAGGTAGAAAAACAGAAATGCGAAGAGGACGAGAACGATCGGAACGCCGATCATCATCCACTGAAAGAAGGGAAAGGCGACGTTGAGCTCACTGCGTATGAACGCGATCCCGATCACGTTGGGCGGTGTTCCGACGGGAGTGGCGAGCCCTCCGACGGATGCGGCGAACGATGTCATCAGCATTAGCACGGTCGGGAAAGCGGGGTTCAGCCGCACTCCCGTCTCCCGCTCCGAGTCCCGCAGGAAAGCGAGAATCGCCAGTCCGATGGTGAACATCATCGCGGTGGTGGCCGTGTTCGAGATCCAACCGGAGATGGACGCCGTCACTGCACCGAACGCGAACAGGATTCTGCGCGGACTCGCCGCCACCCAGGGATGCGACAGCACGCCGTACGCGAGCCGCCGGTCGAGCCCGTGGAGCATGATCGCGCGCGCGAGAATGAACGCGCCGATGAAGAGAAACATCAGCGGGTCCGCGAAGGGCGCGAACACTTCCCTAGCCGGCGCGACACGCATTACAACAGCGGCGGCCGCTCCGAGCATCGCCGTCACCGGCATCGGAAGCGCCTCCGTAACCCAGAGCACGACGACCGCGGCGAGAATCGCCCCAAGCCGGTGAGCTTCCGGGTTGAGCGTCTCCGTGGGTATGAGGAGGATCGCGGCGAAGACGATCGGCGCGAGGGCGAGGCCTACCCTGACCCTCGTGCGTCCGGGTGTCGCGTCCAGCTCACTATCGGTGTCTCTGCCGACTCCCGATGCGCCTTGATTGTCGACTGCCATGGCGGGAAAGATGACCTCAGTCGGCCGCGAGGGAAACGCAGACGACATATTATCTCCGTTCGAAGCGCGACGCCCGGAGATTCTGTCTCTATCACGCGCACTCCTACGGAGATCACATGGAACGCAGAGAGTTCGTTCAGCGCAGCGCGACTCTCGCCGGAGCCGCGGCGCTTCTCGGATCCAGCTCGATCGAGGCTGGCGCGGGACAGGAGCACGAAGAGCAGCGAGAGATCGCGCCCGAGCCCCCCCTTTCGACGCTCCGGTCGCGCGTAGCGGACGCGCCGGCCCCTATCAGTGAGAGCGAGCGCGCGCAACGGCGCGACAAGGCGCAGCGGCTCATGAAGGAGCTCGGCTATTCCGCGATGCTCCTCGAGCCGGGACCGAGCATGATGTATTTCTCGGATGTGAGCTGGGGTCGAAGCGAGCGGCTCTTCGGCTTCCTCTTGCCGCAGACGGGCAAAGGCATCGTTATCTCGCCGGCGTTCGAGGAACAGCGCGCCGCCATCCAGGTGGATGGAAGATTCGAGCTCCGGGTATGGCAGGAGGAACAGAGCCCCGAGGCGCTCATCGCGAGCATCCTGAAGGACTGGCGTCTTGCGACGGGGAAGCTCGCGGTCGATGGCAGCGCGCGCACGTTCGTGTTTCAGGAGATGGCACTGGCGGCTCCCGCCATGGAGATCGCGACGGCAGAAGTCATCACAAATGCGTGTCGTGGTATCAAGACCGCGCACGAGATCGAGATCATGCGATTCGCAAACCAGATCACGCTCGATGCGTACCGCGCCGCATTCAAGACGTTGCGCGCGGGGATGACGCAGGCGGAGCTTGGACGCAACGTGTCCGATGCATTGGCGAAGCTGGGCTATCAGGGTGGCGCGCTCGTGCTGTTCGGCGAGTCGTCTGCCTACCCGCACGGACTGCCTAAGCCGCGTGCGCTCGAGGAAAACCAGGTCGTGCTGATCGACGGAGGCACTACGGTGAACGGTTACGTGGCCGACATGACGCGCACCGTCGTCTTCGGCAGGCCTGCTCCTGAGGCGCGGAAGGTGTTCGACATCGTGCACGAGGCACAGGCGCGCGCGCTGGCGTTCGCCGGACCCGGCAAGAAGTGCGGCGAAGTGGATGACGTGGCGCGCAAGGTGATTACCGATGCTGGTTACGGACCGGACTATCGGACGTTCACGCACCGACTCGGTCACGGAATCGGTATGGAAGGCCACGAGTGGCCGTACTTCGTGCGCGGCAGCCAGGTCGTGCTGCAGCCAGGAATGACGTTCAGCGACGAGCCCGGCATCTATCAGTACGGCAAGTTCGGCATTCGCCTCGAAGACATTCTGGCGATCACGGAGAACGGCGCTGAGATGCTGACACCGACGCAGAGCTCGCTCTCGCCACAACTCGTCTGACCATGAAGCGTTCGAAACGCTGACCTTCGAAGAGCACAACGGCAAGACGAAGATGACGAGCAAGTCATCCAATCGGCTACTATACACTATATTCAAACAAGAAGTAGCCATTATCCCGGCACGCGCGATCATAGACCGCCTTCACGGCCGACGACGTGCGCCACACTAACGAGGAAGGTTCATGAGCGATCCCAGTGAAGCGACTCAGGCCAACCCACATCCGGTGAGTGGGCACCGGACCCCACGCGAGATTGCCAAAGACGAAGCGGGGCCAATCGGGCAGCCGGATGTAGATGTCATTGCTAAAGAAGTTCCCGATGAGAACCCGCCACTGCCCCTCTCGCCTGATGTGCCGCCACTACCGCCGCGGTCAGGACGCCCACACCGGTGAGCTGGTGCAGCACCCCGAGTGGCACCGGCACCGCCGACAAGAGCGTCGCGATGCCGAGCGTCATCTGCATGATCACTGCGACCGCCATCACCCACGCCGCGTAGCGGAGTCCCGCCGGAGCCGGTGAGTCGCGTGATGCCGCCCACGATTACAGCGAGCACCACGGCGCAGGCGCACACGTAGAGCCAGCGCCGCACGCTGCGATCCCGATCCGTGGTCATCGCGGCCCGCTCCCGCCGGCGAGCAGCACCAGCGCCCGGCGCTCCGGGACGAACGTGACGATCATGACCTGGCGCGGCGCGAACGCGAGCGTCGTGTCGAGCTCGATGTGCGCGGGGATCGCGGCGCGCGCCCGGCGCGCGTGCTCCACCGCCTCGCGCTGCGCCCGCCCGGCGAAGATGCCGGTGTCCGCCTCGGTCGACGTCGTCTTCGCGAACGCCGCGGCGTCGTCGTCGGTCTTCTCGCGGCGTGTGAACGACACGCGCACGCGGTGCACGCCGGGCGCCACGTCGTACTCGCGCAGCAGGTACAACGGGCGGTCGTGGCGCAGTCCCGCGCCGTGCACCACGGTCTCGCCGATCACCTGCCCGTCGGACTCGACGCGCAGCGCGTACGTCGCGAAGCGCCCATCGCACTCGACCCGCTGGCGCATGTGCTCCGCACGCTGCGCCAGCTCCTCGGCCGACAGCGTGCGACAGACCTCGATGCGCTCCGGACGCGCGCTCCACGACAGCCGCAGGCGGGCGGCCGCGCCGGCGTGGAAGGGCAATGGCGCCGCCGAGGCGCTGACTATCAGCCAGAGCACGAGCGCGGTGGCCACGGCGGCGGCCACCAGCCGCGCCACGCGTAAGACGGCGATCACGAGTCCTCCTCGTCCGCGCCGATCGGCACCGGATCGCAGACCACGTCGAGGTCGACGTCGGTTTCGACCGTTGGGCGATCGAGCGCGTCGAGCGCGCGCGCGAAGTCGTCGAACGCGGCGAGCGACGCGCGCCGGTCGCCCGGCGCGAGCGTCGCGAGCCGCACCCGTCGGCGATCGACGCGCGGGTGCAGCTCCGCCTCGCGATCGTTGAACACGCGCTCGTGGAGCCACTTCGGCCCTTCGCGGCTGTTGCAGTCGCGCGGCGGGCAGCCGCACACGATCACGCCCGGTGCGCCCCGCCGCACGAACAGCTCGATGACCGACGTGTGCAAGTTGCCGACGCACGACACGGCGTGCACGTGCGCGCCGCGGGCGCGCAGTGCGGCGACGTGCGACGCGGGCGCCTGCTTGCAGCACACGGCCACGATCGGCGGCAAGTCGCCAGGCGCGCCGGAGCTCGCGCCGGCGGTCGCGAGCTCCGGGAGCACGAGGGAGCGAAGCGCGCCGAGCTGGTCGCGTCCCGTGCGTCCCGCCGGGCCGACGCCCATCGGCGCGCAGGAGCCGGCGCAGATGCCGCAGCTCACGCAGCGTGCTGGATCGACGAGCGCCACGAGCATGGGACGGTCGTCGTCGCGCTTCACCATGGTGATCGCGCCCCACGGACAGTCCTGCGGACACTGGTTGCACCCCGTGCAGAGCCGCGGGTCCACGACGCTCGGCGCCAGAGCGCCGGTGCGGGGCCGGCGCGCGAAGCGGGGCACGAACAGGGCGGCCGCGGAGAGGACCAGCACCGCGCTCCACACCGCGCCCGGCGACAGACGCTCGGAGAGCGGCAGCCACCACGCGGCCACGAGATCGGTGGGCGTCGTGGGCGCAAGCGTGAACGGGTTGGCCGGCGCCCCCAGCGGCGCCGGCACGATCACCGCCGCGGCGACGAGCGCGCCGATGATGCCCCACATCAACGGGCGCGGCGGCAACAGCGCCGGGCGTGCGAGGTGGGACACGTGCAGCCACAGGCCCGCGCCCATGGCCAGCGGCACGGCGATGTGGATGAACGTGTTCACGAAGAAGAAGGCGCTCGGCACCGGCCCGTCGCCGGCGAAGATGCGGCTGAGCGGCTCGGAGAGCACGGGGAGCACGTCGAGCAGGCGTCCGCCCTCGCGGGCGAGCCGCTCGCCGAAGCTGTCCCACGCCATGACGAATCCGGTCCAGGCGCAGAGCAGGCCGGCGCCGAACAACACCAGACCCGACACCCACGCCAACGTGCGCGCCCCCCAGCTTCGCCCCTGGGCGAACATCCGGAGCGCGTGCACGGCGGCGGCGAGCACGAAGACGTCCGAGGCGTAGCGGTGGAGACTGCGGATCCAGGCGCCGAGCCAGGGGTCGGCGGCCATGCGCGCGACCGAGGCCGAGGGCGCACCGAGGCGGTAGAAGAGGAGGAGGTACAGTCCCGTGCCGATGAGCACGAGCAGCATGGCCACCGCGACGGTGCCGCTCTGGTAGAACGGGTTCCACGCGTATCCGTACGCCCTCGTGGCGGCGGCATCGAGAGTGGCGAGGAAGCGGCGGGAGGCGCGTTCGAGGAGTCGCATGAATGGTGGGACTTGCGGAAAGTTTATCATATCGACATGATGTTCGCCAGAATCTTTCGAGGACTCCGCTTCGATGTGGCTGTCCAGCACCGCTCAGCAAGCCATTCACGCCGTCCTGTGCATCGCCTCCGGCGCCGACCACGGCCCCGTGCGGGTCGATGAGATCGCCGTCGTGCTTGGCTGTCGCCGGAACTACCTCTCAAAGACTCTGCACTCCCTCGTTCGGGCCGGCGTACTGCGGTCCGAGCGAGGTCCGAAGGGTGGTTTTCAGCTCTTGGCCCCACCCAAGAAGGTCACGCTCGCCCAGGTCATCGCCCCGTTCGAGCCGGTCGGCCAACGGCGCTGTCTCCTGGGACGTCCGCAGTGCGGCGACAAGCATCCTTGCATGCTGCACGAGCGCTGGTCGCGCGTCGCCGCTCCGGTTGACGCGTTCTTCACGAAGACGACCGTCGCCAACCTCCTCGCCGGGAACTCGCGCGCGTCAGACGCCGCGCGCGAGGCGATCGGCGCAGCGCGTCTCTCAACCCGGAGAAAGCCGTATGGATCCGTCGCCCGCTGACTCGCAGGAATCCGTCGAGACGCCGCCGCTGGGACAGCGGCTGTTCGACAACATGTATCTCCTCCTCGCCCTCGGACTCCTCGTGATGTTCGTGATCTTCACCGCGTGGGGCATGTGGGAGATTCTTTCGATGCCGAAAGGCACCCTACCCTGAGAGGCACTCATGCTGACCAGAGTTCATACCGGACTCGACGCCGTGCCGGGTGTCTGGTGGAAGCCCGCGCACAAGGCCGAGAAAGTCTGGGTTGGGATCGCGTTCGCGTGGTGCATCGTGCTGTTCGCGATGATGCCGCTCTGGCATTGGAAGGGTGGCCAGAATCCATCGGGCGTGCGGCGCAGGGTGGACCCCCAGGCATACTATGCGCGCACCGTGGCCTTCGCCTCGAAGTACAAGGTGGGCGAGGATCGAGGGCTGCCGATCGTGCAGCCGCCGCCGGGCGCCGACGTCTATCTCGTGGGACTCACCTTCCAGTGGTACCCGATTCTCAAACTCGAGCAGGGCAAGGAGTACATGTTGCACCTCTCCTCGCTCGACGTGAATCACGGGTTCTCGCTCTATCCGCTCAACGTCAACTTCGCGGTGGTGCCGGGCTATGACTACGGCCTGCGCGTGACGCCGACCGCGGCGGGCGACTTCCGCATCATCTGCAACGAGTTCTGCGGCATCGGCCATCATGCGATGGTGGGCCGCATGATCGTCGTCGATTCCACGGGCCGCGAGGTCGCCGACAACGGCGCCGCGCGCATGCGCCAGGCCGGTACACCGTGACCGCTACCCCCTTCCCCGCGACGTATCGTACCTGTCCCGTGACGGCTCGCAGGATCAACCTCCAAGCCGAGCGTCTGATCCGAGTAAACGCCGTCGTGTCGGTGGTCGCGCTGCTTGTGGGCGCCATCGCCGCGCTCCTGCTGGTGCTCACGCGCTGGCAGGCCGTGCACCTCCTCCCCGCGGAGTGGTATTACCGCATCCTGGGCGTGCACGGCATGAACATGCTGATCTTCTTCATCATCTACTTCGAGATGGCGGTGCTCTGGTTCGCGGGCACGGTGCTGCTCAACGCGCGACCCGCGGCGCCACGATACGGCTGGTTCAACTTCGGCCTGATGCTCGTCGGATCGCTGCTCGTCGAAGCGATGCAGTGGAGCGGCCGCGCCGACGTGCTGTACACGTCGTATCCGCCGCTCAAGGCGCACCCGCTGTTCTATCTCGGCATGATCCTGTTCGCCGTGGGCGCGCTGGGCGTGGTGGGCCAGTTCTTCGCCACGCTCACGATCGCCAAGCGGGAGAAGACGTACACCGGTTCCATGCCCCTCGTCGTCTACGGCGCGATGACCGCGGCGATCATCGCCGCGATCACGCTGCTGCACGGCGCCCTGGTGTACATCCCGACCTTCCTCTGGTCACTCGGGCTGATCCCGGCGGTCGATCCGCAGATCTATCGCCTGCTCTGGTGGGCGCTCGGCCACTCGGCGCAACAGGTCAACGTGGCGGCGATGGTCGCGATCTGGTACTTGCTCGGTGCGCTCACGGTGGGCGCCGTCGTGCTCAACGAGAAAGTGAGTCGCTCGGCGTTCGTGCTCTACATCTTGTTCATCTCGTTGGCGTCGGCACACCATCTGCTCGTCGATCCGGGGTTTGGGTCGGCGTGGAAGATCGTGAATACCTCGTACTTCATGTACATGGCGGTGCTCGCGTCGATGGTGCACGGCTTTACCGTGCCGGCGGGAATGGAGCTGGGCATGCGGCTGCGCGGCTACACCGACGGCTTGTTCGGATGGCTGCGCCGCGCGCCGTGGGGTGATCCCGGCTTCTCGGCGCTGATCCTGTCGGTGGTGGTGTTCGGCTTTTTCGGCGGAATCACCGGCGTGACGATCGGCACGGAGCAGATCAACATCATCGCGCACAACACGCTGCGCATTCCGGGGCACTTCCACGCCACGGTGGTGAGCGGCACCGCGATGGCGTTCATGGGCGCCACATACTACCTGCTGCCGCTCATCTTCCAGCGGAAGGTGGCGTTCTGGAAGCTGGCCAAGCTGCAGCCGTACATGTTCGCCGGCGGCATGCTGCTGGTCGAAACGGGCATGACCTTCGCGGGCAGCTTCGGCGTACCGCGGCGGCACTGGGACATCTCGTTCTCGCAGGCGCCGTTCGACGTTCCGTTCAACCCGGCGGTGGACTTGTTCCTCGCCATGGTCGGCATCGGCGGCATCATCGCCGTGACGGGCGCGCTGTCGTTCATTCTCATCGCCGTGAAGTCGGTGTTTTTCGGCGAGCGGATCACGGAGTTCCCACAGGGCGTGGAAGTGGTCGGCGTGCCGCAGGGGCTCACGCGTCCGCCGGTGCATGCGACAAACGCCGACGAGATCAACGCCGCGCTCCACGCGCCGGGTCATGGCCGATGGGGACCGACGCCGGGCACGCTGGTGTTGGTCGGCGTCTTCCTGCTGGCGTTCATGCTTTACTATTTCACGAACTGGAAGCTGTTGAGCTTCCTTTGGAAGATCGGGTAGTCCGCTCCCACCCACCCGCCGGGCGGCCGAGCCCGGCGTTCGCCGCGCTGCTGTTGGTCCTCGCGATCACGGCGGCGTGGTGGGCGCTGGCGCTCTGGCCGGCCGGCGCGGCGGAACCGGAGTGGCTGTCGCGTACGCGCGCGGCCTGTTTCGGCTCGGCGCCCGGCGGTCTGCCCGACGCCGGCGGATGGGTGTTGTTGATCGGCGAGCCGATTGGAATGCTCGGCGTGCTGGCGGTGGTGTGGGGGCACACGCTCCGGCGCGATCTGGAGCGCGTGTACGCGGTGCGGCGCTGGCGGCTCGCCGCGGCGGGCATCGCGGCGGCGACGCTCGTGGGCGTGGCTTCGCTCGGCGTGCGTGCGGCGCGGGCGTGGGCGCGCGACCAATCGACGGTTGTACGCGGTCCGGGCGTGCCGATGCGGCTCGATCTCTCACCGCCGGCGACGGCCCTGGTCGATCAGGATGGCGCGCGCGTGTCGTTGGCCGACCTGCGCGGCCGGCCGGCGCTGCTCACCGTGGCGTTCGGCCACTGCGCCACCGTGTGTCCCACGGTGGTGAACGATCTCCGCCGCGCGCGCCGCACCGCCGGCCGTGCTGACGTGCAGCTCGTGGTGGTAACGCTGGACCCGTGGCGTGACACACCCGACCGCTTGTCATCGCTCGCCGCGCACTGGGGCCTCGACGCCGGCGATCGCGTGCTGTCGGGGAGCGTGGCCGACGTGGAGCACGTGCTCGACGCCCTCGGCATTGGCCGGCGGCGCAACGAGACGACGGGCGACATCGAGCATGGCGGCACCGTGATGCTCGTCAGCTCGCGCGGGCGCGTCGAGTGGCGGATCGACGGCGGGTGGGATCGCGTAGGCGAGCTGCTGCGGCGGGTGAGGTAGCCCCCGTCGGCGACGGAGAACGCATCGGTTCTAATACAATTTGACCTTCGAAGACCGGCGCACAGCCGCGCCTCGCCGTCGTTCGCTGACGATCACGACGCGCTCGGAATGACCTTCGAGCCGATGTTCAGGCGATACCCAGCGTAGATGAGCAGGAGTCCGACCAGCTCCGTGACGTACAGGACCTCGGTGTAGCCGAACCGAGTGAAGGCGCCGCCGATGCCGGGAAGGATGGCGCCGATCGCGATGTAGACGTTGCCGAGGAACCGGTGATACGTGCCTTCGTTGCGCCGGAATCGAATCGCCGACACGATCGCCCCGCCGACCAGAAAGATCACGGCGTACAGATTGATGAACGGGCTGATCATCCGCACCCACTGCCACACGATCACCTTTCCGGTCGGGCGGAACGGCTCGACCAGCGCGTAGTTGATCGGGGTCAGAAGCACCGCCACCGCGCCGAACGAGATGGCGGAGATCAGCACGATACTCAGCCGGTTGGCCGTCCGCCGCCGGAGATGGAGGTACACCGATCCCTGGGCCAGCGGCGCGCCACCCATCAACGCGCCCGTGATGTACCAGAGCCGAAACACGGGCTCGGACCATCCGAAGAGCGTCGTCGCGGACTCGGTGATGGTGCCGGCGGCGTAGGTGAGGAGCCCGATCGCCCAGCACAGAAGATGCGCCCCGCCGCGGGCACGCCAGCGACGAAACACGGCCGTCGCGAACGCAAGCGCGACGACCGTGGTGATGATCGGAATGAAATGAACGGCGGAG
>CAYMKQ010000052.1:0-14955 GCA_964391175.1 uncultured Gemmatimonadaceae bacterium | reverse complement strand
GGCTAGGCGACGAGCAGCTCTTCGATCTTGCGCTCCAGCGGCCGGAACGAGAGCGCCGGCGCGCCCGTGCGGCGCGCGACCTCTTCCGCGGTCTCACGTTGCCCTTCGGAAAAGAGCTCGTCGACCATAAACCGACCCGCGCCGGGATTCCGGAACCAGTCGACGTCGAAGTTGCCGACGAGATACTCATCGAGCACCGACTGAAGCTGCCATGCTCGCAGATATCGCGCTGAATAGTACCTCGGATCGACATCGACGAAAGCGTCTGCCGCGTTGTACTCGAAGCCAGTCGCGCTGGTCAGAAGCGTGACGTAGAGATCCGGCAGCTGCCGCCATGGGATCTCCCCGCCGTAGAGCGCCTTTTCATACAGCAGCTTGGCGCAGTATCGCCGCAGGAAATGGAGCTCTTCGAATCCGGCCCTGCGCAGGAACTTCCCGACCCTGTTCGCGCCCAGCTGCGTGTAGCGCATGAGCCAACCCTTGTCCTGCATGCGATGGTCGAACAGCATCGCGTAGGACTCGGTGACCGAATTGTCGCCGAGCCACCTGAACTCGAATGGATAATCGGCCCGGGCGTAGGCGAAGTGAAGCGCGTGTCCCATCTCGTGGAGGAGCGTGCTGTAGTCGCTCTGGCCACCGTGCGGCCGGAGAACGAGGTACACCTCCTGCGGAACACGCACCGGCGAGCAGAACGCGCGCGCGCGCTTCCCTTCGCGGTCGCCCAGATCGAGGATGATACGGCCGTCGGCCGTCGGATCGACTCCCATCTCCGTGACCTGTCGCCTCACGACCGATTCCAGCTGATTCCCGGGGAACGCGTCGTCGAACTCGGAAGCCCGGAAGAGCGCGAGGGCATCCGCGCGCTTCGCGTCCGCCCGCTTGATTCCCAGCGACCGCTTCAGCACGCGTGGCAACGTGTCATCCCACATCGCCTGCGTGTCACGAAGGAACCGCTCGCAATCGCGCGCGAGACCGCTCAGTGAGATTCCGGTCACAGCTTCGAATGAGCTGTTGTAATCGCCCGCGATTCCTATCGACTCGATGTAATCCTTCTCCCGCTCGAGGCGCTCCCTCCTGAGGGGAGCATGCTCCGCCTCAACCAGCTTCGCGCGTGCCGCATCGAGCGCGAGCCGTAGCGCGCGGTCCCGGGTGTTGGCGATCTCGATCGGAACGGAATGGTACTGAATCAGTCGCCCATCGGGCGAGCGGACTACGGCGGAGTTCTCCCACTCGATCTCGCGCTCGTCGAGGGCAGCGAGGGGCTTGGCGGCCTGTGACTCGATCTCCCATTCCAGCAGCCATTGCGCGGAGCGCTTCTCATCGGTCCGCTCGGGGGCGGCGCGAAAGGCCTCGAGCGTGAGCTCGAGCGCATCGCGGCCGAGTACGCCCTCGTATCGCTTGTAGATGGGCTGGAGCTCCGCCGTCTGCTTCTGACCGGAATACGCGAGATAGCCCTCACGCGATATCGCTTCCATGAAAGCCTGCCCTTCAGCTCGCAGGTGCTGAAGGGTCAGCTGGCTCACGATGCGAGCTTTTGAGCGACGTATGCGCGGAGCCGGGCTGCGTCAACGCGCTCCTGCTGGAGGGTGTCGCGATCTCTTACCGTCACGTCGCCGCTCGTCAGCGATTCGCCGTCGACGGTGATGCAGAACGGCGTTCCAACTTCGTCCTGCCGGCGATACCGGCGGCCAATCGCGCCGCTGTCATCATAGAACACCGGAAACGCTCCGCGCAGCTCGTCCGCGATGCGATGAGCCATCTCCGGCATCCCATCCTTTTTCACCAAGGGAAACACGCCTGCCTTGATCGGCGCGAGCGAAGCGTCGAGCCCGAGCACGGTCCGTCCCTCGGCCTCCCCCTCGACCGACTCTTCACGGTATCCATTCACCAGCACCGCGAGCGTGGTGCGGTCCGCGCCGACCGAAGTCTCGACCACGAACGGCAAGAACCGCTTGTTGTTGGGCTGATCGAAGTACTCGAGCTTCTTCCCGGAGAACTCCTGGTGCTGCTTCAGATCGAAGTCGGCACGATTGTGCACGCCCTCTATCTCCTGGAAGCCGAGCGTTCCACCGAAATCGAACTGCACATCGAACGCGGCGCGCGCGTAATGGGCGAGCTCTTCCTTCGTGTGCTCGTGGAACCGAAGCCGGTTCTCCGCGAGTCCCAGACCGCGGTGCCATTCCATGCGCTGTGCCTTCCAGTATTCGAGCCACTTCATGTCCGTGCCGGGCTCGACGAAGAACTGCATCTCCATCTGCTCGAATTCGCGCGTGCGGAAGATGAAGTTTCCCGGCGTGATTTCGTTGCGAAACGCCTTGCCGATCTGGGCGATCCCGAACGGCACCTTCTGGCGTGTCGACTGCTGGACGTTCAGGAAGTTGACGTAAATGCCCTGCGCGGTCTCGGGGCGCAGATACACAACGGCGGCGGAGTCCTCGACAGGGCCCATGAATGTCTTGAACATCAGGTTGAACTGCCGCGCTTCGCTGAGAGATCCCTTCATCCCGCACGCCGGACACTGGGCATCGGGGGTGCCGGGCGTCCCCTTTATTTTTGGATCGTCGGCCTTAAATCGCTTCTTGCAGTTGCGGCAATCCACGAGCGGGTCGACGAAGCCGCTCACGTGTCCGCTCGCCTCCCACACTCTCGGATGCATGAGAATCGCGGCGTCGAGACCCTCGATGTCGTTACGCGCGCGCACCATCGCGTGCCACCAGCGCTCCTTGAGATTCTTCTTCAGCTCGACGCCGAGTGGACCGTAGTCCCACACGGAGCCGGTTCCTCCGTAGATCTCGGATGATTGGAAGATGAAGCCGCGCCGCTTGCACAGCGAAACGAGCTTCTCCATGACGTCCGGCGGGCTGGGGGGAGGCATAGGCTGGGAAATATACTGCCATCGAGAAAACTCCCCCCCCGGGGCGCGCTTACAGCCCGATGATCTGGTCCCTGCGGGTTCCCACGCTCACGTAGGTGATCGGCGTCTCGACGAGTGCCTCGATGCGATCGAGGTACCGCCGCGCTTCGTTTGGCAAATCAGTGAGCTTGCGCGCGCCCGCGGTCGAGCTCTTCCAGCCATCGTACCATTCGTAGCGCGGAACGGCGCGATCGAGCACGCTCAGGTCGCCCGGGAACTCCTCGTGCACCTCGCCGTCCGATTCGTAGCCGGTGCAAAGGCCAATGCGATCGAGGGTGTCAAGAACGTCGAGCTTCGTCACCGCCAGGTCGGTGAGCCCGTTCACGCGCGCCGCGTAACGCACCACGACGCCGTCGAACCATCCACAGCGGCGCGGACGCCCCGTCGTCGCGCCGAACTCGTTGCCGAGCGTTCGCACCTCGGTGGCAAGTGGCTCGTCGAATTCCGTGGGCAGCGGCCCATTGCCGACGCGCGTCGTGTACGCCTTCACCACGCCGATCACCGAGTCGAGCTCCTTCGGCGCAATGCCCACACCGGTCGCCGCGCCACCTGATGTAGTGCTGCTCGATGTGACATATGGATAGGTGCCGTGATCGATGTCGAGCAGCGACCCCTGCGCTCCCTCGAGCAATACAGCGGCTCCGCCGGAGATCGCCCGGTGAATCCTGAGTCCTACGTCCTCGGCGAGCGACAGAAGGCGTGCCGTGAAACGCTCCAGCACGGCGAGAGTCTCGTCTGCGTCCGCCCGCTTCGCACCCGAGACGGCAAGCTGTGTGTTGGCGTGCGCCACGCCACGCTCGACGAGCTTTTTCAGACGTATCGGATTTCTCAGATCCAGCACCCGGATTCCGCGCCGTCCGAATTTGTCCTCGTATGCCGGGCCGATTCCGCGACCGGTGGTTCCGATCTCCTTGCTCGCGGAGCTTTGGCCGTCGACGAGCTTGTGATACGGAAGCACCAGGTGCGCGCGGTCGCTGACGTAGAGCCTGCCCTCGACATCGATGCCATCGGACACGAGCTCGTCGATCTCCGCGAACAGCGTCTCCACATCAAGGACGACGCCGTTGCCGATCGCGCACCGCACGCCGGGGTGAAGTATTCCGCTCGGGATCTGGTGAAGCACGAACGATTTGTCGCCAATGTGCACCGTGTGCCCCGCGTTCGCTCCACCCTGGTAGCGAACCACCCAGTCGGCTCGCTCGGCAAGCACGTCCACGAGCTTCCCCTTTCCCTCGTCGCCCCACTGCGCTCCCACCACGACGATTGTGCGCGTCCTGGAGTCGAACATCGCTACCGCGCCGTCCGTTCGGACGCGGCGGGATTCATCGCTTCGGTGGTCATCGGGAGTTGGGAGAGGTCGGGAGAGGCGAGGGTCATGGAAAAGCAAAACGCCCCGACAGCTGCGGGGCGTTGGTTCAATCTACCCGTCAGGGGCTGAGTGTCAACGCTGCCGAGGGCCCTGGTCGACGACGCGAGGCGGATCGTCGGGGCGAACGACGCTCCGAATCGGCAGCACCACGGTAAAGGTCGAGCCCTTCCCGTAGACGCTCTCCGCGAACACGTGGCCGCCCAGACCGTCGACGAGCTTGCGCGTGATGCTCAGGCCGAGTCCCGTGCCGCCAAACTCCCTGGTTCGCGACTGATCGACCTGGCGGAAGTCTTCCCAGATCGCGTCCAGGTCAGCTTCCCGGATTCCGATGCCGGTATCTCGCACATCGAAGCGCAGGTCCTCCTCGTCCTTCGACACCGTGATCCAGATGCCTCCCGTGTGCGTGAACTTCACGGCGTTGGAGAGGAGATTGAGCAGGATCTGCTTCACCTTCGTGCGGTCGGTACGCAGGGCCAGACTTCTCGACGGCAGCTCGATGTTGAAAGAGAGATCTTTCTTCTTGACCATCGGCTCGATCTGCTGGGAGATCTCCGTCATGATGTCGGCGAGCGTGACCTCCTCAAGGTGGAGCGGCATGCGGCCGGCCTCGATCTTCGCGAGGTCGAGGATGTCGTTGATCAGTGCAAGGAGGTGCTGTGCCGCGCTCTGAATGCGCTGGAGCCCCTCTTCCTGGCGCGGTGTAAGGTCTCCGTAGATCCGGTCCAGCATCAGAGATGCGTAGCCGATCAGGGCGTTGATGGGCGTCCTGAGCTCGTGCGACATGCTGGCGAGGAATTCCGATTTCAGCCGCTTGGCCTTCTCTAGCTCACCCGCCTGCACATCGGTGAAGACCTGGTACGTCGACTTGAGCAGGGCCGACACGTCCTTCTCGGAGCGGAAGACGGTTCCGAACGACATGGGTATGAGCGTGAACTCGCGCATCACGGTCTCGTTCACGAATTCGTGGGCGAGCACATTTTCGCGGGTCGGATCGTAAATCACGATCGGGGTGTCACTCACCACGGCGGCCAGGTCGTTGTGGTTGATCGTGAAGACGCGAGCGCCACCGCCGATTCCGATCTCTCCGAATTCCCGCGACCGGTCGAGGCGAATGATACAGTAGACGTACTTGCCCTCCGGCGCCGTCGCAGCCGCCTGGGACTCGTTCCGCTCGCTCGAGCGCTCGGTCTCGTTCATGAGCCTGATGCTATCAGTGGTCTACCTCATCGCCGCAATGAAAATCCAGGCGCCGATCGCGAAGCCTATCCCGATCTTGAGGACGGTCGATACGACGCGGCCGATCAATGCCCCCTTCGCGACGCGGGTTGCATCGCCCGCGGTCGAGCCGGCCGTCATCTCCGCAACGAGCGCACCCACGAATGACCCGACAAACGCGCCGATTATCGGTCCGATGATGGGGACCGGGAATCCGACAACTGCTCCGACGATGCCACCAATGATCGCCCCCCAGCCGGCACGCCGCGACCCACCGTACTTCCGCGCGTACCGTCCCGAGAGCGTGAACTCCAGCACTTCGGCCACCAGGCCAAGAACGCTGACGGCCACCAGGGTGAACCATCCGATCGGCTCGCCCGGAACAATCATATTATAGGCGACCGCCGTCGCCACCATGATCCAGAGCCCGGGGAGCCCGAGGACGATCAGGATGAGCGACAACAGGATCACAGCAGCCAGCAACAGTAGCGCCATCAGCCCAGCTCCCTGGCTAGAGCGGCGAGCAGGGCCGATCCTTCCGCGACCCCGCTCCCCGTAAGTGCGGCTGAATTATCGCGCCGGGTATGGATGCGCGCGAGTGTGGACAGAGTTCCGCGGCTCACGGTGACTGCCTGGAGCCCCTTGTCGGCAAACGCGATGCTGTCGGCGAGAATTCCGGGAATGAGACGGCGTGACCGCAAATTGAGCCGCAGACGCCCGGCGGTTGTTTCGACCCCAGCGAGCAATTTTCGTGGCCGGCGCCCGGTGTACATGCAAAGCCAGGCGCCCGACTCATCGATCGTGTCGCAGTTGATCATGATGGCTTCGGATCTCGCGCGTTCCGCCCACGCTCGCGCACCAGCCAGGCCGAGCTCCTCGGCGCTCGTCAGGAGAACGCCGAGGCTGCGGTTCCGCGGGACTTCCTGCGCGGCGAGGAGCACCGCCGCTACGCCGCTCGCGTTGTCTACAGCGCCGGGAGACTCATTGCGCACGAAGCAGAGAACCGATGGGATTGCCGCGACCCACGCCGCGGCCACGACCCACCACCAGACGTCCCTCGAGTCAGCCAGGCCTCCCAGGTCGAGCAGAAGCACCAGAAAGGTGAGTGCGGTAATGGCGTTCAACGCGATAGCGCTCGCGATCCGAGGCAGCATTGGGACCGTCTGGGATTTCGAGTCGAGATGGGCGACGAGCCAGAGTGAGGGCGCGCCGCGCGTGGCCTCGAGGTTCACGGCGCTCGCCCGCTGAAGCGGGAAAGCGGAAACCCAGCGTCGCCTCGCATCGCGCAAGGCAAGGAGAAGAGCGCCGAGGATCGCTCCCCCGAGGAGCAACGCGGAAAATGGGCCTGCATGATCGGCCATGGACGCCATGAGAAAAATGACCGCGGCCCGGACCGCCGCCGCGACCGGAGTACCCCAACGCCCCGGCCACTGCGAATAATCGAATGCCAGCTCCCGGCATCGGAAGCCGGCGTGCTCCAGCTCCGCCCTGCACAACGCTCGCACGGCGGTCTCCTCCGAGCTGCCCGCGAACCTCGGCGCGCGCGAAAGCCGGACGAGCAGATCGCGCGCTCTGTCGATGACCTCCGCGCTCGCCATCTCGCGCGAGCTACGCCAGCCCCATTTTGTCCTTGACGACTTTCATCGTGGCTCGCGCGATGGATCGCGCGTGATCCGCACCGGCCGCCAGCACGTTGGCCACCTTTTCGGGCGAGGCCGCGATGTCTCTCGCTCGCGCGCGAATCGGCACGAGCTCCCTTTCCATCGACTCGTGCAGGACCTTCTTGCAGTCGAGGCAGCCCCATCCCGCGGTCCTGCACTGGACGGCGACGTGCTCGACAGTCTCGGGCGGACTGAATGCCTGGTGCAGGTGGTAGATGTTGCACACCTCGGGCGTGCCGGGGTCCGTGCGACGCACCCTTTTCGGGTCGGTCACGGCGGGCCGCAGCTTCTCCCAGATTTCGTCCGGCTCCTCCAGAAGGTCGACGGTGTTGCCGAGCGACTTGGACATCTTGGCCTTGCCATCGAGACCCACGATGCGGCGTGTTGGCGTCATCAGCCCTTTCGGCTCGGGGAAAAAGCCCTTGGCCTCTCCCTTGAGACGGGCGGCGACGCTCTCGACGTGGGTCCGCTTGTCGAAGCGCGCGTTCCACTTGCGGGCGATCTCGCGCGACAGCTCGAGGTGCTGGAGCTGATCCTCTCCCACTGGTACGAGCTCCGCCCGATACAATAGAATGTCCGCGGCCTGAAGCACCGGATAATTCAGCAGTCCGGCGGAAACGCTCTTCTCTCTGCTCGCCTTCTCCTTGAACTGCGTCTGCCGCTCCAGCTCTCCGAGTGGTGTGAGCGTGTTGAATATCCACGCCAGCTCGGTATGTTCCGGCACCTTCGATTGCACGAACAGCGTGCATCTGGACGGATCGATGCCCGCCGCGAGCAGGGACAACGCCATCTCAGCGGTTCGCGCGCGAAGGTCGGAGGGCTCGTAAGGAACGGTGATGGCGTGGTAGTCCACGATACAGAAAAACGACTCGTGGGTGCGCTGCAATTCAACCCAGTTCTTGACCGCTCCGAGATAGTTTCCGATGTGAAGCGAGCCCGAGGGCTGAATGCCGCTGAAGATGCGGGACATTCCGCGAAATTAAGGAGTGAGAGAGAGGAGTTGCAAGCAACCTTGGAAACTGATGCGGGCGACGCGGAGCTACTCGACATCGCACTCGAGGCGTCGCGCGCCGCCGCCGAAGTAATTCGCGACGCGACCGCGCAGCGAGGGAGACTCGTCTGGGAGTCGAAGGGACGGTCCGACTTTGTCAGCGAGGTCGACAAGTCCGCCGAGCATCGCATCGCGGAGATAGTCGGTCGCCGATGCGCGGGCGCGAGTCTGCTCGGAGAGGAACTGTCTCCCACGGCGCTCTCGGGCTCTGGTGTCGTCTTCATCGCCGACCCGCTCGACGGAACCACGAATTTTCTGCACGGCTATCCGGAGTACGCGGTGTCGATTGCCGCGGCGCGCGACGGGGTGCTGTGCGCCGGTGTCGTCCTGAACGTGGCGCGGGGCGAAGAATTCACCGCGCGTAGAGGCGGCGGCGCGTTTCGCGATGGACACCGCATCGCGGTGTCGAGGCTGCGAGAGCCGGCACGGGCTCTGATCGGTACCGGCTTTCCGTTCAAGACCGTCGAGAAGTTGCCACTCTACCTCGACCAGTTCAGTTTGGTGATGCGCGGAACAGCCGGAATTCGTCGCGCCGGATCAGCGGCGCTCGATCTGGCCAACGTCGCCTGCGGCAGGTTCGATGCGTTCTGGGAGCTCGTGCTGGCCCCGTGGGATGTGGCCGCCGGCATTCTGCTCGTGCGGGAGGCTGGAGGCATCGTGACGGACCTGGAGGGCGGCCCGGCGGCTCTGTCGGCTGGGGCATTCGTCGCTGGCAATCCCGCGATGCACGCGTGGCTCCTGCAGACCCTGAGGCGAGTGAACATGACTACCGGAAAGAGCGAATGAAGCTGGTCGAATGCGTTCCGAATTTCTCCGAGGGCCGCAGACCTGAGGTGGTCGCCGCGATCCGCGCCGCGATCGCCGGAGTCGACGGGGTCTCCGTCCTCGATGTCTCGTCGGACGCGTCGCACAACCGCTCCGTAATCACCTTCGTCGCCCCGGTCGAGCGCGCGGTCGATGCCGCATTCGCCGGAATCAGGGCCGCGTCGGAAGAGATCGATCTCTGCTCACACACGGGGGAGCATCCCCGCATCGGCGCGACGGACGTCGTTCCATTCATCCCCCTGGAAGGAACGACGATGGAGGACTGCATCGCCCTCGCGCGCGCGCTGGGCGAGCGGGTCGGGCGCGAGCTCGAGATTCCGGTCTATCTCTACGAGCGCGCCGCTACACAGCCTTCGCGCGAGAATCTCGCCGACATCAGGCGAGGTGAATTCGAGGGGCTGCGCGAGGAGCTGGGGAAGAACCCCGCGCGTAACCCGGATTTCGGACCCGCGCGCATTCATCCGACGTGCGGCGCAGTCGCGATCGGAGCACGTCCCTTCCTCGTCGCCTACAACGTCTACCTCGGCCCCTCCTCGAACCTGCCGATCGCGAAGAGTGTCGCCAAGGCGGTGCGGGGATCGTCGGGCGGGTTCCGTTACGTGAAGGGCCTGGGCCTCGATGTCGATGGCCAGGCGCAGGTCTCGATGAACCTTACGGACACTGAGAAGACCCCCCTCCACCACGCGTTCGATTTCGTGAAGATGAAGGCGGAGGCAGAGGGCGCGCAGGTTACCTGGAGTGAGATCGTCGGATTGGTGCCTGAAAGGGTGCTGTTCGATACCGCCGCCGCGCACTTGCAGCTGCGCGACTTCACTCCGGCGCAGATCCTGGAGCGTCAGGTACGCGAGGTGATGAGCGGGGGTGAGAGCCTGAGCGGATTCCTGGCGTCGGTCGCCTCATCGAATCCGGTGCCCGGTGGTGGGAGCGTCGCGGCACATGCCGGTGCGCTGGCGGCGGCACTCGCGCAGATGGTGGCCGGTCTCACCGTCGGAAAGAAAAAGTACGCCGCGGTGGACACTGAAATGAAGGAAGCGGCGCTCAAAGCCGTCTCGCTCGGCAACGCGTTGTCCGCGCTGGTCAAGCGCGACGCGGAAGCCTACTCGAGGGTCTCGGAAGCGTACAAGCTTCCGAAAGAGCCCGCTGACGCTGCCGCTCGTCGCTCCGAGGCCGTTACCAGCGCGCTGCTCGGCGCCGCACAGGTTCCACTCGAGACGGCCCGCGCATGCGTGGAAGTCGCGCAGCTCGCGTTACTTGTCGCCGAGAAGGGCAACACCAACGCGGTGACAGACGCGGGAGTGGCTGCGCTACTCGCCGAAGCAGCATGCAGGGGCGCGGCTTACAACGTTCGTGTCAACGTGCAGGCGCTGGATCACAAGCCGAAGGGTGCGGGGTTGCTGCGTGAAGCGGAAAAGCTCGTGGGCGAAGCGACACAGCTCGCTGACAAAGCCCGAGCGTCCGTCGAGCGGGCGCTGTCTGGCTAGAAGATTCACATCGCCGTTTTTGCGCTGAGCCCCGTCTAGCTCGTCAGCGCCGTCAGCACCCGCGGTCCATTCTCGGTGACCGCCACGGTGTGCTCGAAGTGCGCCGACCTCGTGCCGTCCACGCTCACGACCGTCCACCGGTCGGGCATCGTCCTCGTCGCGGGCTTGCCAACGTTCACCATTGGCTCAATGGCGATGGTGAGTCCGGGAGTCAGCCGCACGCCCCGCTTCGGCTTTCCATAGTTGGGGACCTGCGGCTCCTCGTGAAATCCCACTCCGATGCCGTGCCCGACCAGATCTCGAACCACGCTGAAACCGGCCGCTTCGACGACGCCCTGAACCGCCGCACCGATGTCACCCAGGTGATTCTCGGGCCTTGCCGCGGCGATCCCGGCGGCGAGCGCTTTGCGGGTGACTTCCAGCAGCTTCCGGGATTGCGCATCTACCTTGCCGACCGCGACGGTGGTCGCCGCGTCCGTGTAATAGCCGTCGAGCTTCACGCCGATGTCGATCGAGACGATGTCGCCCTCCTCGATCACGCGCTTCTTCGACGGAATTCCGTGCACGATCTCCTGGTTGATCGATGTGCAGATGCTCGCGGGAAAGTTGTACAGCCCCTTGAACGCCGGAACCGCACCCGGGTGGCTCTTGATGAAATCCTCGGCGATCTTGTCGAGCTCGAGCGTCGTCATTCCCGGCCGGACGCTCTCCTCCAGCAGGCTGACGGTCGCCGCCAGTATCTCGCCGCCACGCGCCATGATCTCGATCTCGCGCGGCGACTTGATCTGGATCATTTCTCCAGCGCCTTGAGGGCGCGGGCTGTCACCTCATCGACGGATCCGTCCGCGTCGATCCAGAGAACCTTCATCCCATTGTCTCCGTACCAGCCTATCACCGGCTTGGTCTGTGCACGATAGACCTCGAGTCGATTGCGGGTCGCCTCGGGCTCGTCGTCCTTTCTCCGCACAAGAGTGCCACCGCACTTCTCGCACTTGGAGCCGGGCTCGCGGCCCATGTACGGAGTCTGGCAGTTCTGGCAGACAGTCCGCCCGCTCAACCGCCTCACCAGCTCGTCATCATGAACGTCGAAAAGCAACACCTTGTCGACCTTCCGCCCCAGCTCGGCGAGCATGATGCCGAGGCCCTCGGCCTGGGGCACCGTACGCACGGCGCCATCCAGGATGGCGCCTTTTTTCGCGGCGGGCGCACTCATCACATCCCGAAGGATACCGAGAATCACAGAATCCGGCACGAGGTCGCCGCGGTCCATGTACGCCTTCGCCTCGAGCCCACGTGGAGTGCCGTCTCGCAGTGCGCCGCGGAGGACATCGCCGGTCGCGATCTTCGGGATGCCGAGATGCGCGGCGAGCCTGTCCGCCTGAGTTCCCTTTCCCGCGCCGGGCGGGCCGAGCAGCACGACAATCATGAGAAGGGCATCGGGGTCACGGTGGCTGGGTTGAACTACCACTGAGAAACGATAAGCTGCGAGCTAACAGCTACCAGCGGTCAGCCGCGAGCAGCCTACGACACTGACTGTTCGACCAGCGCAACAACGCCGGTCGCACTCACCACCGATCGTCGCCGAACCGCATTTGCTCGTGTCCGGATCCGCGCCAATGACGTCCCGAAGTCTTGAGGCTGGCAGCGGACGGCTCGAGGCAGGCAGCTCGCAGCTTAGCGTTTCTCAGTTGCAGTTCCGTAAGCCAGCCCGGCCTCGAAGCCCGTCCTAGAAAGACCCGCCCGCTGTCCGCCCCCGGAATCGCACCCGGCCTTTCTTCATGAACCCGTCGTATTTTCGCAGCAGCAGGTGCTGGTTAACCTGGGCCAGCGTGTCCAGCGCCACACCGACCACGATGAGCAGCGATGTTCCGCCGAAGCTGAACGGCACGGCGATCAGGTCGGCGAGGAATACCGGGAGCAGCGCGATGAACGCGAGGAAGATCGCCCCAGTGAACGTGATGCGCGAGACGACGTGATCGATGTACTCGGCCGTCCTCGCGCCCGGCTTCACCCCCGGAATGAATCCGCCCTGCTTCTTCAGATTCTCCGAGATGTCGACCGGGTTGAAGATGATCGACGTGTAGAAGTAGGTGAAGAACACGATGAGCACGGCTGACAGCGCGTAATAGAGCAAGGTGCCGGGCTGGAAGGACTCGGACATGATCCGCGCGTTCTCATTGCCGCTGAACTGGGCTATTGCGCCGGGAACGACGATCACCGAGGATGCGAAGATGATCGGCATGACGCCCGCCGCGTTCACCCGCAGAGGAATGAAGTTCTTCGCCGCTTCTCGCTGACGGCCTCGCGCCATGGTGCGCTGTGGAATCTGGATCATCACGCGCCGCGCGGCCATCGTGATGGCGACGGTCCCGGCGACGACTCCGATCATCACGATGCCCAGCACGATCAATGAGAACGGCCCCACGACCTGCGTGCGGACGAATCCCACGGTGCTGAAAATTCCCGGCCAGAATCTCTCGACGATCGAGAAGAAGATAATGAGTGAGGCGCCATTCCCCAGGCCTCTCTCCGTGATCTGCTCACCGAGCCACATGACGAAGATCGCGCCGGTCGTGAGCACGAGTATCATTTGAAGCTTGAAGCCGAGCCCCGGATTCGCGACCGCGTTCTCGAGCGATGTCGTGAAGAGGGCGAATCCGTACGCCTGGACTATGGCCAGGAGAACGGTGATGTAGCGCGTCCACTGCGTCACGCGCTTCCTGCCCTCCTCGTCCTTCTGCAGCTTCTCGACGGTCGGTATCACCACCGCGGCGATCTGCATGAAGATGCTGGCCGAGATGTAGGGCATGATGCCCAGCGCGAAAACAGTCGCCTGCGAGAGTCCGCCGCCTACGAACAGGTCGTAGAGCCCGAGGAGTCCGCCCCCGCCCTGATTCTTGAAGAAGTCCACGAGGGCCACTACATCGACGCCCGGCGCGGTGATGTGCGCGCCAACCCGGTAGATGACCAGGCAGATGAACGTGAAAACGATCTTCTCACGCAGCTCAGGCGTGTTGTAGATGTTGCTGACTGCCGCCGCGGGGGCTGATTGAGCCATTTAGTCCTCTACACGGCCTCCGGCCGCTTCGATTTTCTGCCGGGCACCAGCACTCATCCTGACGCCGCGAACCGTAACGCCTTTCGCGGCGTCACCGTTGGCGAGGAGCTTTGCCGGACCCTTTCCCTTGCGGATCAATCCCGCTTGGGTGAGGGTCTCTTCCGTCACCTCGGAGTCCTTCGGCAGACGCGCCAGATCATCGAGACTGACGACCTGGTGCTCGACACGAAAGATATTCGTAAAGCCGCGTTTCGGGATGCGGCGCGTGAGCGGCATCTGCCCCCCCTCGAACCGTGGCTTGCCGCCACCCGGTCCGTGGTGGCCGGCTCGCGCCTTGATGCCCTTGTGTCCCTTGCCCGACGTCTTGCCGGTGCCCGAGCCCGGACCACGTCCGAGTCTCTTGCGATTCCGGTGAGATCCGGGGGCTGGAACCAGATTGTGCAGGCCGATCTTGTCAAGCTTCTCAAGCTTTTCCACCGGCTCCTTCGTCTTGTTGGCCACTCTCCTATTCCTCTATCGGCGTCACTTCGACCAGGTGACGCACGTGCTTTAGCTGTCCGCGCAGCGCGGGCGAGTCCTGCTTGATCACTTCAGCCTGGTGATGCCTGAGGCCGAGAGCCTCGAGCGTCCGCCGCATCCGCCAGGAGTGGCCGATGCCGCTTCTCACCTGCTTGATGCGAACCTTTCCCTCGGTGATGGTCTCCTTGGGGGTTGTCTTCGGCCCCCTCGTGTTCCACCAGACGTGCGTTCTAGCCATGCGCGAGCTCCTTCACTTTGGCGCGTGAGCGATAACCGATGCTCGAGACTTCGACGCCGCGCTCACGCGCGATCTGCTCGACCGTCGTCAGCTGCTGAAGGCCGTGTAGCGCGGCCAGCACCATGTTGTGCGGATTCGTCGAGCCGAGGCTCTTCGTGAGAATGTCGGCGATACCGGCGCATTCCATGATCGCGCGCACCGCGCCGCCCGCAATCACGCCTGCTCCCGGCGCCGCCGGCTTCATCAGAACCCTTCCGGCGCCGTGCGAGCCGACGACTTCGTGGGGAATCGTTCCACCAGTCATCGGAATACTCACCATGTTGCGGCGGGCGCCATCGACGGCCTTGCGGACCGCTTCCGAAACTTCGTTCGCCTTACCGGTGGAGAAACCCACGCGGCCCTGACCATCTCCAACCGCGACGAGGGCGTTGAAGGAGAAGCGGCGTCCGCCCTTCACGACCTTCGCGACGCGATTGATCGCGATCACGTTCTCGACCAGCTCGCTGCCGCCGTCGCCGCGTCCGCCTTCACGGTCGCGAGGCTTGCCATCGCGTCCGCGGCCACCGCCACGGGAGCCGCCCTGGCCGTCGCCACGCGCGCCACCCGGTCCACCGGGCGCGCCAC
>CAYMKQ010000051.1:5098-14991 GCA_964391175.1 uncultured Gemmatimonadaceae bacterium | reverse complement strand
AGCGACCTCCCCGCGGAGCGGGCGGTCGCGCTCTGGGCTCCGCCCGAGCGAGCGTAGCCGCCGAAGAGGACACCCTCACCTCCCCATACAGAGATGCCAGCCGTACGCGGCAGGGTGCGGTCTACGGAACCCGCGCGCGCCCAATGGTGTTCGCGTCCGTTCCGAACCACAGCGTGCGCGTAGGCGCGTGGTATATCATGTGTCTCACGGTGCGAGCGCCGCTCTCCGCGATCGGAGTATCCGAGATCCACGCCTCCGCTTTCGTGTCGAACCCGACGAGTCGGTTCGGCTGAATACCCGTTTCCACTATCCAGAGTCTATCGCGTTCGTCGACCGCCATCGCGTACGGAAGCGACCGTGCTCCGCTCGGCATCGGCCACTCCTTCACCGCACCGCTCTTCGGATCGAACCGGCCCAGCTTTCCGCGCGTGTAATCTCCATACCAGATCGCCCCGTCGGACGTTACCTCGAGCCGTCGTGCGCGCGTACTCTGGTTGGGGAGAGGATACTCCTTGATGGCGAGTGTAGCCGGATCGATCGTCGCGAGCTTGTTCGATCCGAATTCCACGAACCACGGCCGATCCTCTTGATCGACCACGATTCCATAGGGAAGAGCGTTCTCCGTCTGAACCTTCGCTACGCGCACCTTCCCGGTTTTCGTCGAGACGTGGCCGACGGCATTGCCGCGCTGGGCAGTGAACCAGATATCACCCTTCTTGTCGAACACCAGCGTATGGGGATCGCGCGGCGACCCACCAGGCATCGGGTAGATCGTGCTCTTGCCGCTCGTCGCGTCGAGCGCGCCGATGCGCGCGTTGCGGTTTCCAGCGAACCACACTCGCCCCGATTTATCGACGATCAGATTGTGCGGATTGGTTCCTTCCTCGATCTCATAGCGCTTGAACTGACCCGATGTCGGGTCGAGGTAGGCGATGTAATTCCCTGTCTGCCCGACGAACCACACGCGCCCCTGACTGTCGAGATACGGATCACGCGGCCTGGTTTTCTCCCAGGGCACGGTCCACTCCGTCACCTGGAGTGGCGTCTTCGGCTCGGCCTGGGCAATGACGAGTGAGCTGGCGATTGGCAGAGCGACAACGGCGAGGAAAATAGAACGCATGGGCAGCCTCATTGAGTCGTAAGGGAGCTCCTTGAGCATACAGACGGGTGCACGGATTTGCCAGCCTTGCCTGAGGCGGGACGACACTTAACACCGGTTATTTTCGTAGGGTAGCCCACGCACCAGGTCATTTTAGACACTTTAGCCCTCGGGTGGTGTCTAATTGTCGACCGGTCTAGCCCGTTGTATAGCTGACCCCCCCCACCGCTCCATCCCCTGCGAACACGCCTCCATGAGAAATCTCGTTTTCAGATCGACAGCTATCCTCGGCGCTCTCCTGCTCGCAGGCACTGCCGCCGCGCAGCAGGCGTCGACGCCTAACTGGGACTTCCTGATGCGCGGGCGCACCCGTGCCGCGACCCCGACGACGTCGGCGATCACGCCGGCGGATCTCGCCAGCAGAGTCTACATCTTCGCCGATGATTCGTTGCGGGGCAGGCTTCTCGGCACTGCCGGCAACGTGAAGGGCGTCGAGTACATCGCGAGCGAGGCGAAACGCCTCGGCCTCGTGCCGATGGGCGACAACGGCACTTACTTCCAGAAGGTCAATGTCGTCGTGCGCGCGTACGACGCGGCGTCGAAACTGGCAGTCGGCTCCGCATCGTTCGCTCCGTGGACGGATTACGTCGTCCGCGATCAGGGGGCGGGCGCTCGCGGTCTCGACGGCGTTCAGGCGATCTATGGCGGAACCTGGGGCAACTCGAGCTCGCTGGTCGATCCTGGGTTGGTCGCCGGAAAGCTGGTTGTGCTGAATGTCAATCCGAATGGGTACAACCAGGGCTCGCCGGGCGGAGTGAATCGCGGCGCGGTTGCTCGTCTCTACGCGACCGCCGCTGGTATTGCGGTCGCCGGCCTCGACGTCACACCGCCGCAGATGATCCGGCTCTATCAATTCCCCAGCCAGCTGCTGAAGCGGGACGCGACGGCGCCTTCGGTTCCGTCGTTCCTGTACGTGACGAAGCGAGTCGCATCCGCGCTCATGGGCGCCAATGTGGACAGCGTCAAGTCGGGCACAGCGGGCGCGACGGTCACCTCGACGCCACGATTCGCGGACTCGCCGCTCAAATTTCCGGCTTACAATGTCGTGGCGGGGATCCGCGGCAGTGATGCGAAGCTGCGCGACGAGTACGTGGCTATCGGCGCGCACAACGACCACGTAGGCTCTAGCGCGCGCCCGGTGGCGCACGATTCGATCTACGTCGTGAATCATCTCTTCCGCACCGGCGGGGCGGACGACCCGAATCCCCGTCTCAACCCGGAGCAGCAGGCGCAGGTGAACGCCGCGATCGCGGAGATCCGCCGCCGCAGCGACGGAGCATCCGCGCGCCCCGATTCGATCTACAATGGCGCCGACGACGACGCATCCGGCAGCATGAGCGCGCTCGAGATCGCCGAGTACTTCGCGGGTCAGAAGACGAAGCCGAAGCGGTCGCTTCTCTTCGTGTGGCACGTCGGCGAAGAGGCGGGACTTTACGGATCGGAGTGGTTCACGGATCATCCGACCGTACCGCGTGAGTCGATCGTCGCGCAGCTCAACATGGACATGGTCGGGCGTGGCTCGGGCACGGATGTTACCGGCACCACCAGGGAGGGCGACCGCTTCACCGGCAGCGCCGACTACGTGCAGCTCGTCGGCGCGCGACGCCTCTCTTCGGAGCTCGGTGATCTCGCCGAAGCCGTCGTCAAGACGCAGAGGCGGCCACTCGTGTTCGACTACAGAATGGATGCCAATGGACATCCGCAGAACATCTATTGCCGGAGCGATCACTATGAGTACGCGCGCTACGGGATCCCGATCATCTTCTTCACGACGGGGGGGCACGCGGACTACCACCAGGTAACCGACGAGCCGCAGTACATCGATTACGATCGCCTTACGCAGGTGTCGCAGTATGTGGCGGACCTCGCGGCGAAGCTCGGGAACCTGGATCACAGGCCGGTCGTCGACAAGGCGAAGCCGGACCCGAAGGGCCAGTGCGTGCAGTAGCGTAGCCCGGGCACCTCTCGAGAGCCGCGACATCGAAACCCGGCGCCGGCCCAAGTGCGCTGGCGCCGGGTTTTTGCTTTATTACATTCTGGCTACCAACCCCGGTGCGATGACTACACACGACAGTCGGCCGCCCGAGCTGGCGGGAATCGCGACCTACTCGCAGGCGGCTCGCGTCGGCTTTTCGGTCGACGACAACGTCAAGAGACTTCTACGGCTCTACTGGGCGGAGCGCCGCCTGATGGATGTGATGCTCGCGCACCTGGCGGCGACTCCGGTATGGGAGGTCAAATGCGCGCTGGCGCTTCACCAATGGTATTGCGCAGAGCACGCGGACTGGCTTCGGAAGCGCGTGGCGGAGATGCGGCACCCTGCCCCGCCGCTGGACGTGTCACCAGATGCGGCTCTCGACGCGTTTCTCGCGGAGGTGCTGCGAGCACGGGACACGGCCGAATTGCTCACCGGCGTTTACGGAGTGGCGCTGCCCGCGCTCAGGGACGCGTACACTGCGCACATGCACCATACGAACCCGCTCGTCGATCACCCCACTCGCCGCTTCATGCGCTTCGCGCTGCTGGAAATAACGGAAGCGGTCGAGTGGGGGAAGTCCGCATTGGCATCTCTCCAATCAGACGGCCAGTCATGGGCGCGCTCGGCGTCCCCCCAATCGGAAGGCCAGACATCAGCGCGCATCGATGCCTGGAGGGACCATCTGGAGCGTTACCTCGCCGCCGCCCGCGGAATTGCCGGCGATCCGGATATCTCCCTCAGTGAGGGGGATTCGCGGCGCGGAATGAGGATCCGCTCTCTCGAAGCTCCGTTGCCGCCGTCGCGCGCGACTGAGCCCTTCGTTCCCGATTTTCATCCGCGGCGCGATGACCGCTTCCACGGGCTCTACAACTTCGAGTTTCCTCCGCACCTGGCTTACAACGCGAGCGACGTACCCGCCGACGAGCGCAATCTGGCGCTTCTCTGCAAGCGCACTCTCGAGATGGATGTCCCCGAAACCATGGCGTCATTTCTCTGGGAGCGAAAAGACCAGCCCTGGGAGTTCTATCTCGATTATTCGCGGCAGCTCTGGGACGAAGCGCGTCACGCCATGATGGGTACCGTGGCCTTCGAGGCACGCGGTATAGACTGGAAGGAGATTCCGCTGAACATCGGCTTTTCTCTGAGACTGAACCTCCACGCCAGCCCGCAAGACCGGCAGATTCTTCTCTACGCGATCGAGCAGTCGCTGATGCCAAGCGAAACCGGGAAAAGGTTCGAGTACGAGACCGCGCTCGCCGCCGGTGACGGGCTCTCGACTCACTTCCACGATTACGACTGGGCGGATGAGGTTCTCCACGCGCAGATCGGCCGCCGTGCGCTCAAGCGCGAAGGAATCTCACGAGCCGAAGCGTTGAGGCGGGGCCAGAACATCCACGCGCGTACTTGGGCGGCGCTCGACGACTACAGGTCGCGTGAGCCGCAGACGAACTGGTGGTCCGGTTTCGTCCGATCGGTACTGGGGAGGGAGAGTGCAGTTCGGGAAAGCGAGCTGGGAGACCCGAAGATTCTGGGCGAGTGACGCCCTCGCCAGCGCGGCTCGAGCGTGGAGTCGGTCAGCTATTGTGAACCGGACGTAGCCGTCTCGCCAATGCAGAGGTGGGTTGGCCCGCATTTCGCCCTGATGAGGGTGACCACCCCCGTCCGTTCCGGGCGGGCGCCACATCCAACGTGAGGCCCCTTATGGCAACGACCGAGAACACCAACCTGAACCCTGACTTTCCCGATGTCCGATCGGGTTCCAGCAGCGCCAAAGCGCCGACGAGCAGTGGTGGCACCGCTGATTTCTCGGACGTCAGTGGCGGCGGCTCATCCACCGCTCGAACCGCCGGTAAGACATACACCGTCAAGAGCGGCGACAGTCTCAGCAAGATCGCCAGGCAGTTCTACGGCGATGCAACGCAGTGGAAAAAGATTCACGCCGCGAACCGCGACGCGATTCCTGATCCTGACCTGATTCATCCCGGTCTGCAGCTCACCATTCCCGACGCCTAGCGGAGCCCCATCATGACAACATCGACGACTCGCTTCATCTCTCTCGCGGGCGTGCTGCTGCTCGCGCTTTCGATTGCGGCCTGCGGCAAGAAGGACGACGCCGCCGTGATCGACACCTCCGCGCTCGGCACCATGCCCGTGCCTGGCGCGCTCACCGTTACCGACGTGCAGATCGGCAAGAGTATCGGGGCCGATAAGCGCGTCACGAACCAGACGTCGACGTTTGGCGTGCGCGACACGATGTACGTAGCGGTGGTCACCAGCGGCGCATCGACCGGCGCGAAGCTCACCGCGCGCTGGACTTACAACGGACCCAACGTCGTGAATGAGTCCAGCCAGACCATCTCTCCGACCGGCGGTGAGAACGTCACCGAGTTCCACATCGACAAGAGATCACCGTGGCAAAAGGGGTCTTATCGAGTCGACGTCCTTCTGGACGGAGCTCCCGCGCAGTCGATGGAGTTCGACGTCAAGTAGCTGGAGAGCCAATGCCCGCTATCGACCGCTCTTTCCATCTTTCCAGCCCGGCTCATCGCACCGCCGCGCTCCTCCTTCCCTTCATCGTTGCGCTCGGCTGCAAGGGCAACGCGGGGGCTGAAAAGGTAGAAAGCGCCCAGACCTGGTCGCCGGCGAAGCTCTCCAGCGTTCAGGGCGTACCGGCCGCGGAGATCGAAGCGGCAATGCAACGGAAGCTCAGCAATGAGCGCCCGGCCAAGATCGATGACGACCAGTGGGGCCAAACGCAGCGCCTCTACAAGGTCTACGGCAACAATCCGCTCTGGCTCTCCGCTGGCGGGCTCCACGAGAAGCGCACCAAGGCTCTCACTGACGCTCTCCTCGCCGCCAACGCGGACGGTATGCGCATGGCGGACTACCCGATCGGCCAGCTCGCCCAGGCGATCGCGGCGCTGAAGCAGACGAAGCAGCCGACCGCGGAACAGCTCGCGAGCGCGGACGTTCTTCTCACCGCATCTTTCGCCGCTCTTGGCGAAGATCTTCTCACCGGCCAGATCGATCCACGCACGGTCACCAGCACCTGGCACGTCAATCCCGAGGAAGAGAACGTGGACAGCGCGCTCGTGCGCAATCTTCGCTTCGAGGCGTTGGACAAAGCGCTGGCGACGATGCGTCCGACCGACCCCGACTACGTCGGACTGAGCCGGGAGCTCCAGCGTTTCCGCGTGATCGTGGCCAAGGGCGGGTGGCAGAAGATTCCCGCGACAGGAAACGTCAAACCGGGTGAGCCGGCCAATCCCGCTGTCCTGACCGCTGTGCGTAACCGTCTCGCGATGGAGGGAATCATACCGGCGAGCGGTCCGGACAAGGCGTCGATGCTCCCGTCGTTGCAAGGCACGGCAGCCGCCACTGCAAGCGTCTACGATAACGACCTGGCTGCCGCCGTCGCGCTATATCAGTCCCGGCACGCCATCAACGTCGACAGCGCGCTCGGCAAGGAGACGATCGAATCCATGAATCTCCCGGCGGATTACAGGTTGGGAGAGATCGCCGCCAACATGGAGCGGCTGCGCTGGCTGCCGAGGAGCTTTGGATCGCGCTACATCTTCGTCAATATCCCGGCGTTCAGGCTCGAGGCGTTTGACGCCGGGCAGAAAGTGCTCGACATGAAGGTGATCGTCGGAAAGGATTACGTGGATAGAGCGACTCCCGTGTTCGCGGACTCGATGGAGACGGTGGTGTTCCGTCCCTACTGGAATGTGACGCCCGACATCGCCCGGAAGGAAATCTTTCCGAAGGGTCCCGCTTACCTGGAGCGCGAGAACATGGAGACGTATCGGGAGGGGGGTGCCCTGCGTATCCGTCAGCGCCCCGGCCCGAAAAACTCGCTTGGGCTCGTCAAGTTTCTCTTTCCCAACGACTACAACATCTATCTGCACGACACCCCCAACCAGGAGCTGTTCGAGAAGGACGTGCGCGCCTTCAGTCACGGATGCATCAGAGTGGAGAAGCCCGCCGCTCTGGCGCAGTGGGTGCTGGGGTGGGACCGGCAGAAAGTCGAGCAGCAGATGCAGAATCCCCCCGACAACAAGAGCGTGAAGGTTCCGAAAAAGATTCCGGTGTACATCGCGTACTCCACGGCCTACATCAACAACGGCCAGCTCTATTTCGGCAATGATCTCTACAGCCGCGACGACAAGCTCGTGCCCCTGGTGATGGCGGGTGCGATGCCCAGCAAGGAGATCGTGGACGCCGTGCAGACGCTGAGGAGAATCGCGGGGGCGTGATCTCCCGCGGCATCGCCGCATAAGGCGTTTGGGGAGTTTTCGCTTCGGATAGATCTCTGTAGGGGTTGGTGAGAGTGTTCTCTTCGGCCGCTACGCTCGCTTGGTCGGAGCCCAAAGCGCGACTTCGAGCTCTGCTCTCCGTCGCTGGTCTCCTCCTCGCGCTCGCTTTGCAAAGCGGCCTGCGAGGACACCCTCACCTCCCTCTACAAGCTCATGATCCGGGCGACGGGCATTCGCTTGCCCGGCCGTCCGCCCGCGCCAAGTAAGCGCGCCAACGCGGCGCCGCGGACAGGTGAGCTCAGCTACTCCCGCGCGCGAGCCGCGACGCCGCCCGGTAAGACTGGGTCCGAGCGACGCGCTGACGCGCGCAAAGGTGCGCGCGCTTTACTTACAGAGTAGCGTGTAGGGGGAGTCGGAGGGGGTCCTGCGACAGCGAGTTTCAGCGAGCGACCAGGAGACGGGCGAGTGCCAGCGGAGCTGGCGCTCGCGTAGTTCGGCTCCGCCCAAGCGAGTGTACTCGCAGAGCAGGATTCCCTCCGCCTCCCCCGCGCATAGATCTCGCAAAAGAGCAGCCCGCGCGAAGATGCAGCGGTCAGCCCGGAGGCCGCGGCGAAACCGCCATCCGCGCGCCGCTCTCAGCGTCGAAGAGATGGATTCCCTCGCGCCGCACCCGGAGCGAGACGATCTCCGCGGCTTTGATCAGCGGCTCCGGTGGCGCGACGGCGACCAGGCGATCGCCCCCCGAAAGCGTGACGTAAACGATCTGCTCATTTCCCATCGGCTCGACGACCCCCACCTCGGCGCGCAGCGTTCCCTCCGTCTCGCCACGCCCCGCGACCTCGACGTGTTGCGGTCGCACGCCGAGGAATACCCGCCCGCGCGGCTCCCCATCGCACGGCACTTCGATCTCGAGATCGATCCCCTTGAACGTGCAGCGGCTGCCTTCGCGCCTGATCACCCCCTCGAGGAAGTTCATCGCGGGACTTCCGATAAAACCGGCGACGAACCTGTTGGCCGGCTGCTGATATAGCCGCATGGGTGTCGCGATCTGCTGAAGCACTCCCTCCTTGAGCACGGCGATCCGGTCGCCGAGGGTGAGCGCCTCCGACTGATCGTGTGTCACGTACACCATCGTCGCGCCCAGCTTGCGGTGGAGTCGAGACAGCTCGACGCGCGTCTCGACGCGGAGCTGTGCGTCGAGATTCGAGAGTGGCTCGTCGAAGAGGAAGGCGAGCGGCTCACGCACGATGGCGCGCCCCAGGGCGACACGCTGCCGCTGGCCACCCGAGAGCTGCGCAGGCTTTCGATCGAGGAGCGCGTCGAGCCCGAGCGACGCGGCGACAGAGCGAACGCGCTGGTCGACCACCGCGATCGGCTGCTTCCGGATGGTGAGACCGAACCCGAGATTTTCGCGCACCGTCATGTGCGGATAGAGCGCGTAGTTCTGGAACACCATCGCGATGTCGCGCTGCTGCGGCGGAAGCTCCGTCACATCCCGCTCACCGATGCGAATCACACCGCCACTGACGGACTCCAGCCCCGCCATCAGCCGCAGGATCGTCGACTTGCCGCTCCCTGATGGGCCGACGAGAACGAGCAGCTCGCCGTCGGCGACCTCGAGACTCAGGTCGCGCGCGGCAACGTATCCGTTGGGATAGACCTTCTCGACGTGCTCCAGCGCGATGCGCGCCATTCTTCGTCCCCCCCTCTAGCCTTTTACGGCGCCGGCGGTGAGGCCCTGCACGATGCGCCGCTGGAACAGCAGCACCATCGCCGCCACGGGAGCGGTGGCGATGACCGCGGCGGCCAGGATCTGGCCCCAGGGCACCTGATACTGGCCGCGGAAGAGCGCGATCGCCACCGGCACCGTCTGCCGCTCCGGGCCGAGCGTGAAGGAGAGTGCAAAGAGAAACTCGTTCCAGCAGTAGATGAAAGTCAGTATCCCGGTCGTGGCGAGACTCGGCACAGCAAGTGGGAGGAGTATTTTCATAAAGCTCTGCCTCCGCGTAGCGCCATCGACGTGCGCCGCCTCCTCGAGATCGCGCGGAATCTGCCGGATCGAGCCGGTGAGCACCCACACGGTGAGCGGCATCGCGAACGTCATATACGGCATTATGAGCCCGGGATACGTGTCGATCAGCCGCAGCGACCGCAGCAGCAGGTAGAGCGGGCTCACGATCGAGATCTGTGGGAACATCGTAACCGCGAGGATGAACGCCATGATCGCCGCCTTTCCCCTGAACTCGAGCCGCGCCAGCGCGTACGCGGCGAGCGTGCCGACCGTCAGGCAGAAGAGCGTCGTAGTTCCCGCGACGATCAGTGAGTTCCGGATCGGCGTGAAGAAATCCCGCTCGTCGAACAGCGCGCGGTAGTGATCGAGGATGATGTCTCGCGGCCAGAGCGACGGATCACGGAAGAGCGCGGCATCGGGCGTGAACGACGACACCATCGCCCAGTAGAAGGGGAAGAGCGTGAACAGCATCAGCGCGCCGAGCACGGC
>CAYMKQ010000051.1:0-4998 GCA_964391175.1 uncultured Gemmatimonadaceae bacterium | reverse complement strand
CCGAGCCCTTTCACGTACAGGAGCGCGATGCCGAACGTGATGGAGAAGATCACCACCGACAGTGCGGAGCCATACCCGAACCTGAGATTCTGCAGCAGCGCGTTGAACGTGTAGAGCGCTACCGGCTCGGTAGTCGTGCCCGGACCTCCGCCCGTGAGCACGTAGATCAGATCGAACACCCGGAATCCATCGAGCGTTCTGAAGATGAGCGTGACCAGGATCGCCGGCTTGAGAAGCGGAAGCGTGATGTGCCGGAGCTGCCACCAGGAGTTGGCGCCATCGACCGCCGCGGCCTCATACAATGTCAGGTCGATATTCTGTAGTCCCGCGAGCAGCAGCAGGGCGACAAATGGCGTCGTCTTCCACACATCGGCGAGAATCACCGGTATCCACGCCGTCCAGGTCTTGATGAACCAGACGATCGGCTGCTCGAGAATACCCGCGTTCACCAGCAGCTCATTGGCGATGCCACCCTGCGACTCGAAGATGAACCGCCAGAGGAGCGCCGCGACTACGGTCGGAATCGCCCACGGAACCAGCACCGCCGCCCGCACGAATCCGCGTCCACGGAACGTGCGGTTCATCGCCAGCGCCAGGAAAAGTCCGATCAGCAGCTCGAGTGTGATCGACACGAAGGTGAAGAAAGCGGTGTGCCCCAGCGCCCCCCAGAAGCGCGGATCTCTCGCGATCTCGACGTAGTTGTCGGCACCGATGAAGGGTTTTCCAAGCCAGGGCATTCGCAGCTCGTGGAGGTGCAGCGATTCCCAGAAGGTCCAGCCGAGCGGAAAGATCGCGATCAGCGCGATGACGCCGAGCGCGGGCGCGACCAGCATCCATCCCAGCCGCGCCTCGGATTTCACTGGACGCGATTCCCGGATCCCGACCCCAGTGACGAGTCCGATCCGCCCGACATCAGCTTGCGCATCCCCGTCCGCTCGATCAGCGCATCGATCCGCGCCGCCGCTGTGTTCAACGCTTCCCTCGGCTCCGCGTGCCGCACGAGCGCGCGGTGCAGCTCGATCTGGAGGATGTCGGATAGCTCCGTGTAGATCGGGGTCACGGGGCGCGGTGTCGCGCTCTCGATCGCCCGCTTCGCCTGTCCGAGCGGGATGGCGAGCGCGGTGCCGAGCCGATCGTCGTCGTACAGCCCGGGGCGCGTCGGATACTGACCCACCGCCTGCGCGCGCTCGAGCATCTGCTCGGGCGCGGTCAGATACGCGATGAGCCGATACGCCGCATCGGGTGACTCGGTGTAGGCATTGATGGCGAGCTGTCCGCCCCCGAGTGTCGCGGTGGAGTGACCTCCTTTCTCGCCGGACGTGGGCATGGGCGACACCGCGTACTTGCCCGCCACGCGCGACTGCGCCGTGTCACTCATGGCGCCGAACGCGTAGGGCCAGTTGCGCATGAACGCCGACGTCCCGTTCTGGAACGCGAACCGAGCCTCCTCCTCGTGCCACGTGAGCACGTCGAGCGGAGCGATGCGCGAGCCGTAGAGCTGCTCGCGCATGAACTCGAGCGCTCGCACCGCTTCGTCCTGATTAACGACGACCCGCCCCTTCTCGTCGAGGATCCGCCCGCCGAACGCGCCAAGATACTCGACGAAGGTGGTAACGAGTCCCTCGTAACGCGCCCCCTGCCAGACGATCCCATGGCGCGGTCCGCCGGGGCGTGACATCGCGGTCTTCGCGTTGGTGACGAGCTGGCCGAGAGTCTGGGGCTCCCGCGGGACGAGGTCGGTGCGGCGATACAGGAGGCCGACGTCCGCGAACCACGGCAGCGCGTAGAGTTTACCTGCCCATGTATTCGCCTCGATCGTGGCGGGAAAGAAATCGGCCTTCGACGGAGAGTAACGGTCGAGCGGCAACACCCAGCCCGCCGCCGCGAACTCGGGAGTCCAGACGACGTCGAGCTGGAGGATGTCCGGGTTCCCGACGCGCGCGTTGAGCCACTGTACGTAGAGCTGGTGTCGCTGGTTCGCGTCGTCGGGCGTGCGCTGAAGCTCCACACGAACGCCGGGATTGAGCTCCATGAAACGCTTGAGCTGCCGCGCAACCAGCGTCCCCTCGGCGCCGAGCGCACTCCCGGAAAATGTGAGGACTGTTCCGCTCTCCTTCCCGGCGCTTCCGCATGCGCTCAGTACGAGCGCGGCTGCCACGCCAGCTAGCACTGTCGGGACGCGGATCAATTCACCGGTGGCGGAGCCAACCGCGCGAGCACGAACTGCACCGCGAGATCGGTGACGTTCCAGAGCTGGATGTCGGTGCTTGCGCCATAGCGAATTGGCTTGAGCCGCGAGGGAGAGCCTTCGATCTCGTAGCTCCACAGCTCGTTGTGCTTCAGCCCGGATGCTTCCACGGCACCGGTCGTACGACGCAGAGCGTCGCGCAGCTCGCTCACATATGGCGCGAGCGCTGGATCGCGCGCGCGGCCCGCGCCGTCGACCGAGGAGGAAATGTGTTTCGCGAGCCCGAGCATGATGAGATTCACTTCCCGCCCCCAGACCACGCGCGGCGAGTGATAGAGATCCTTGCGGAACGCTTCCCACACTTCCGGCGAAGCATACGCATCGTTGGCGACGACCGGACCGAGGCCATCGACGAGCAGCCCCACTGGATACGCGCGCATGAACGCGCGCACGTCGCGGGTCGCACGCTCGCGCGACGCGGCGCTCTGAGCAGTGCGATCGGCCAGGAATAGCCCCGTTGCCGGATCGGTGTTGACCACCGGAATCGGACGGCCCGTAGCATCGAGCGAGATCGCCAGGAATTCGAGCGGCTGCCGATCTGCTCCCGTCGCCGCCAGTACGCCTTCCCAGTACGCGCGCTCCTCCCCGGGAATCGACTGCAGCTTCTGTTGGACTTTCGCCCGGACATCCTCGGCCGGCAGCGTCACCACAAAGTGTCGTTCCGCACCATTCCAGCTCTCGACCGCGCGGCGCAGGAGCGCGGAGTCACGGGCGAAGGCGGCGAGCGCCGTCTGGGAGGATCCCGACGTCAGCGCACTGAGCCTCGCCTGTGTAAGTCCGATCGATCTGAGGCGCGAGAGAATCTCAGAAAGTGATTCCAGCGCCCGCGGCACCCAGATGGTGTTGATGTCCATCGCGAACCGGCCGTTGGCGTAGCCCGCGTTGCTGTCACGCCAGCTGACGGACCGCCAGCGCGTCGAGTCGAGTCTCGGTGACGCGACCAGATTCTGCACCGCCGGATCACGCGCATACGGCTCGGCCAGTCTCGCCACCAGTCCGAGCTCGCGCAACAGCAGCGCGACCCGCGGTCGTCCTCCCTCCGACGAATCCATCATGAACGCCAGCTTGCGCGACGACGAGATGGACGGATTCGCGAGATACCGCGCGGCGAGAACCGGCAGTTGGAACTCGTCGTCGAGCATGTTGTAGTTCTCTCGCACCTTCTGAAGGTCGGCGATAATCGAGAGAGCCCTCGCGAGCGGAGTGGCGCCCGCGGCGCGATTCCCTCTCTGCGCGAGCCGCAGATAATCCGCGATGAGCGTGTTGTACTCGGCGGCGTTTTCGCGAATAGCCTGGCCGCCCAGCGCCTCCTCGTGACTCACATCCCCATTGGGACCGAGCTTCCGCAGCACGCTGGCGATGACGTGCTCCGCCATCGAAGCCGACCAGATCGGCTCCATCATGAGGGCGGACATCATCATGTCGCGCCCGAAATACGTCGCGTAATTCGGGAGGCCCGCCATCAGCTTCTCTCTGGAGCTCAGCAGCTCGACGCCGCGCACATCCCGCTCGAGCCGCCGGTAGCGGGACACCGTCGCTGAATCGGCCGAGCTCCGCGCGGTCCCCCCGCGTGCGCGCGTAATGCGATCCGCGGCCGCGCGCGCGTCAGCGAGAAAGCGGATAAAGTCGGCGTTGAAGATCTGCTCTCGCGCCAGCGGCGTCAGCGCCGGAGCATCGGTCGTGACGCGGACCGTGAGGCGAATCGGGCGCGCGTCTCTCGCGCGGATGGAGATGATCGGATAGGTGACCACGACTGCGGCGTCGCGTGCATCTCCCAGATCCAGCTGGAGACTCGTCTTCCCGTCGAGCGCTGCCTGGGTCGCGACGGCGGTTCGATTCGGTCCGCCAACTTCTCCCGACAGCCTGGTGATCAGATCGGGTCCGAGCCTCGCCCGCAGATCGGAGACGTAACCGGCGTTCAGCAGCTGGAGATGCCGGTCCCGCTCGGCGGGCTCCAGCCGCTCGAGGTTGGCGATCAGATCCTCGAGCTCGCGCTGCCGGAACGTCGGGTCTCCGAACGGCTCGAGATGACGGCCTGAATACTGTAGGTCACGCTCCACCCGCATAGAGCCGAGGAGAATCCACCCGATCTCGATGCGGGGCGCGTTCGCTATGAGCTGGTACTCAATCGTGCGGCGCGCGCCCGACTCCGACGTGACCGCGCCGGTCGACCCCCACTCCAGCCGCAACGGACGGCCGGACGCATCGCGAACCGTGAATCCGACGCTCTCGTTCACGGCGTCACCGAGCAGGTTGACGACCCGCCCGCTCCGCGCGTCGAGATAAACCTGGACGACGTTTCCCTTCGCATCACGGAAGAAGCGCGTCTGATATCCCTGATACGACTCCGGATCGTCGAGGCCCGCCTCGGGGGAGGCGAGCACGGGCTCGATCGCTCGAGTCTGCGCGAGACCGGTCCCCGCCCCGGGCGCGGCAATCGCCAGCACGATGACGCTCAGGTGTAGCAAACGGTTCATCGTATTCATTGCCGAGATCTCCGCGCGGGCATGGGCAGGAGTCCAATCGGAGCAAACAAGTTGTTCACCGTCCGCCCCTTTGTGAAGGTCGCACCTCAGGATTATCACGCGCGCCCGTTCCGCCTCGACTGGTTTTCACGTGCGTGGTCGGTGATGGTGTCCTCTTCGGCCGCTACGCTCGCTTGGTCGGAGCCCAACTACGCGACTCCGCGCTCCGCGCTCCGTCGCCGGTCTCCTCCTCGCGCTCGCTTTGCAAGCGGCCTGCGAGGACAC
>CAYMKQ010000050.1:9501-15058 GCA_964391175.1 uncultured Gemmatimonadaceae bacterium | reverse complement strand
CACCGATGCTGAGCGTCGAGGAAGCGAGCGCCCGCATCCTCGCGGAGATACGGCCGCTCGAGGCTGAAGAGGTGGCGCTACGCAACGCGCTCGGACGCGTCTGCGCCGAAGACATCACCGCCAGCGTGACGATGCCGCCGTGGAGCAACTCGTCGATGGACGGCTACGCGGTGCAATCCGCCGACATCTCTTCCGCGCTCGGCGGCCAGCCGGTCCAGCTCCCCGTCGTCGCTACGATTCCCGCGGGGGGATTCGCTCCACGGCCGCTGAAACGGGGCGAGGCAATGCGGATAATGACCGGCGCGCCGATTCCAGAGGGAGCCGATTCGGTAGTGCGAAAGGAGGACACCGACGGCGGGATCGAGCGAGTAGAAATCCGCGACGCGCGCGATGTGTGGAAGAACATTCGTCCGGCCGGCGAGGACTACCAGCCCGGCGACTCGCTGGCCAAGCGCGGCACCCCTGTCCGCCCCGCTCTGCTCGGCGTTCTGGCATCGAGTGGGATCGCGAAGGTACCGGTGTTCCGCCGCCCTCGCGTGGCGATCGTGAGCTCCGGCAACGAGCTGGTCGATATCAGGCAATTTTCCCAGGTCGTCGCCGGTCGAAGAATCGTATCCACGAACAGCTACACGCTTGCTGCCCTGACACGCGTAGCTGGTGCGGAGCCGGTGGACCTCGGGATAGCGGCCGATACGAGAGCCTCGCTGCGGAAGAAGCTGGAGAGAGCGTCGGATTTCGATCTGATTCTCACATCAGGGGGCGTGTCGGTCGGCGATCTCGACCACACGCGCGATGTGTTCGCGGCGCTGGGTGGCGAGCAGCGCTTCTGGAAGGTGAAAATGCGGCCGGGTGCGCCGTTCGCATTCGGTCTCCTGCGCGGCGTCCCATGGCTCGGCGTCTCGGGCAATCCCGTCTCCGCGATGGTCAGCTTCGAGCTGTTCGTGCGGCCCGTTCTGAGGAAAATGCAAGGCTACACTTCGCTCTTTCGCCGGGTCGTCTCCGTCACGCTCGAGGAGGAAGTCCGCATTGCGGCCAAGCTCACGCATTTTCTTCGCGCCATCGTCACTCGGCAGGAGGACGGATCGTTGACGGCGCGCCTCACGGGACCGCAGAGCTCAGGTACGCTTACTTCGATGGCTCGCGCGAACGCGTTGCTCGTGGTGCCCGCGACGCATCAGAAAACGGCGAAAGGAAGCAAGCTCAGCGCATTGATGCTGGATCAGAGTCTGGACGAGTCGACGGTCTTCAAGCTGTGACGGAGCCGCGCCCGTCGATGGCTCGCGATGCGGGCGGCCTGGACGGCGATGCGCTCGTCGGCGCGCTGCAGAGCCGCTTTCGCACCTCCGTCGAGGACGCGACGGTAGATGCGCGCACGTTCAGCATCCTCAAGCCGGCGAACTCGGACGACCTGATCCGCGAAGAGGACTTCGTCAAGGACGAGCGGCTTCCCTACTGGGCCGATGTGTGGCCGTCGTCAATCGTGCTCGCGGAGAAGCTTCTGGAGCTCGACGGAGAAGGAAAGACCGCGCTCGAGCTGGGCTGCGGAGTGGGCCTCAGCACTCTCGCCGCCACGAGCTCGGGTTTCAACGTGCTCGCGACTGATTACTACGAGGACGCGCTCGACGTCACGCGCGCCAACGTGTTCCGGAATCTCGGGAAGCAGGCGCGCACGCGTCTCGTGGACTGGCGGCATCTGCCGGGGGACCTGGGCACGTTCGATCTCGTCTTTGCTTCCGACGTGCTCTATGAGAAGGAGTACGCCGCGCTATTGCCGCCACTTCTCGGCCGTGTGCTCGGGTCGGGTGGGTTCGCCCTGATCGCGGATCCGGGTCGCGTCGCGGCTCCGATCTTTCTCGAGGCGTGCGCGGGGCAGGGCCTGGTTATCCGGGCAAAGGAGACGAGGCCGTTCGAGGCTGGAGAGATCAGGCAATCGATAGACATCTATGAGATTGGACGGCGGTAACTGCAACAGAACGAGTGGTGTTCACCTGATATCACATTTGCCTGTACTTCGGCCCGCTTCCCCCCTCTCTCGGCGTCCACCGCGGCCCGATCACATCCGTCGCCTTGCAGTCGATGCAGTTCGCCGGGCTCACCACCAGTCGCTCTCCGTCCCGCTCGTACACTCCGGCCGGACACATGTGCGCGTAGAGCTCGGCGACTTCCGGAGCGATGTCGGGCCCGACCACGAGATGCGAGGGGATGTCGTCCCGAGTGGCGTTGCCCGACTTGAAGACAGCATCGAGCTTGCTGAAGGTGAGCTTCCCATCCGGCACGAGTGGCTCAGCGGGAGCGCTCTCTCGCGGGACTTCGGCGTCGGGCTCCGAGTCGATCTTTCCGCCCGGGAACCGGCCACCTGTCAGAGTCATCAGCGCGGCCTTGATCCCGCCGAGGAAGAACCCGTCCTTCTGAAACACGAGACGCATGTTGCGGCGCGAATAGAGATCCTTGCTGATGATGCTCGCATCGACCATCGCATCGTATTCGCTGAGCGACGCCGCCGACGTATCCCCTTTCTTGAGAGCGCCAAACGCGGCGCGCGCGGCAAACATTCCCGACTGCATCGCGTAGTGGATTCCCTTGAGCGATGCGACCTCCACATAGCCCGCCGAGTCGCCGACGATCATCACGCCGTCGCCGTGACGCCTCTCCGGCAATGCGTAGTATCCGCCCTCGGGAATCGTCTTCGCTCCCCACTCGACCATCTCTCCTCCCTCCAGATATGGCCGGAAGAGGGGATGGAGCTTGAGACGCTGAAGCATCTCGTGTACATCGGTCGTCGTCTTCTTGTAATCGAGCCCGACCACGAGACCGAGCGCGACCAGATTCGGCGTCAGCGGGTACATGAAGCTCCCACCGAACGCATCCGTGGGCACCGGCCACCCGAGCGTATGGATCACCGCGTCGAGTGGCTTCTTCGTCTCCCAGATCTCCTTCACGCCGAGCGCGAAGATCTGTGGATTAGGCGACGGGATCTTCTGCCACTCGAGATACGCCTGCGAGAGCGTTCCGCGCGTCCCTTCGGACAGCACCGTGATCCGGGCGGTGATGTCGGTCGGCGGCGCGTACCCGCTTCCCGGCTCACCCGTTCGCGTGAGACCGGTGGGCGTCGTTCTCACGCCGGTGACGCGCGAGCCTTCGGTGAGAAGTGAGGCGGCGGGAAATCCGGTGAAGATGTTGACGCCTAGAGCCTCGGCTTTTTCGCCGAGCCAGCGTACCATCTCGCAGAGCGAAGCCACGTAGTATCCGTGGTTCCGCATCGTCGGCGGTGTAGGCAGCCTCAAAGCACGCTTGCCCGAAAGTAAATAAACGCGCTCGCCGTTGACCGGCCCTCGGAACGGAAATTCGCTGTCCTTGAGATCCGGAAACAGCTCGCGGATAGAGACGGGATTTACCACCGCTCCGGAGAGCGAGTGCTCACCCAGCGCGCCCGCTTTCTCGAGGACGCCAATCTGCACCTCGCCAAGAGATCCACCGGCTTCGTTGTCGCGGCGGACGAGATTGGCGAGCTCGATCGCGCCCGCCAGCCCCGCCGGGCCTCCGCCGACGAACAGCACGTCCATCGGCACCGCTTCCGCATCGGGCGGCTCCGCGAGGATCAGACGCTCCAGCGGCAACCGCGCCTGGTGAGCGCGCGGCAGCACTGCGCCGGGCCGCTCAGACATCAGCGAGCATCTCGAGGGCCAGGGGGGGGCGTTGGATCAATGGTGTTTTTTCGCTTCGCGCACCGCCTCGGTAAGCGCGGGAATTACCTCGAATACGTCGCCCACTATTCCGTAGTCGGCAATCTTGAAGATCGGCGCGTCCTTGTCCTTGTTGACGGCAACGATCGTCTTCGAGGTTCGCATGCCCGCCAGGTGCTGAACCGCGCCCGAGATTCCGACCGCGATGTAGAGCTCGGGGCTGATGAGGCGCCCCGTCTGTCCGATCTGATCGCTGTGCGGGCGCCACCCGTCGTCCGTGACCGCGCGCGTCGCGCCGACCGCGGCGTTGCCGAATGCCGCCGCGAGCTCCTCGACGAGCTTGAAGTTCTCCGCGGCCTTTAGCCCGCGTCCGCCGGCGACGACGACCGGAGCATCGGCGAGGTCGAGCTTGCCGCTCGTTCCCTGCCGCGTCTCCTTCACTTTCACGCGCGTCGTGGCGGGATCGACCGCGGGTTGCGCGTTCTCGACGCGTCCCGGCTTTGCATTCGCGGCGGGGCTGATGACGTTGGGCCGCATCGCGATCACCGCTGGCGAGCCGGCAATCGCCAGCGTCGCGATCACTTTGCCGATGTTCATCGGGTGCCGGACGACGATCGTATCACCTTCCACCTCGAACGAAAGCACATCTGTCACGACGCTCACGCCAAGTCGTGCCGCAACGCGCGGCGCGAGATCGCGTCCCTGCGCTGTAGTGCTGAAGAACGCGGCACGATATCCGCCGGACTTGATCCGCTCGGCCGCGGTCGCGGTGGCAACTTCGGGACTGTAGTTGGCGAGGCCCGCGTGCTCGACGACGATCGCGACATCCGCCCCATACTTTCCGAGCTGCGCTGCCTTGACCGCGATCCCGGGCGGGCCGAGGACGAGCGCGTGGACTTCGCCGCCTCCCCCCCCCGGGGAATCAGCCATCATGCGCGCGGCGGTAACCGCCTCGAGGCCGACCTTGCGCACGTCCGCGCCGCGCGATTCGACGAACGCGAAGACGTTCGCCATCAGAGGACCTTCGCCTCCGTCTGGAGGAGCCTGACGAGCTCCGGCACCGCCGCCGCCCCTTCTCCCACCACGCGTCCCGCCTTGCGCTCGGCCGGAAGCTCCAGTCGCCGCACCGTGATCTGCGGCTGTGGCAGCTGCGCCGCCCTCACTTCGAGCGGCTTCTTCTTGGCGGCCATGATGCCCTTGAGTGAAGGGTATCGGGCGGTATTGAGTCCTTCATCGACCGTGAGGACGGCCGGGAGTGGGAAGTCTACAATTTCCTGCGCGCCTTCAATCTCGCGCTTCGCCGTGCCTCTTCCGTCGGCGATCTCCAGAGACGAGATCGCCGTGACGCATGGCAATCCCAGGAGCTCCGCCGTCATCGGACCAACGACTCCGTTCGACGAGTCGGGCGACATCTTGCCGAAAAGGATGAGATCGTAGCTGCCCGCCTTCAGCTCCTCGGCCAGACCCTTCGCGATGGCAAAGCCGTCGAAGGGAATTCTGTCCGTCTTGAGCTGAATTCCCCTGTCCGCGCCCATGCTGAGCGCCTTTCTGATGGTTTCCTGTACGACGTCCGGTCCAAGCGAGATCGCCGTCACCTCGCTGCCCGCGTTCTTTTCCTTCAGCTGGAGGGCGGCTTCAACTGCCCATGCGTCGAAGTCGTTGATGTCGAATTTAAGTCCGGCTTCGTCGAGTGAGGTGCTGTCCGCTCCGATCCGGAAGCGGACGTCCATGTCGGGGACGCGCTTGATGCACACGGCAATCTTCACCGCGGGAGCTCCATGTGAATTTTGGATAAAGATAGCAGACCCAGAAAAAAAGGTCCGGCCGACGCTCGTCGTCCGGACCCCTTCGCTCCGCTGAGGCTGCACGCAGCC
>CAYMKQ010000050.1:0-9401 GCA_964391175.1 uncultured Gemmatimonadaceae bacterium | reverse complement strand
TCCGGCCGACGCTCGTCGTCCGGACCCCTTCGCTCCGCTGAGGCTGCACGCAGCCGCTGGAGCATACGAACCATCCGTCAGCGCGCCGTCAGGCCTCGCCGGGCTTCTCAGGCGCGTCACGTTTCTCCAGCGCTCCGAGCTTCGAGAGATCCTCGAGCTCCTCGAGCCTGCCGAGGTATTCGTCGACTCCGACGTAATACGGGTTCTTGCGCAGCACGTTGCCCCAGAAAGTGAGGGGGTGCGTCTCGTACGCCCCATGCAGCATCACCTTCCCCGACAGAGAGCCGACATCATACATGCACATCACGACGCAGGGAAATCGTTTCGCCGCGCCCGTCACTTTCGCTTCGAACGCGAGTATTTCGCGGTCGTCCGGCCACCCGGGCCTGGACCACCCGATATTGCCGAGGAGCCGGATGCACTTGCAGCCACCGTCGACGGCCCTTTGAAAGGTTTCGCCGATGTTGCCAAGCATCTGCTCGCCGGTCGGACCGCCGCTGACGACCGAGAGCCGATTGGATACCTGAAGATGATCGGTATCGAGCCCGCGGTTGCGCATGATCTCGAGGACCTTCTCATTCGCGTCCTCGTGGCCGAACACGACGACGTGCTCGCCCTGCCTGATGCCGAGGATCAGAAACTGCACCGCTTCCTCGAATTCGCTGGGCTTTTCCCAGAAGTACGCGATGTGATCGCCAAGGCTCACCCGCTCGCCGCGGAGACCCAGCTCGATGGTACCCTCGGATCCTTTCAAATAGGTAGTCAATTCTCGAATGCGCTCAGGCCGGTGACGGCCTGCCCCAGAATGAGTGTATGGATGTCGTGCGTCCCCTCGTAGGTGTATACACTCTCGAGGTTAGCCATGTGCCGCATCGACGAATACTCGGCGAGTATGCCGTTAGCGCCGAGCAAGCGACGTGCCTCCCGCGCGATGTCGGTGGCGACACTGACATTGTTTCGCTTTGCCAGGGAGACCTGTTGGGGACTGAAGGTGCCGGCATCCTTGAGCCTCCCAAGGTGCAGGGCGAGGAGCTGCCCTTTCACAAGCTCGGTGAGCATGTCGGCCAGTCGCTGCTGCTGGAGCTGGAATCCGCCGATCGGCTTTCCGAACATGACGCGGTTGCCCGCGTAGTCGAGCGCTTCCTCGTAGCAGGCCATCGCGGCACCCATCGCTCCCCACGCGATTCCATAGCGCGCCTGTGTAAGACACATGAGAGGGCTCTTGATCCCGCCCGATTTGGGGAGCAGCGCCGTCGCCGGCAGCTTCACATCCTGCAGCACCAGCTCGCTCGTGTCTGAGGCTCTCAGCGAGAGCTTGCCCTTCTGATCCTTGCCGGTGAATCCCGGTGTGTCGGTGGGGACTATGAATCCGCGGATCGACTTGTCGCTCTTGTCGTCACCCGTCTTCGCCCAGATGATGGCCACTTGCGCGGTGGATCCATTGGTGATCCACATCTTCGCGCCGTTTATCACCCAGCTTCCATCCTTCTGCTCGCGCGCGCGCGTCATCATCCCCGACGGGTTGGAGCCAAAGTCTGCTTCGGTGAGCCCAAAGCATCCGATAACGGTCCCGCTAGCCATCTTCGGGAGATAGTGGCGCTTCTGCTCTTCACTGCCGAAGGCGAAAATCGGATACATCACCAAGGCGCCCTGCACGGAAGCAAACGAGCGCACGCCGGAGTCGCCCCGCTCCAGCTCCTGCATGATGAGCCCGTAGGAGACGTTGTTGAGCCCCGCGCAGCCGTATTCCTCCGGGAGATTCGCACCGAAGACGCCGAGCTCCGCCATCTGCGGCACGATCTCCTTCGGAAAGCGGCCTTCTATGTAACAGTCACCGATGATGGGAAGGACCTTTTCATCGACGAACGCGCGGATCGTGTCGCGTACGGCGCGCTCCTCTTCGGAGAGCGCCGAGTCTATGTCGTAGAAATCGGTGGCCATGCGAGGAAAGTTAGCCTGGACGGTTCTTTGCCATGCCAGGAAAGTTAGCCCCGCCGGTGCTTTATGCGACTGCCCGGCAGGCGAGAGGAACGATGCCGACGGCCCGTGCTTTGGCGCGGAACGCGGAGCCGTGATCCACTGCCAGTCCCTGCTCGTCCTGCCACTGGTGGACCATCTCGTGGAGAAGCGTGTGGAGCGCTTCTGTCCATCCGTCGCGCCGGATGTGCCGACTGCTCAGCACGATTTCGGGCTCACGACCCTCGGCGGCCGATGTGTAATGCCCGAGCCTGCTCTTCATACGCCGCGAAATGCGGATGACCACCGAGCGAAGCGCGCCCCCGAAGCGCTCTTCATTGTAGGCGCCGTGCCACCGCGTGAGCTCCCTGATCAGGGGCACGTCGGCGGAACGCGTTCGCTCCGGCTTGCGCCGTCGGCGGTGATGATCCGCGGATCTCGGGACGGGAAACTCGAGAATCGTGCGCCGCGCCTCCTGCCGCACCGCGCGATTTCTCCCGTGGACGAAGGTGATGATCGCCTTCCACACATCTTCGCTCGCGCCGAGGAAGATGTTGTGAATTCTGAGCTCGCCCCCGCTATAGCTGACGACCACGGTGCGATTCGTGGTCAGCCGGACGCGATACTGCGACCCCAGTCCGAGACGCTGCAGGCGCGCGCGAAGCTCGTCGGCGTTGCGCGGCGGCTCCTCATCGAGCTCCAGAACCAGCTGGTCTCTATCGCTCTGCCCCCACATCCTCCGCAGCCGGCGCCCCGCCGCTAGCGCCGCTAGCGCTTGAAGCATCTGTGGGGGCCCTTGACGAAGGTCCGCGATTCCTTCGCCCACACTCGCGTCGTGACTTCGATCGTCGCCGGGCCGATATCTATCACATTCACCGAAGAAGGCCTGCCTCCCCTCGATCTATCGGAGATCGTTCCCGCAGTGGAAATCACTGTCCCCTTCTTCGTGTGCTCGATGTAGTGCACCGATTCCTGGTGGTCGTGACCACACAACACTGCATCGACGCCCATCTCGGCGAAAGCTCCGAGAATCTTCTGCGTGTTCTTGAGGCCGTGCCGCCCCGAGAGCTCGCCCCGCACCGGGTTGTGGTGCATCACGATCACGCGCGCATCGCGGGGGGCCGCCTTTTCGAAGATCGCTTTCGCCTCGTCGAGCTGCTTCTTCTTCACGTCTCCGATGATCGAGATGTCGCGCAGATTCCAGGTGAGAGTACGGCGGGTCACTCCATGCGCCGTGTTGATTCCCACGAAAGTAACTCCTCCGACGTGTAGCACCGGCTCGAGATTGGTGTCGATGAACTTGCGATAGTTCTCGTAGACCTTCGACTTGTTCCCGATTCCGAGCGGCGCCCTCCACCACGCGACATCGTGATTGCCGGGAATCGTGATCACGCGGCTCACCCTCGACGCGTCGCGGATGAACACCGCCGCCCGCTGGAATTCCCCGGCCCTCGAGCGCTGGGTGAGATCTCCCGAGATCGCAACGACGTCGAAGCTCTCGGCCTGTATCGTCTGCTCGATCGCCTCGATCTGCTCGGGAACCGCCGGCCATCCGAAGTGAAGATCCGAGACGTGGAAGACGGTCGTCACGTCGGCCACTTTCACCTGCCTGTGAGCTTACGGGTCGGCAACCAGGTCGGCGAAACGGGTGGCCACGCTCGTCGCGAGCGCGGGAGAGAAAGTCCCGGCGCGATCGCTTCTCACCTCGCCCACCCATCTCACCTGCGCGAGCCGCGAGTCGATCATCACCAGCCTCAGAGTCGCAACGCCCGTACCAGCGCGCCCCTCGAACCTCATCTCGACGGGGAGCAGCGCGTAGCGCGATCCCTTCAGGCCGACAAGCGAGCGAACCTGCGAGGCGAGCGGATCGCGAACTGTCTGATCGGAGAGCAGCTTTCCGCGCAGCCACTCCGCGGACAGCGCGCGGGCATCGGGCATAATGATGCTGTTGAGGCGAGATGCGCGGGCGACCTCGGGCCCGAACGTCCACGCCTGCCCCAGGCCTCGCGCGCTGAGGGTGGACGCGATGATGGTGTCGAGCTTCGCCAGGTAAGCCGAGCGATTGGGAACAGCCTGTTGCCAGCCGAGACTGTCGAGGAAAGACAGGTACTGGACGGGAAGAACGAGGACCTGTTGCCCCGCCATGCGCTCGAGCGGGCGTAGCGCGGTGGGGGACGGATGCTCACCGGAAGCCGATACCTGGTTCGTCGGCTGCGATGCGCAGGCGGCGAGAATCGCGGCGGATGCAATGAGAAAGGCGGCTCGCACTATGTCATGTCCGGATTGCGGGAAAGTTAACCCATACTCAATTTCACCGCACTCGTGACGACAGGAGCAATGGGAAGAGTTCGCAGTCTCGTCGTCTGGTCACTCGTCTCCGCGCTGGGTGCCGCCAGCTTCGCCTGGATCGCGCTCTCGCGTGGAGAGCCCGTGAACGCCGCCTGGCTGCTGGTCGCGGCGGTGTGCACATACACGGTAGCCTATCGCTTCTACAGCCGCATCATCGCGAGCAGGATTTTCGCGCTCGATCCGGCGCGGCCCACTCCCGCGGTGCGTCTCAACGACGGACGGGATTTCACGCCCACCAACAGGTGGATCGTGTTCGGCCACCACTTCGCCGCGATCGCGGGGCCGGGGCCGCTCGTCGGTCCCACGCTGGCGGCGCAGTTCGGTTTCCTTCCCGGCGCACTCTGGATAATCATCGGCGTCGCCATTGGAGGCGCGGTACAGGATTTCGTCATCCTCTGCGCATCGGTGCGCCGCGACGGAAAGTCTCTGGGGCAGATGGCCAAGGAAGAGATCGGGCCTGTCGCGGGCTACACCGCTCTCGTGGCGGTGCTAGGAATCATGATCGTTCTCATCGCCGTGCTCGCGCTCGTGGTGGTGAACGCGCTCAAGGCCAGCCCGTGGGGAGTGGTGACGATCGGGCTCACAATCCCGACGGCACTGTTGATGGGCGTCTATCTGCGGTGGGTTCGTCCCCACAAGGTTCTCGAGGCGAGCGCGATCGGGCTCGTGCTCCTCGTGCTTTCGGTGTACGCGGGGAGATGGGTCGCCGAGAACCCGGCGCTGGCGCCGGCATTCACGCTGACGGGCAGAACCCTGGCGCTCCTCATAATGGCCTATAGCTTCTTCGCCTCCGTGCTGCCCGTGTGGCTTCTGCTCGCGCCGCGCGACTATCTCTCCGCCTTCGTCAAGATCGGAGTCGTATTCGCGCTCGCGCTCGGGATCGTGATCGTGCTCCCGCCCCTCCAGATGCCGGCGCTCACGCAATTCACTGATGGAACGGGACCGGTGTTCGCGGGAAAGATCTTTCCCTTCGCATTCATCACGATCGCGTGCGGGGCCATCAGCGGCTTCCACGCCCTGATCGCTTCCGGCACCACGCCCAAGCTGCTGGCGAGCGAAGGCGATGCGCGCATCGTAGGCTACGGCGCGATGCTAATGGAGTCGCTGGTGGCGGTGATGGCGCTGATCGCGGCCTGCGTCCTCACGCCCGGCGTCTACTTCGCGATCAACGCTCCCGCCAGCGCGATCGGCACGACCGCGGCGAGTGCGGCCGCGGCGGTGCAAAGCTGGGGATTCACCCTCGATCCGGCACAGATGCAGCTGCTCGCCCAGCAGGTTGGAGAGAGCACGCTGCTGTCGCGCACGGGGGGAGCGCCAAGCCTGGCAGTCGGAATGGCGCATCTGTTCTCGAACGTGCTGGGCGGTCCGACGGCAATGGCGCTCTGGTATCACTTCGCAATCATGTTCGAGGCGTTGTTCATCCTCACGACCGTCGACGCGGGGACGCGCGTGGGGAGATTCATGCTCCAGGATCTGCTCAAGCACGTGTGGGCGCCGATTGGACGCGTATCGTGGTACCCCGCGGTCGTGCTCTCCAGCGGACTGATCGTTGCGATGTGGGGCTGGTTCCTCTATCAGGGCGTGATGGACCCGCTCGGCGGCATCAACTCGCTGTGGCCCCTGTTCGGCATCTCCAACCAGCTTCTCGCCGCGGTCGCGCTCTGCGTCGGAACGACGATCATCATCAAGATGGGAAAGGCGAGATACGCCTGGGTGACGCTCGTTCCGCTCACCTGGCTGGTGACAGTGACGATGACGGCCGGATGGCAGAAGATCTTCTCCAGCGACCCGAGGCTCGGATTCCTCGCGCATGCGCGCATGCTCGGGGACAGATTGTCGGAGGGCGCATTGCCTGCCGGCGCGCAGTCGGCAGCCGATGTGGGCAGGATGATGCTCAACGACAGAATCGATGCGGGAGTCGCCGCTTTCTTCCTGATTTCCGTCGTCGTGATTCTCGTCGCCTCGGCGCACGAGTGGTTCGAGGTCCTCACTGGAAGGAAGGAAGCGAAGAGTTCCGAGGTGTCGTTCGATCAACCTCTCACGGCGCTGGCCAGTTAGGACACGCGTTCTGTGCTCATCGCGTCGCTCGACAACTACCTCCTGCCGCTCTGGATGATCATCTTTGGTATCGCCCTCGTGCGTGATGGCGCTCGCTACCCCGGCACCGTCCGCTCCAGTGACTCCTCCCGCTCTTCGTTTCAACAATCATGAACCAGAGATCGCTCCACTCAATTCGCTCGACGGCGCGCGGAATCGGCGCACTCGCCCTCCTATTTTCCCCTCTGCCCCTGTCAGGCCAGGAGGCAAAGCCGTTCGACTTCTCCATCAGGAACATCATGCGAGGCCCGGAGCTGTACGGGCGACCGCCGCAGAACGTCAGGTGGAGCGCCGACAACCGGTGGATCTATTTCACCTGGGTCGAGCCCGGGCAGGACTGGCGCGAGCAGCGTCAACAATTCCGCGTGCGAGCATTGGCGGGCGCGAAGCCCGAGCGAGTCTCCATTCAGCAGGTCGACTCCGCCGGGCCTCAGTTCGCCCGGGGCGACCGCTCGAGTAGTGGACGCTTCTCGGCGGTCGAGTTCAACGGCGACATCTACATCAACGACCTGACCACCGGCACCAGCAGGCGCCTGACGCAAACCGTTGCGACCGAGCGCAATCCACAGTTCTCCGCCGGCGACAATTCGATCTTCTTCGTTCGCGACAACAACGTCTACTCGATCGACCTCTCAAGTGGGTTTCTCCGGCAGCTGACCGACATGCGCCCCGGTCCCGAGCCGACTGACTCGGCGAAGGCCGAAGGGCAGCGCGGTCGCCTCGAGCAACAGCAGCGCGAGCTCTTCGAATCCATTCGCGACCGCATCCGGGCCGATAGCATCGCCCGGGCGGAGCGGCTGCTGCGCGAATCACTGGGGCTAAAGCCATTCTATCTCCAGCTCGGAGAGGAGGTCTCCAACTTCTCGATCTCTCCGACCGGCCGATCCCTGATCATCACCACTCGCACGCCGGCGCAGGGAACGCGGGCGTCGGAAGTTCCACAGTACGTCACGAGAAGTGGCTACACCGAGGAGCTGCGGATACGGACCAAGGTCGGGGACGTCCCACAGAAAGGGCGCATCGGACTCATCACTCTGCCCGGCGGAGCTGCGACCTGGCTCAAGCCCTTCCCGGCTGACAGCACCACCGGATCGTTCACGCTTCTTGGTTGGAACGATGCGGGAACGCGCGGTCTCATCTACGCGTTCACCGGCGACAGCAAGGGGCGACTGCTCCAGACCGTCGATCCGGCCGGAAAAATCACGACGATCGAATCGCTGCGCGACTCCGCCTGGGTCGGTGGCCCGTGCGCCGTGTGTGGCGGATGGTACGATGCGGGCCGCCGCATCTGGTACGCATCGGAGGCGGATGGGTTCTCGCACCTGTACACCACCTCGGCGGACGGAAGCGGCCGACGGCAGCTCACGAGCGGCAGGTGGGAGGTGCGCGATGTAGCTGTATCTCCGGACGGCCGCTGGTTCTACCTGCACACCAACCAGGTCTCTCCGTTTGAGGAGCATCTCTACCGCATGGCAATCGGCGGGGGCGGCATGGAGAAGATCACCAGCAAGCCCGGCAAGCACGACGCGGTGGTGTCGGACGATGGACAGCTGGTCGCGAACGTCTACTCGTACGTGAACCGGCCGCCCGAGCTCTTCCTGCTGCGCAACCGGCCGGGCGCGGGGATGGCGCAGCTGACTACCTCGCCGAGCGCGGAATGGCTCTCCTTCCCCTGGATCGTGCCGGAGCTGGTGATGATACCGGGCTCGGATGGCGTGCAGGTCCCGGCGCACATCTATAAGCCGAGTGACATGCGCGCTCAGCCGAACGGCGCCGCCGTCATCTTCGTGCATGGCGCGGGATACCTGCACAACGTCGGGCATTTCTGGTCCGAGTCGTATCCGCGCGAGTACATGTTCAACCAGTTTCTCGCCTCGAAGGGGTACACTGTTCTCGATCTCGATTACCGCGGATCAGACGGGTACGGCCGCGACTGGCGCACGGCGATCTACCGGTTCATGGGGGGACGGGATCTTCAGGACCAAGTGGATGCCTCGCGTTATCTCAACAAGAATTTCGGCATCGATCCCGAGCGAATCGGCATCTATGGGGGCAGCTACGGCGGGTTCATCACCCTCATGGCCCTCTTTACCGAGAAGGAGCACTTCGGCGCGGGCGCGGCGCTGCGCAGCGTCACGGACTGGGCCCATTACAATCAGGGTTATACCTCGAACATCCTCAATCTTCCGCAAGGCGATACCCTCGCCTACCGGCGGTCGTCTCCTATCTACTTCGCCGAGGGGCTCGAAGACCCGCTCCTCATGGCGCATGGGATGGTAGACGTCAACGTTCATTTCCAGGATATCGTGCGGCTCTCGCAAAGATTGATCGAGCTCGGCAAGACACGGTGGGAGCTCGCGGCTTATCCCGTCGAGGACCACGCCTTCGTCCGTCCGTCGTCGTGGACGGACGAGTACCGGCGGATCTTCGAGCTGTTCGAGCGACATTTGCCCGCCCGCCAGGCGGCCGCCGCCCCAGCCCCAGCCCCCTCCCCCGCCCCAGCCCGATGATCACTCTTCTTCGTTCCTTCGTCACGCGCTCCGCTAGCACTCTGCGCGCGATCGCGGGCGTGCCGGACTACGAGCGCTACCTCGCGCACATGCGCTCCGCGCACCCCGGCGATCGGGTGATGTCGGAGACCGAGTTCAACGTGTCGCGAATGAACGACCGGTACAACCGTGTCGGCTCGAGGTGCTGCTAGCCGCGAGGGCGGCCTTTTTTTGCGCTGTCGCGTTACCGCTTCGGCTGACATCTCTGTATGGGGAGGTGAGGGTGTCCTCTGCGGCGGCTACGCTCGCTCGGCGCGCTCGCGCGAGGCGCGAACGGGAGAGCTAAGTCCGCTGGTGTAATCCGTGGGGAGTCGGAGGGGGTCCTGCGGCAGCGGCGTTCAGCGAGCGACCAGGAGACCAGCGACCTCCCCGCGGAGCGGGCGGTCGCGCGGGCGCCCACGGAGTGGGCAGGATTGCTCCGCCCGAGCGAGCGTCGCCGCAGAGCAGGAC
>CAYMKQ010000049.1:10181-15383 GCA_964391175.1 uncultured Gemmatimonadaceae bacterium | reverse complement strand
GCGGCGTGGAGCAGGGACTTCAAGTTCTGGCCGGCGGTGGCGCGGGTGGAGAGCGCGTATGGGGACCGCAATCTGGTTTGCTCGTGTTTGCCGACGGATGCCTATGTGGAGACAGAGGCGGGTTCATAGCGCTACAGTCCTCCAGTGAGCTTCACCGTATTTAGGCTGCCAGCGTTTCGCAGTCCAAGAAGTGACGATGCGGTTCGGTTTGAGGAGACCCGGCCACGGCCTAACTGGCGCTTGGAGCTGGCGCGGCGCGTAGACTAAGGAATGAATCTTTCATCAGCGCCGCGCAGCTTAAGCGCGGTCCGTTAGTTAGCAGCGGCGTATCGGAGGATACCATGGCACAAAGTCAGATCGTCTACGTTGGACCGCCGGAGCTACACGACGGCCACGTCGTTGGCGTGGAGCGGGAGGGCGACCGCGCCACCGTGCGGGTGCGCGGCTCCGACGGACAGCCGCTCGCGCTTGAGTTTACCGGAGTGACGAAGCTCTCGGGGCGCCCCGAGGGGATGCTACTCTTCGGCCTCGCGGAATTCCGGACCGGGAGTCCCTCACGCCAGTTCTTTTTCGCGAACTGGGAGGAGTGGGACGACGCCGGCCTTGAAGTCACCGCACGCGATTTCCGCGTGCTCCCGCAGGAGCGACGCGAAGGCGGCCTGCCGCCTCGCGTTAGATTGCCGTAAGGCTTTCGACAGGAAGGGTCAATTCCTCACCCAATGACAAACGGAGGATCGTATGCCTACCTACATATCCCTGCTACGGTACACCCAGCAGGGAATCACCACTGCCAAGAATGCTCCAGCGCGAGTCGATGCCGCCAAAGAGGCCTATCGCAAGGCGGGCGGCGAGCTCAAGGCTATCTATCTCACGATGGGCCAATACGACCTCGTGGTAGTCGCCGAGATGCCGAATGACGAGACCGTCGCCAGCATGGCGCTGGCGTTGGGCGCTCAAGGCAACATTCGCAGCGAGACCTTCCGGGCCTTCACCGAGACGGAATTCCGGAAGATCGCGACGTCGCTGCCGTAGTTCCATTCCCGGGTGCCTCGCTATTTGACAAATCGCGGGCTCACCCAAATGTTTGCGCGCCCAGCGGAGCTGTCAGGATCGCTGCCCAATGGTGGGCCGCGCTCCGCAGGCGTTCATCTCTCATCGCGCATTCGCGCACGGGGTCGCACATGATCTCCAGCAACACCGCGTCACGCTTTCTAATCGCCGCTTCCGCCTTCGCGGTGGCTGCCTGCGCCGATTCCCCCAATCCCGTCCAGCCGCCCACGAGCGCTTCGCTCCAGTCGCCCACGAGCGCTTCGCTCGCGGGGGGCGTCGCACAGGACCGGCTCGCCGCCCTGTTCACTAAGGCTTCGCCAGCCGTGATGGCGCTCGGCGGGACAGTCTTCGCCGACCACGACGAGAGAGCGAACAAGCTCGTCTTTGGAGTGGAGAACACGAACGCCGTCCCCGGAATCCAGCGAGCGCTCGTGGCACTTGGTGTAGCGAGCTCTGACTACACCGTCGAAGTCACGGAGCCGATTCAGCAACTCGTCACTCTGAGAGACAGGTTCCGCCCCACGCAAGCGGGGATCCAGATCCACTTCGGGAATTTCCTGTGCACCATGGGCTTCAACGTGGACCACGCGGAAGGCCGGTCGTTCATCACCGCCTCGCACTGCACGAACGAGCAGGGCGGCACCGAGGGAACCACTTACACGCAACCCACACGCTTTGAGGATCCGACGGTGATCGCCACCGAAGCCGATGATCCCGTTTACTTCAAAGGCGGTATCTGCCCCCCCGGCAAGCTCTGCCGCTTTAGCGATGCCTCACGCGCGGCATACAGCCCGACGGTCGCGTCGAACCGCGGCGATATTCTCAAGACGGACGGCGTCAACAACGGCAGCATTACCGTCAGAGGGGTCTTCACGGTAACGAGCCAGGACATCACGACATCCACCTTCGCGCTCGGCACCGTCCTCAACAAAGTAGGTCGTACAACCGGCTGGTCGCAGGGGCCGGTAATCCGGACCTGCGTTAACACCAACGTGTTTAGGTCGCGGGTCCACCAGCTATGTCAGACCTTCGTGAACGCGCCCGTCGCAGGGGGAGACAGCGGGTCACCAGTCTTTAGGATCACGAGCGGCCACAAAGTTGAGCTCGTTGGAATCCTCTGGGGCGGCGGCACTGGCTTCTACGTCATGAGCCCGCTCAAGCAGATCGTGCAGGAATTGGGCAGCTTGACGGCCACGAACTAGGGCGCGCCGCTCGGATCGCTACCGCGGGCACGGCCTGGGCCGTGCCCGCGGTTTCGTTTTCAGGGACCGCGCGTACCTTCACGTCATGACTCGGTCGGTTGACGGAAATCCTCTGGTGACGCTGCACGCTCCGGAAACCGTACCGGCCGGGACCGCGATTCCGATCGCCGTACGCATCGAGAACAAGAGCGCGGAGCCACTGGAGCTCTATCTGCGCGGACGCGAGATAGCGTACGACGTTCTCGTGACCGCCCCTGGTGGTGACGTCGTATGGCGGCGCCTCGAGGGCGAAGTCGTGCAGGCAATCCTCCGGCTCGAGGTGCTCGGTCCCGGTCAAGCACTCGAGTTCCGCGATAGCTGGGACCAGCGCGATAACGCCGGCGAGCTGGTTGCGCCGGGAGTTTATACCATACGCGGCGCGGTACTTTCCGACGGGTCGTCGACGCTCGAGTCAGCGGCGGTTGCGCTCCGGATCGACCGGAAGAAATAGTCGCGGACGTCGAGACCCAGGATGGTGCGCGCAAGCCGCGCGATTCTTTCGCCGTTCCCCGGGAAATTCTCCTGACAACGAAGCGATGAAGGAACTCTCTTCTGTGAGGCAATCGTAATGTTTGTTGGCCACCTGGTCGCACAGCCTCTTGACGGCTTGCGGGTGGGGCTTGGCGCTCGCAGCGCTTGCGCGATGGCACGGACCCGCGGTCGCTGGCGTGGTTCGCTTTGATCGGCTGGATCGTAATCCCGTGGGCGGACTGGGCAGACCGTTACTATGCTGACGTCACCGCCGGCAGGAGAGGGGATGCAAGTGGTGAGTTATCAGTTGGTTAGTCGGCCAGTTGACAGTGGTTGTCAGTCTAACTACCGACAAACTGAAAACCACTGATCAACTAACAACTCAAAACTGCCCACTCAAAACTTGCATCCCCTGTAATCGCCCCCGTTGCTGGAGCCGTAGCGGCCTACTGCCCTATGTGCTTCTCATAGGCAGCAGCCTTCATCAAACCGTCCACCTCTGACGGGTTGCTCAGCCGGACCTTGATCATCCAGCCCGCTCCATAGGAATCGGTGTTCACGAGTGCGGGCTCCTTGTCGAGGCGATCGTTGATCGCCACCACTTCGCCGGCGATCGGCGCGAACAGCTCCGACACCGCCTTCACCGCCTCGATCGTTCCGAACACATCGTGCTTCGCGAAGCTGGCTCCGACCTTCGGCAACTCGATGTACACGATGTCGCCCAGCTCGCCCTGCGCGTAGTCGGTGATGCCGATCTCCACCGTGCCGTCCTTGCCCTTACGGACGTACTCGTGCTCTTCCGTATAGAGGAGATCGCCCGGGATGTTTGCCATCAAGAAACGCGCGCGGCGGTCTCCATCTCTACAGCATCTCGCTGAAGAGAGCTCCACAGCGCATCGACATCGCGCTCCAGATCGTCGATGGAGCCTGTGTTCTCGATGACGAAATCCGCGCGCGCCCGCTTGAGCTCGGCCGGCATCTGCGCGGCGATCATGTTCATCGCGTCGGTCTCCTCGAGCCCGCGCGTCGCAACCAGGCGCTCCAGTCGCAAAGGCCGCGGCGCATCGACGACGATGATGACATCGAACTCCTCGACGAGATTTCGCTCGAAGAGCAGAGGAATCACGCAGACGACGAGCCGATCGCCGCGCTCCCGAGCCTCCGCTATCTCGCGATCCCTGAGACGAGTGACGCCGGGATGCACGATCCGGTTGAGCGCATCGAGCTCCAGTTGATCGGCGAACACGATCTGGCGGAGAGCGTCGCGGTTGAGGCTTCCATCGCTCCTCAGAACCTCTTTGCCCCAGCGCTTCACGATGTCGCGAAGCGCCTGAGTGTCGGGCTCCACTGCTTCGCGCGACAGGACATCCGCGTCGATGAGCGTCGCCCCACGGTCGGCGAGCATCCTCGCCACCTCGGATTTTCCGCTGGCGATGTTTCCGGTCAGTCCGATGAGAATCATCTGTCGGTGATTGAGGTCATTGCACCGCCGCTTCCCGGCGCCAAGATATTGGGTTCTTCCAGTCATGTCACGCATAAACAACTGCTTGGAGCGTTACGCCGTTTCCCGGACAGTCAGAGGAGCGGAACCTGCGCCGCGTCGCCCGCGGGGACAGCGTGACACATCCGGCAGCGCGCCTCGTACGACTCGACACCGCCCACCATGATCTGCGGAGAGTTGTAAGGCGCGGGCCGGCCCCCGATCAGTCTTTGAGTCCGACTGGCGGGCCCCCCGCAGAGGACGCAAATCGCGTGCAACTTGTCGACGACCTCGGCGATAGCCAGGAGGTGGGGCATGGCGCCGAAGGGCTCGCCGCGGAAGTCGGTGTCGATCCCCGCCACGATCACGCGTCGGCCGCGGCTGGCCAAGGACGTGACGAGCGGGACGATCCCCTCATCCATGAACTGCGCTTCGTCGATCGCGATGACGTGCGCCACCGGATCGATCTGCTGAGCTATTTGAGCGGCGGAGTCGGCGGGAATCGCCTCTACCGTCCGGCCGTCGTGGCTGGAGACCGAGTAGATGCCCGCATAACGTGCGTCGAGGTGGGACTTGAACACCTGGACCCGCTTGCGCGCGATGATGGAGCGCCGGACACGACGGATGAGCTCTTCGCTCTTGCCGCTGAACATGACCCCGGCGATGACCTCGATCCATCCGCCGGTCTGGTGAAACGGCCCGCTCACGACCGGCCGCGGTTCCTGGGCGGGCCCCCACCTCCGCGACTGGATCTATCGGGCGGTCCGCCTCTGCCTCGCCCGGCTCCTCCCTCCCGGCGCGGAGCTCCTCGATCCGAAGCCCCGTTGCCTCTCTCCATGCGCGCACCCGATGGACGGGCACGCGGTGGTCGATCGCCGTCGGGCTTTCCGCGCGCACCCGGAAACGCTGGAGGTCTGGCGCGATCGCCCTCTGCTGCCGCGCGCGGTGCTGAAATCGCCG
>CAYMKQ010000049.1:0-10081 GCA_964391175.1 uncultured Gemmatimonadaceae bacterium | reverse complement strand
GCCATGCGGCGCTGAGCTCTCTCCCGGTCCAGCACGTGGAGCGCGGCGGCGGCGATCTCCGCGGCATCGAACTCCTCGAGCAGGGGCTCGAGCGAGATGATCTCGCGAGGCGGAATACCCCTCGCCAATACCGTGCGCAGCTCCTGGCGCACCGCTTCCTCGCGGTCGTGCGCCCGGCGCTCGGGCCCCTGAAGATTCATCGGCACCAGCCTGCCGCTCGCCAACTCGCGCAATGGCGCGACCTCCACCGGCTGCGCCAGCACGATGACTTCCACGGGTTTTCCCTGGGCGGCCTTCTGGAGCTCGGCCGTCGTGACGGGCGGCTGGTAGTAGATCACGGCGTGGGTCGTACCTCGGAGCTCCCCCTCGGTGACTCGGATTGTCTCATCGTTGTCGCGATAACCGAGCGTTCTGAGAGTATCGCGGACCTGGGCGACCGCCGCCGGTCCGCGTGCGATAATTGTCGCTGACGGTGGATCGAGATCATCGAGCAGCCTTCTGAGCGACGCTGCGCGGGCGCTGCCAGCGACGGTGAGATACCTGATGCGCGGCAGCTCGTAACCCTCGGGGATCTGGGGTGCCTCGACTTCGGGTGGGGACACACGGCGCGCGCGACGGGCGTAGCGCTCGATGAGGTCATCGACGGCGGGCGTAACCTTCCTGGCAACGACGACGCGGCCGGCCTCGCCGAGCTCCGCGAGGAGTGCCTCGAGAGCGCCAAGCGTTTTGGGTCCGTTCTCGATGATGTCGTCCGCCCACGCCAGTACTACCGTTCGAACGGCGTCCAGCTTGAGCAGGGAAGCGCCGACGAGAGCGCCCAACTCTTCCGGGGGTCCGGCGACAGCGAGGACGGGCCGGGCCTTGAGCATCCTGCCGGCCCGCGCCGCGCTCGTGATGGGGACTACCTCGATGCCGGCGGCGCCGGAGAGCCTGAACACCGTCTCGGATACGACGAGCGCGGTCTCGGCATCCCGCGTCACTACCAGCACCTGCGTTCCGCCCGCGGAAGGGTCCACGCGAGCCAGGGCCGGAGTGAGAAATTCCGCAATCGACTCGGTCGTATGCGGAAGGGTGTAGACGAGATTCTGATTGCGCCCGACCTGTCCGGCGGCGCGCTCTCCTGCCTCCTCCGATTCCAGCATCCCGCTCCTCAATCCGCAACGTGGCGCGGTGTGCGCCGCGCCGGTAATGTTATAGATCTCCGTCGCTCACCATGCGACGCCGCTAACACTCAAGTATAGCAGCATCGGCTCGGACCCGCCTCGCATCGCGTGGCGCCGCGAGCGCTCTCAACCACTCTCCTCTACCGGCCTGCTCTCATGATTACCGCAATCGTACTGATCAAGGCCGAGCCCCGGCGAATCGCCGAATGCGCCACGAAGCTGGCGGGTATCGATGGGGTGTCGCAGGTCTATTCCGTGTCAGGTGAATGGGACCTGGTGGCAATGGTCGAAGTGTCGGAGCACGAAGCGATCGCGCGAATCGTGACCGAGCAGGTTACGGTCGTGCCGGGCATCAGGTCCACCCACACGCTCACCGCTTTCCGCGCCTACTCGAAGAAAGATCTCGAGCAAGCCTGGGACATCGGATTGGAGTGAAGGCCGCATGCTGGTGAGCAACTCCGGTCCGGACGCGGCGAGCCGGGCCGCACTCCGATTGTTGAAGCAGCGCCTGCCAGGCGTGAGCGCGATGGAGGGGACAGTGGCCGTCGAGCCTCTCGCGTCCGGCGACCCGCCGGTGCTGCGGTCGGCGCAGCTCGTCGAGGGAAGCGTTCTCGGGGCAGTGAGAGTCCCGGGCGTTTCACGCGAGATGTCATCCGGATTCGGGGCGTTTCTCGATGGCGCGCAGAAGGTGCAGGTCATCGCGCGTCACGAGGGAATCCCCATCGTTCTGGGCACCGTCTCGGCGGCCGTGCGCGTCCGCGTGAACCGGCGAATGGTGACCTGGGGAGACGAGGCGCCGCGTGTCGATCGGAAGATCTATCTGCCGCTGCGATATCTGCCGCCGCTCGGGGAGATTCACGACTCCAACACCGACATCGCTCCGGCGGAGCTCCAGATAGTGGACACGTCGACCGCGGACAGGAACGGAGAGTTTCCGAGCCAGCATCCGGCGGTTCTCCTCGATCGGGCGATACGTGCCGTCGACCACGAGCGCGATGAGATCGAAGATCAGCTCGCCGAAGCGTGGTGTTCGCGTGGAGAGACTCCGCTGTTCATCGACGGCGGAATCAGTCGCAGCCCGCGCGTCGCATCGTCTTCGTGCGCGATCGGTGTGATCAAGAGCCACCGCACCCTCTACGTCGAAGGCGATGCGCTCCGAATCGTTCTCGGACTCGGGAAGGGAGAGCGCTCGTCGATATTCCGCGTCTCACCGCGCTCCCGGAGCGCTGTCTTGAGCTGGTATCTCCGTCTCCGGGATGCAACCGGGCGCGACGCGCTGTGGGGTCTCGTGCGGGTCGAGGTCGCCGAATGCGACCGGCCGGCTGAGCGCGCCGACGAGATTTCGCGGTGGGTGATGGCGGAAATGGCTCCGCTCTCGCTGCCTGACGGTCGGTGGGACAAGATGGCGTACGGCGTTCGCGACTGCGAAGAATTTCTCCGGGCGATCTCATGAGCCCCCGCGAGGCGCTGGGACGCGTCGTCGCGACGGAGCGGAAGCCGAACACTCCGCACGAGTTCCACTTCTGGACGGCGATCGATTCTCCCGTCGGGATCGGGACGATCGTGCGTGTCGATGGCGCGCAGCCGATCGACGGACAGATACCGCATATCTACGGCATCATCGTCGAGGGCTTCAGCTACACCGACCTCCAGACTCCGATGCACGACGTGCTCGGCCATGACGGCTCGCCGACGCTGGCCGGCTTCGCCTCCACCGAGAGAGCGGAGATCAGGCTCTATACCGCCGCGGTCCTCAGGCAGATCCCCGAGGAGCCGCTACAGCCAGTTCCGATGGGCCAGGTCTTTCTGGCGGAGGAAGCGGACGTGCAGGTCGCGCTTCGAATGGACAGCTATCTCCGGGATGGCGCGAACACCGGCATTCCCATCGGCGTCTATCGCGCGGGCGGCACCGATGCGGTGATCTACCTCGACGCCGACTTCCTGCTCGGGCCCGAGGCGGCACACCTGAACATCACGGGCGTCTCCGGCCTTGCCACCAAGACCAGCGCCGTCGAATGGCTGCTCGCATCGCTCTTCCGGCATTTCCCCGAGGACAAGGGCTCGATCGCCGCGGTGTGCTTCAACGTGAAAGGGCCGGATCTCTGCTATCTCGACCAGCCGGGAAAAATCGAGCGGTCGGACGAGATCCTCTACGAGAAGCTTGGCGTCGAGCCGAAGCCCTTCGAGAGCGTAGAATACTTCGCGCCCTACACCGCGAAAGGACTGGCCCTCAATACGTTCCGAAATAACGAGGCGCTGCTCGACAACGTCACGCCACTCACATGGGGACTCCGCGAAGTACTCCAGTTCGCCGAGGTGCTGCTCAACAAGGATGACGTCGATGCCAAGGCCGATGCGCTCATCGACTTCATCAAGGAGAACATCGTCGACAAGGAGTTCTCCGATCCGATTCTCCAGCGGAAGCACACCGTGCAGTCTTTCGCCGATCTCGACGCCTGGTTTCGGGATGTCCTCCAGGGCATGGAAAAGAAGGATGGCGACAGCTGGCGAACCCACCACGTCGCGACCATCAGGAAGGTACGCAACCGCCTATCCAACATATCGACGCGCTGTGCCGGCCTCGTTACCGACGCGGGCGCGGTCAGTGACCTGCCGTTCGGGAGCTTTGCCGACCGTACGGTGTACGTGGTGGATGTCGCCAACCTCGAGGAAGATGCTCAGGATCTCATCTTCGCTCGCATCGTTTCCAAGCTTCGCGAGCACCTGGAGCGGAGGGACCTGGGCGTCAAGCATCTCGTCGTATTCGTCGACGAGCTGAACAAGTATGCGCCCGGTGATGGTGCCGATACCTACGTCAGGAAAATGTTGCTCGACATCGCGGAGCGGGGCCGGTATCTGGGTCTCGTTCTGTTCGGCGCGCAGCAGTTCCGCTCGCAGGTCCATCGCCGCGTGGTCGGAAATTCGGGAACGGGACTCTTCGGGAGGATGGATCCCGACGAGCTCTCGACGCCGGGCTACGCGGTGCTGAGTCCGGCGACGAGGACCAAGCTCGCGACGCTGGAGAAGGGACAGCTGATGGTTCGCCATCCACATTTCACTCAACCGATTTTCGTGCGCTTCCCCCGGCCCGCGGTCATGCAGGGACGCGAAGGCTCCGAGCGCTACCCGCAGAACAGCGAGGTATCGCTCGAGTCGGCGGTGCTGCGCAGCCTCCGCCCGCTCGATCCGACTATTTCGCTGCCCTGGGTGCAGGAGATCACGGCGCTCTACACCGAGCAGGAAGTGATTCGCGCGCGCAACGCGACGCTTCTCGCGCGTCCGACAGATGTGAAGGCGTACTTCAGCGCTCAGTTCCGGAGGATCCTTCCGGCTCAGGCCGCGCCACGTCCGCTCGCGGCGAGCATTCGCTCTGTTCCCGAGAACGATCCGTATGGATTCTAGAGCGATTCGCGGCCTGTTGTACGCGGCGGCGGTGGCTCTGTCGGCTCACGCGGTTGCGGCGCAGCCGGTGCTGCTCCAGATCCGTCCGCACATCGGCGACACGCTGCGGATGCATCTCTCGCAGACTGTCGAGATGACGGGGACGACTCCCGGCTCCCGAACGGATCCAGCCAGGTCGATGACGACATCGATCGAGATCTACACCCGGGCGATCGCCAGGCAGTGGACGGCGGGCGGCACGCTGATGGAGACTGTCACCGACTCCGTGGCCATGAACCCGGCGTCGGCCGCATCGCTCGCGGATCTCAAGCGCCGCGCGCTGCAGTCGAAGCGGGTCTTGGTGCGGGTGTCGACGGATGGCGCCATGGAGATGGTCGACGACGGCGATCCGAACAGCGAGCTGCGTCATCTCTTCGCGGAGATGCCGGCGATGCTCTCGCGCACCCCGGTCGCGGTGGGTGAGAGATGGACGCGGGAGATGCAGATTCCGCTGAGCGGCGAGCCGGGCGCGGCGGGCTCGGTGCGCGCAAATTTCCGTCTCGACTCACTCGGAAGGAGCGGCGATGTCGCGTACATCTCGATGAGCGGAACGATGTCGCGCATCAACATTCCCGGCGCGCCGCCCCCCGGCGCCGGCTACGAGACGTCGGGCACTCTCTCCGGAACGATTCAGATCGACCGTCGCCTTGGCTGGATTACGGATTCGAGGAGCACCATAGTCGCCAACTCGACCTTTGCGGCTTTGTCGCCAAGAAAGGGGGAGGCGAGACGCGGGCCCATGCATGTGAAGACGCGCATCACGCAGTGGATAAGGGCGATGCGGACAAGATGAGGCTGGTTCATCTCTCCGATATTCACCTTGGCTTCCGGCAGTACCAGCGGCAGACTCCCGCCGGGATCAACCAGCGCGAGGCCGATGTAGCGGGCTCGCTGCGACGGGCGATCGACACAGTGATCGAGCTGCGCCCGGATCTCGTCCTCATCGCGGGGGACGTGTTCCACACGGTCCGCCCGACCAATCCCGCGATTCTGCACGCATTCCTCCAGTTCTCGCGTCTCGTGCAGATGCTGCCCGATACGACGGTCGTGATGGTGGCGGGAAACCACGATACGCCGCGCACCGCCGAGACGGGCTGCATCCTGCGACTGTTCAGCGCTCTCGGAATCAACGTCGTCGATGGTGATGCCAAGCGGATCCCATTCGCGGAACACGATCTGTCGATCCTGGCCGTTCCGGATATCCCGGGCGCAAAACCCGTTCTCGAGCCCGATCCGCTGGCGAAGTACAACATCCTGCTCCTTCACGGGGAGATCGAGGGCGTGCTGCCGCGGTATGGAGCGAATCTCGACCGATCGCCGATGGAGATCACGCAGGAGGAGCTGGGTGCTCACCGCTGGGATTACGTCGCGCTGGGTCACTACCACGTCTATCGAGCAGTCGCGCCGAACGCCTTCTATTCCGGCTCGCTCGACTACACGAGCACCAATCCCTGGGGAGAGATCGCCGAAGAGCGCGAAGCGGGGATCGCCGGCAAGGGCATCATCGAGCACGATCTCGCGGCCGGGACGCACAAATTCCATCCCATCGCCCCCTCGCGGCCCTGGGTCGATCTCACGCCCATCTCCGGAGCTGGGCTCTCGGCGGCCTCGCTCGATATCGCTATACGTGAGGCGTGTGAGAGTTGCGAGGGCGGCATCGACGGAAAGATCGTCCGGCTCGTGGTTCGCGACGTGCCGCGCCACATCTTTCGCGAGCTCGATCACAAGTCTCTCCGCGAGCTCAAGCGGAAAGCGCTGCACTTCCATCTCGACACCCGGCGACCCGAGATCGTGAGACGCGAATCGGGCCAGGCAGCTCCGGGCCGGCGCGCATCTCTTGCCGATACCGTGCGCGACAAGCTGCGCAGCCGCGTTCTCACCGAGAACATCGATCGCGACACGTTGGTCGAGCTCGGACTTCATTATCTCAGGGAAGCGGATACCGTCGCCGGTCCAGTGGAGGAAGGCATCGCGTGAGGCTCAATAGTCTCAAGCTCTGCAACTTCCGCCAGCACGTGCGCACGGAGATCACGTTCGAATCCGGTCTCACGGGCATCATCGGCCCGAACGGCGCGGGCAAGACTACGATCCTCGAGGCCATCGCCTGGGCTCTGTACGGCAACCAGGCAGTGCGCGGCAACCGCGAGTCGATCCGGTTCATGGGCGCTGGCTCACGCGCGACCGTCGAGGTCGAGCTCGACTTCGAGCTGGGCGCGCACAGATACCGCGTCGTCCGCGGCCTCACGACGGCCGAGGTGTATCTGGACGGTGCGGATACCCCGATCGCGAACTCGATTTCCGCCGTCACCGAGCTGCTCGAGCGGCGGCTCGGTATGTCACTGTCCGAGTTCTTCCACACCTACTTCACAGGCCAGAAAGAGCTGAGCGTGATGGCCGCCATGACGCCATCGAAGCGCGGTCAGTTCCTCTCCCGCGTCCTCGGCTACGAAAAGCTCCGCATCGCGCAGGAGCTCACGCGCGAGAAGCGGAACCGGGTGAGGTCGGCGGTGGAGGGAATGCAGCGGGGGATGCCCGACCCCGAGGCGGTGCTGCGATCGCTCGCCGAGGCCTCGAGCCGCAAGGAAGAAGCGGAGGCGCGCGCGCACCAGGCAGCCCATCGCGGAGCCGTTCGGCAACGCGAGATGATGGCGATCGAGCCGCGGTGGGAGATGGCGCAGCGGCAGCGCGAGCAATCGGCCCAGCTGCTGACCCAGATCACCGTCGCCGAAGAAAAGGAGGCGGCACTCCAGCGCGACGCGGAAAGAATCACCCGTGAGCTGGAAGGAATACAGGCCGCGCATTCCCAGCTCGACCACCTGCGCCAGAGCATCGAGCCGCTCTTCGCGCTGAACGTCGAGCTCCAGGCGCTGAACACGCTCTACCGGGAGGAAGGCCGACGCAAGACGCTCCTCGAGGCTGAGCACGCGTTGCGCGAAGAGATCGCGCGCCTGGAGGAGAGACATTCCAAGATCGAGCGCGCTCCGGCTCTCGAGGAGGAAGCGACGCTCGAGCTGGAGACGAAGCGCACAGAGCTGGAAGACGCTCAAGGCCTCCTCGAGGCGCGCCGGACGGAGTGGGTGCGCGACAGGCAGGAGGCGGAGACGAAGCGCCAGGCGCTCCGCCAGCAGTACGCCGAGCTGAAGCAGCAGCGCGATCGCGTCGTTTCGGTGGGGGAGGACGGCGAATGTCCAACCTGTAGCCGCCCTCTCGGTGGCAGCCTTCACACGGTCGTCGAGCACCTGGACGAGCTGATCGAGACGGTCAATGTCGATGGCAGCTATTACAAGGCGCGAGTCGAGCAGCTCGAGCAGATGCCCGACGAGGTGCGTGAGCTGGACGAGAAGCGCCGGGCGTTGATGCAGGAGGTCGGTACTCTCGAGCGAAGGCTGGCTAAGGTGCAGCTCGCCGTGCAGGAGCTCGGAACCATCGTGCGGGAGATCGCGGCCAAGCAGCAGCGCCAGCTCCAGATGAAGCGGGACATCTCGCGCATCCCTCCCGGTTTCGATCCGGTGCGGCACGCCGAGGTCATCGCCGAAGTCGATCGCCTCACACCCATGGAGGCCGAGGCCGCACGATTTCAGGCGATGCTGGAGCGCGAGCCGCAGATCAAGCTGGAGCAGACGCGAATCGCGCAGGAAGTGATGCGCGTCCAGTCAACGCTCGGCACACTGCGCACCCGCCGCGCGCAGATCTCATTTTCCGAGAAGGACTTCAACGAGCTGAAGAGCGACTTCGATCGGGTCCGGCTGGAGCTACAGGAGTCGAAGGTCGCCGCAGCGCGGGCGCAGGAGCAGGTGGCCAGCGCTACGAGAGCCGTGGCGGCCGCGCAGGAGAGCGCGGAGGATCTGAAGAAGAAGCAGGAGGAGCTGGACGTGCTACAGGCGGATCGCCGAATGCACGAGGAGCTCGACCGCGCCTTCTCGGATCTCAGGACCGACCTCAACTTCCAGCTGCGCCCTGAGCTCTCGGAGCTGGCGAGCGCATTCCTGAGCGAGCTGACCGACGCGCGCTACACGGAGCTCGAGATTGACGACCAGTACAACGTCGTGATCCTCGAGGACGGCGTGCCGAAGCCCGTGCTCTCGGGTGGAGAGGAGGATCTCGCCAACCTCGTGCTGCGTCTCGCGATCTCCCAGATGATCGCCGAGCGCGCGGGCCAGAGCTTCTCGCTGCTGATTCTGGACGAAGTGTTCGGATCGCTCGACGAGGCGCGGCGCTTCAACGTCGTCGAGCTGCTGCGCGGGCTCCAGGACCGCTTCGAGCAGGTAATCCTCATCACGCACATCGAGCCCGTGCGCGAGGGACTGGATCGGGTGATCAACGTGAGCTATGACCCCGACAGAGGGTGCTCGATCGTCGAGCAGAGCGGCGACACGGAGCGGATCGACAGCGAAGACATCTCCCCGATTCTCCCGGAGGTGACTCCGAGAGTACGGGTACGACCGATCGCGGAACCAGTTGAGAGCGCTGAAGCGGGCGCGGGGGCGGGGGCCTGATGGCGTTCGCGCGCAACTGGAGACACGCGTGGGTCTCCGAAGGGCCGGAACGGGCGAGCGTGCGGGAGATCCCTGCCTTGAACACGGTGTTCAGCGAGGCGTTCACCGAACGCTATCGGAAAGACGGGATGGTCGGCGTGAGAGTGCCGCATCTCAATCCCGCGGTCTGGAAGTTCGCCATCGCCGATGCGGAAGATGGCGCGATGGTGTGGCGCAACGCGCGTGGCACCATCGCGGCGTTCAACATGGTCCATCGCTCCGGGGTGGAGGGTTGGATGGGACCGCTCGCCGTGCATCCGGATCATCAGGGGCAGGGAATCGGGAAGACTATCGTCAACGCCGGCATCGAGTGGCTCAAGCAGCGGGGCGCGCGGGTGATCGGGCTCGAGACGATGCCGCGCACGATGGACAACATCGGCTTCTATTCCTCGCTTGGCTTCACTCCGGGGCATCTGACGGTGACGGTGACTCTCGAGGCGGCGCGAGCGGGAATACAATCGACGCCGCTTTCAACGCTCAATCCGCACGAGCGGGAGCTGGCGCTCAGGCAGTGCCGCCTGTTGCTGGACGAGCTCGCGCCCGGCTACGACTATACGCGTGAGATGATTCTCACCGCGCAGCACCAGCTCGGCGACACGGTGATCGTGCGCAGCGGAGGCGACCTGCGGTCCTTTGCGGTCTGCCACTCTGTTCCGCTGGTGGAAGGTCGCGCGGCGGAGGAGATGCGCGTGCTCAAGATGGTCTCGCGAACGGAGGCCGACTTCGATCACCTCGTGACGCAGCTGTGTGCGCACGCGAGGGTGAGGGCGGCGCGACGGGTGGCGATCAGGGTTCAGGGCCAGTACAGCGATGTGTATCGTCGTCTCATGACTCGGGGCGTTCGAGTGAGATGGACGGATCTCAGGATGTCAGTTCACGGGTATGCCGAGACGCGGCCGCAGGCGGGCGGGATCGTCTTGTCGAACTGGGAGATCTGAAGCG
>CAYMKQ010000048.1:0-15645 GCA_964391175.1 uncultured Gemmatimonadaceae bacterium | reverse complement strand
ACTGCCAACAGACTGACAACCACTGACCAACTGACAACTCAATACTGTCAACTCAAAACTTGCATCCCCTGTAAATGCCCCCGTAGCCTTTCTTTACCCAATCGAGATGGGCCCCGGCAGCGGATCGCTGGCCGGAAAGCTCTGTTCTACCATCTTGTCGAGCCTCCGTTCGTCGATCGCGGTCGTCAGGAGTTCCACGAGCTGAGCGCAGAAGGCGGGAAGATCGTCCGGCTTCCGGCTCGTCAGCAGCTTCTGATCGAGCTGCACCTGCTTGTCGACCCACGCCCCGCCGGCGTTCCTGATGTCCGTCTCCAGGCTTGGCCACGACGTGATGGTTCTTCCCCGCACCGCGTCGGCTTCGACGAGGAGCCAGGGTCCGTGACAGATCGCGGCGACAGGCTTGTCCGCCTCCATGAACTCGCGCACGAAATTCACTGCGTCGTCGTTCGTGCGCAGCTTGTCGGGGCTGGCGACCCCGCCGGGCAGCACCAGGGCGTCGAAATCTCTCGCGCTCGCTCCCGCGACCGGGCAGTCGACCGGAAAGGTTTCGCCCTTCTCGTCATTATTCCTCGACTGAATCCGGCCGCTCTTGTCGGAGAGAAGCTTTACTTCAGCACCTGCCTGCTCGAGTGCGTTCCATGGCGCGGTAAGCTCCACCTGTTCCACGCCGTCGGTGGCGAGGAAGGCGACTTTGCGCCCCTTGAGCTGGCTGGGCATGACTGATCTCCGGTTGCGGTTTGGCGGCTCCGTCGCCGCCATTTACAGATCAGAAAATGTGCCAGAGATCCTTGGGCTTAGCCATATTTCAGCGTGCCGATAATCGACCTCTACGGACACGAATCGCTGCGCCAGCGGCTCTCCGAAAGCGTGCGCGCGGGGACGCTTCCCTCGAGCCTGCTCTTTCAGGGACCCCGCGGAGTCGGCAAGCAGCGGCTCGCCCTCTGGCTCGCGCAGCGGCTGCTCTGCACCGACAACGCGCCACCATGCGGAAAGTGCAAGAGCTGCCGCTACGTGCGAGACCTCACGCACCCCGATCTGCACTGGGTCTTTCCCAGGCCCCGGCTCAAGGACGCCGACCCCGACCTCGAGCAGGTGCGCGACGATTACGCTGAAGCCACCGTGGAGCGTGCCGGCGACAGTGGGCTCTACGCCGCGCCATCGGGCAGCGAAGGCATCTATGTAGCGACCGTCCGCTCCCTCGTGCAGCGCGCATCGATGACTCCCGCGATGGGGTCTCGCAAGATTTTCATACTTGGCGACGCGGAGCGCATGGTCCCGCAGGAAGGAGCGGACATGGCCGCGAATGCGTTTCTCAAGCTCCTTGAGGAACCGCCGGCCGACACGACGCTTATTCTCACCTCTAGCGAGCCCGGCGCTCTGCTGCCCACGATCCGCTCTCGCGTAGTCGCGGTGCGCGTACCGCCGGTCTCGGACACCGCCGTCCGGGCGTTCGTGGAGAACCCAGTCGTGAAGGAAGCGCTCGACAAGGAAAGAACGGGCAGCGCCGCGGAGCGAATCCGCGCGGCCGCCGGCGCGCCTGGCCGGCTCTTTTCGGGTGCGGGTGACGCGCGCGCTACGCTCAGCGCGCGAAAGATCCTCGACGCGGCGGTTGGCGATCGTCGCTCACAAAAGTCCACGGTCGCGCTTTCACAGGGCGCAGCCAGCGCTCGCGGGGCTTTCTCCGATACTCTCGAGGCGCTCGTCGAGCTGTTGGGCGAAAGAGCGCGGGATGCCCTCCACCGAAACGATGACGCGAGCGCTGCCTCGGCGAGCAGAGCGGTAGACGCCGTCCTACGCGCGCAGACCCATGCGGGCGGAAACGTGAGTCCGCAGCTAATCGCCGCGAAGCTCATTCGCGAGCTGTCCACCACGCTCCGATGAGAGATCTAAGTCACACAGACACCGAAGGCCGCGCCCGCATGGTCGACGTCAGCGCAAAAGCGGATACCGCGCGCACCGCGCGCGCGGAGGGATTCATCTCGATGACGGCGGAGACTCTGAACGCGGTCGAGCGGAATGCGCTCGCAAAGGGCGACGTTATCGCGACAGCCCGCATCGCGGGAATCATGGCCGCGAAGCGCACCGCCGAGCTGATTCCTCTCTGTCATCCGCTCGCTCTGAGCGATGCCGGCGTGGATATCGAGGCGGACAAGTCAGTTCCCGGCCTCCGCGTGACGGCGTGGGCAACGGCACACGGCAGGACCGGCGTCGAGATGGAAGCACTGGCAGCGGTCACCGTAGCGCTGCTGACTATCTACGACATGGCCAAGGCGCTCGATCGCGGCATGGAGATCTCCCGCGTCCGGCTGATAGAAAAGCGCGGCGGAAAAAGCGGAGACTGGAAGCGGGAGTAGGCGCCGGCGGATCAGAGCGGCGGCAGGGCGAGGAGGCCGGAATCCTACCGCAGCTCTCCGTTCTCTTTGAAAGGCTCCATGTGGACGAGGACGTTCACCACGCTCGGGATTGCCGCGCGTATCGAGTACTTCACTCTCGCGCTGATCTCGTGCGCGCGCTCGAGTGATATTGCGGGATCCGCCTGGACGTGCAGATCGACGTGGAAGCCGAGTCCCGAGCTTCGCACATTGAGCTTCTCGACGCTTCGCACCCCCTCGATCTGAAGCGCCGCGTCGAGCGCGCGCTCCTTCACCGATCTATCAGGCGCTTCGTCCATGAGGCCGGAGATTGCGGGCCTGAGCGTGCGTACACCGTTTATTGCGACGAGGAACGCCGCGACCAGAGCCGCCCAGTCGTCAGCCGCTTCCCACCCGCGTCCGCCCCACAGCGCGATGCCGATTCCGACAAACGCAGCACCAGAGCTGATGGCGTCGCTTCGATGATGCCACGCGTCGGCCGTGATGGCGGTGCTGCCAGTCTCCCTTCCCACGCGCGCGACTCGGCGATGGAGGAGCTCCTTGACGATGATCACTCCCGCCGCAACGAACAGCGTGAATGGCGCGGGAAGCTGCTGCGGCGTCCGGATCTCGCGAATCGACATGATCGCGATTCCCACTGCCGCGCCGAGCAGCATCAGGGACACGACGGCGGCCGCGAGGGGCTCCGCCTTGCCGTGGCCGTAGGGATGATTCTCGTCGGCTGGCCGGGCGGCAACGCTCAGGCCCATCCAGACTATAAGCGATGAGAAGATGTCAGCCGACGATTCGACCGCGTCAGCAACGAGCGCGTTCGCGTTGCCGACTATTCCCGCGATGAGCTTGACGAGCACGAGGACCGCGTTCGTCAGAAGGCCAGCCTTCGCCCAGCGAATGCTCCGGCTAGTCCCGCTATTCACAGCCGCGACGATTTATAAGTCGGCTTTCTCCAGCCTTTCCGCGGCTGTCACGATTCGTCCCGCGTAGACGTCGACGTCCTCGCCCGCCTCTCGGCGCGGTATTACGAATTCCGGATTCTCCGGCGGGGATGAAGTGGGCATGTTCACCATGAGATCGCCGCCTCGCGAGATGACCGCTGCCTCGAACCTGTCGACAGCGGTGAGAAGATCGTCGAGCTGCGCACTCGTCTCCCGCCCATTGAGGAGCACGGCCTTCTGCCGGAGGCGGCCGCTCAGCTCGACGACGGCTGCGTCCCGCTCCGCCCGGCGGTGCGGGTCCAGCGCTTCCTGCTGCTCCTCGAAGGAATCCGGTCTCATCACTCCCCCATTTTTTCGATTCGCACAAACAATCTGCAAGTCTCGTGATAGCGGCGTGAAAGCTGCGACATTCTTTCGCTTCCGGCGAGGTCGAAAGCGGAACCGCGCCCTTCAGAGCACTTGCCGAGCGCGCGGGGGGCCTGCTACATACTAGCGTTCCTCCACCCACTCGCCCGGAGGTCGGCTGAGGACGAGGAAGACGACGGAAGGTAGCGAATGACGGGCGAACGCATCGCCGCCGCGCTCATTGGCGCCGGCGCGGCTCTGGCGATTTTCGCGTGCGGCGGTCGTGACGGCGCGCTTGAAGAGACGGTGACCGTGCGGGTGATCGATTCCGCCGATGCTCCAAGCTGGGAAGCTCTCGAAGACAGCGGGACACTTTACCGCATCGAGGTAATCTCGCCGCGCGGCGCGGATACGCTGGCAGACGTCATTCAGCCCTTTCCCATCATCGTGGGGGACACCCTGGTGATCGGGCTTCTGCAGGTCTCCGAGGATTCGTCCACTCCTCAGCGCAAGATCTTCAGATTGCGGCTTGGCGAGCACGTGGTCGAGACATTCCCCATTCCGCGAGATGTTTGGTCCCCGTTCCAGGATCTCGTCGTATCCCCCGACGGCCGCTACATCGCATACGTCGCGGATGACGCGACTCCAGCGGATTCCGGTACCTACGCGTTGGTTCGCGAGCTGGCGACGGGCTCGATCGTGGTCCGAGGTCCAGGCGGAGGCGGGTGCGACTGCGACGTGGATTCCAACCATGCCCGGTGGATCGAGCCCGACAGCTTCGAGATCGCAGTAACGCACTCGAGCACGAATGCGGGCTGGCAGCTCGTATCCGGAAGGGCGTCGGCTCGCCGCATGCACGTCGACACGCTGAGCAGGGAGCCAGATTGGTATTGAATTCGACCGACTCTGCCCGCAGAGCGCCTTTGCATGCATTTTTTGAGCGGAAAGCAGGCCGCGTAGCTGTAACTCCCCGGTCGTCTCGCTCGTAGAGAGCACCATGCAAACACCGACTCAGGACGCACCAAACCCGCCGCCATCACCCAAGGTCGTGGTACCGGTTGCCGGGGCCGCCAACGAATTCACGCTCACCACGCCGATGACGGCGCGCGACATTGACGCCATCAAGGCCCGTCGCGAGGAACTTTCCGACCAATTGGTCTCCGCGAGCGGCCGCCGCTCGGGTCTCTTGAAGCAGCTCAACGCGACCAACAGTGAGACTGCGCGGCGTGGGCTCGAGGACAGGATCGCGATCCTGGACAAGCGAATGGTCCAGCTGGAGACAGACATTGCGGCAACCGGGCAGCAGCTCACCAGCGCGCCCGCCGGGCTGCTGGCTACAACTGAATCGGCTCCCATCATCGCCGGTCTCAGCTCCGATCAGGTCGTCACCCTGTCCGGAGTGTTCACGCTGGCGGTGCTCGCCCCACTCGCTGTTGGGGCTGCCCGCATGATGTGGAAGCGATCGAACAGGCCGACGCTTCCCCCCGCCGTCTTCACCGAGACGGCGCAGCGCCTCGAGAGGCTCGAGCAGTCGGTCGACACGATTGCGATCGAGATCGAGCGGATCTCCGAGGGTCAGCGCTTCGTCACGCGGCTGCTCACCGAGGCCGCGCCACTTCCCGCGCTCTCCGCCGGAAAGACCGCCCAGATCGCGGCGCCCAGAGGAACGGAGTAAGTCGCTTCGTCCTCAGCGGCTGTGCGTGTACATCAGGTCCACGAGCTCATCGTACATCGCGATTTCACTTCGGGATCGACAGCCACAGCCCGCCGCGACTTTCCCTCCGCTTCGCGCACCGCGCACCCGCACTCGGCCTCTTTGTTCGCGGCGCTCGAGCCGCCGCGTCCCTATGTCAGGCTCCGCGTCACCGAATAGATTTTGACGGTCACCCTATCTACTCGAGGAGGCAGGATGTCGATATCGGAGGGATCGGACGTATCGAACGCGGATTCTCCGTTCGAGCACTGCACTCTCGCCAAGGCTTTGGCCGAGAGGATGCGCGCGAGCAAGGACGACCTCACCCGCCGCTGGCTCGACCGTATCAGCGCCCGCGTCACGCTCAACGAGAATCGCATATTTCCAACCGACGCCCTGCTCGACCACGTGCCGCTGCTTATAGACGGGATCGCTGACTACATCGAGAATCCCCAGAAGGTCATTCTCGCCGAAATACCCGTCGTCGCCAAGGCGATGGAGCTCGGAGAGCTGCGCTACGAGCAGGGCTTCGACGAGTACGAGCTGCTCAAGGAGTACGAGATTTTCGGGGGAATCCTCTTCTCGTTTCTCTCACGCACCGTGGACGCCATCGACGAGCCCTGTAGTCGCGGAGAGCTGCTCGCCTGCGGACACCGGCTTTTTCTCGCGGTGGCGATGATCGAGCAGGCCACGGTCACTCACTATCTCAGTCTGGTCAAGGAACGGCTGAACGAGCGCGAGCAGCGGCTGCGCGGATTCAATCGCGCGCTCTCCCACGAGCTCAAGAACATGATGGGAGCGGTTGGCGGGGCGGCAGAAGTTCTGGAGCTTGAGAATCTCCCGCGCGAAAAGCAGCAGGAGATGACGTCCGTCATCCGGCGCAACACCGCGGACATGAAGGCGACGCTCGACAACCTCATGGAGCTCTCGCGGCTGGAGCAGGACTCGCGGCAGTCAAGACACGTCGCGCTGCCGGAAGCCGCGGCCGAGGTCGCGCGCCAGCTCCGTGAAGCCGCGGGCGCGCGGGGCGTCGAGATCAGACTGTCACCGGATCTCCCCAAGGTCGAAGTCAGCGCCGCCGCGGTCGAGCTGTGCCTGTCCAACCTGATCTCGAACGCGATCAAGTACGCGGACCCAATGAAGGAAAAGCGCTGGGTCGAAGTGAGCAGCTATCAGACTCCCGCGGATGATGGCCAGCCCGGCCGGACCGTTGTGAAGGTACGCGACAACGGGCTCGGCGTTCCCGAAGAAAAACGGACGCGCCTCTTCGAGCGATTCTTCCGCGCGCACGAGGACACGAAGACGAACATCGAGGGTACGGGCCTCGGACTCAGCATCGTTCGCGACACCGCGGCATCGCTTGGCGGGCGGGCCTGGGCAGAGTTCACGGAGGGCGCGTCTGTCTTCGCCTTCTCGATGCCGGCGCGACGACTGGCAAGAGATTCAATCGATTCGCCTAGCGAATCGGCCGGTCGAATCGCAGAGGGTTCGGCACGGTGAAGCTGAAGTGCCACCACTCCTGGTCGTAGTTCACGAACCCTTCCCTCTCCATTGCCGCCTTGAGTTTCTGACGGTTCGCGGCCGTCGCGCCCGAAGCATTGGCAGTGTGGGCGGCGGCCGAGAACATGTCGAAGGAAGTACCCATCTCCAGCTCCCGGCCCGACGCGAGGTCGATCAAGGTGAGGTCTATCGCCAGACCGAGGTTGTGGCGGGAGCGGCTGGCGATGTATCCGTCTCTGATCAGATCGGCTCGATTGGCGCGCTCGGTCCAGTCTACCATTGCGAGCGTAGCGCGGACCGGGCGGTAGGCGTCGAACACCTTGAGTCCGAGACCCTGAGCCATCAGATCCCGCTGAACGCGCGCGATGGCGGCAGCTGCCTCCCGCCGAAGATGCGCGCGGTTGGCGAAATAGCCCGGCAGCGGAGCACCCGTAAAATTGTTCGCCGTCGCGTAGCGGAGATCCACGATGATGGTGGAATCGAGAGCTCGCACGTCGGTGAGGAGTGAATCGGCAGTGGCATCGGGGGCGATGTAGGTCTCGACGGTGTTGATCGGGGGCGCGGCGCCGCTCGGCGTCGGCTGCCTCGCAGCGGGGGGGGGCGCGCAAGCCGTGCTGATCGCCGCGACGAGGACCGTGAGTACACGCCTCGCCCCGATAGAAGATCGGGGAGGGCGCGCAGTGCTCCGTGCGAGCGGCGTCATGACGTTGCGCTCGCTCCCAAGTCCCTCGCCTGGACCGAAAGCCCGTCCAGCAGGGCGCGCACGTGCTCCGCGCCCGTCCTTGGGTTCATCATCGTCACTCGAAGCACGGGGCGGCCGTCGAGCACCGTTGCCGTGATCCAGCCGGTCCCCTCCCTGTTGTAGCGCGGTCTGAGCGCGCGGTTCAGCTCGTCGATTCGCGCCGTTTCCGCCGCGTCCGCCGCGTCCGATTGGCCGCTGCGTTGCCTGCCACGACCGCCGACGCAACGGAAACAGAGAATATTGGACTCCGGCTCGTGAAGATTCTCGAATGCGGGGCGCTCTTCGATCGCGTCGTAGAGCAAACGCGCCGTCCCGCAGAGATGGTCGTAGATGCGTCCCAGTCCGTCAGAGCCGAAGCGCTGGATCGCAAACCAGAGCTTGAGCACATCAGCGCGACGCGAGCACTGAAAGCTCCGCACGCCCTGATCGAGAATCCGCTCGGACCTCCCGGCGTGAAAGAGATACGGAGCCTGCTGGGCGAACGCCCGCTCCAGATCTCCCTCGTCGCGCGTGAGCACCATCCCCGTCGCGAGCGGGAGCAGCATTCCCTTGTGAGGGTCCCACGCGAGGGAGCGCGCATGCCGCAATCCCTTCAAAGCTCTTGGTGGGCGGGCAGAGAGAAGAGCGCCGGCGCCATGCGCGCCGTCGACGTGCAGCCAGATTCCACGCTCCTCGCATAGCGCCCCGATCGCTTCGAGATCGTCGAACGATCCCGTAGCCGTCGACCCCGCCGTCGCCACCACGGCCATCACTCCGCGCTTTTCATCTCGAAGCCGCTCCAGAGTGGAGGCAAGAAGATCGACGTCCATCCTGTATTCGCGCGAAGCGACTGAGATTCCCCGGCGACGTCCGAGTCCGAGCTGGCCGATGGCCCGCGTCACCGCGTAGTGCGCGTGCTCGCCGTATACCACGGATGGCGGATCGGGTCCGACCCCGTTCTCCAACGCGTCAGGAACAGCGCAATTCCTGGCGGCGAGCAGCGCCGTGAAGTTGGCCTCGGTTCCACCCGATGTGAGCGTGCCCCCGGCTCTGTCGCCGAATCCGGCCAGACCCGACAGCCACCGCACGACCCGATGCTCGATCGCCGTCGCCGTTGGCGACATCTCCCACACCGCCAGCGATTGATTCAGGGCGCCGATCACACTCTCCATCCAGATGCCGACCGGAAGTGGCGCCGAAGTCTGATGGCCCATGTACATGGGGTGGTAGTACTTGTTCGCATCGGGGATGACATCCCGCTCGAGCCTCGCGATTATCTCCTCGACGGTGCGGCCGGTACGAGGGAGATCCTCGTCGAATCGCCGGGCCAGCTCCTCGGGCGAGAGAGAGGTCGAAACCCGGCCCTCGCCGCGCCGTGTGGAACTCAGGTAGCGAGCGGTCACGGCGGCGAATTGCGAGCCTACGTCGAGCGACGTATCCGCTTCCAGCTCGGCGAGTATGTCATCGATCATCGGGCAAATCTACTCGCTGACCGGTAATTCCCCCCCTAGCTTCGCTGGGACGCCTTCTGCGACGCTCGAGAGGACAGGTCCAGCATCTTCTTTTCGCCGACGTAGTCGATGCTCTTTGGATCCGCGAGCTGGCGCAGCCGCTCCACCGTCGCGGCGATACGGTTCGCCGAGGACAGGACTTCGGTCGCCATCTCGGGAATCTCCTCGGGACTGGCGTCGTTGGCGAGGAGCTCGGCGTTCATGAGCAGGATCGTGAGCGCGTTGTTCATCTCATGAGCGACAGCGATCGCGGTCTCGCCGATGCCCGCTACCCAGCGCGCGTGCGCCGCCTCCGCTTCGATCGCGCGCTGCGCGGTGACGTCCTGAACCTGCCCGATGAAATACATCGGCGCGCCAGAAGCATCGCGCACGGCCGACACCGCGAGCGAGATCCAGATGACGCGGCCGTCCTTCGTGTAGTAGCGCTTCATCCTGGTGTAGCTGTTGATTTTCCCCGCCTTCAGCAGTCGCAGCTGCTCGAGGTCGTCGGGAAGGTCGTCCGGATGCGTGATGTCCTTGAACGTGCGCGTGAGCAACTCCTCCTCGGAGTAACCGACCATCTCGCAGAGCGACTTGTTGACCTTCATCCAGCGCCCCTCCAGCGAGACGAACGCCATCCCATGAGGGGAGTAGCGAAACGCGTTTCCGAATCGCTCCTCGCTCTCTCTCAGCGCGCGCTCCGTTTCGACTCTCCCGGAGATGTCCCGGATGAGTCCAAGGATCGCCTTTTGCCCCTCGAACACGATCGGCACGGAGACGACCTCAGCGGGGATGACCGTGCCGTCCCGCGCCACGAAGCGAACCTCGACCGGCGGTCCCGCCTGCGCGGCCTTCTCGAGCTGGCCGATCCTGGTGACGACAAGCTCGACCGACTCGGGGTGCACGAAGTCCATGATCGGCTTGCCGACCAGTGACTCCGCGCCGGCACCCAACCGGGCGGAGGCAAACGGGTTGAGGTAGAGGAAGCGTCCCGCCGCGTAAACGATGATCGCTTCCGGCGCGGATTCAATGATTGTCCGGTAATCCGCGCTGGAGGTGGCCAGTGGCATGAGCCAATATAGTCCGATCCGATGCGTTAGCTTCTATCTCCCGGCTACGAACCGGCATACACAGATACCGGAGGGCTCAGACTCTGTCCAAACACAGCAAAAGCACCGGAAAGCAGAAGCAAGACATAGGCGCGCTCGACCTGGCCGCACGCACTCATGACCTGGAAGAAGCGAACAAAACCGCAAGCTTCGTCGCTCACGAGCTCAACAACCTACTCACCGTCATTCAGATCAATACCGAGTTCCTGCTCGAGTCGGCTGGTGACAATCCGATGAGCGCGCAGGAGCTGGACGAGATCCAGCGCGCCGCCAAACGGGCGTCGACGCTCGCGCAGCGGCTGCTCGCTTCGTCCCGGTTCGAGCGATTCGACCCCTCACTCGCCGAAGCCACGAGCAAGCGGAAGTCAGCCTCCGCAGCACCTGCAGGTGGCAAGTCAAAGCCAGGCCGTGACGAGAAGTCGCCCCGGGTAACCGAGACCGTTCTCCTCGTCGAGGACGAAGCATCGGTTCGCGGGCTCGCCAAGCGCATCCTGTCGCAGCGCGGCTATCGGGTGCTCGAAGCAGCGGATGGAGCGATCGCCCTGCGCGTTGCGGCCGGACACGTAGGTGAGATCGATCTCGTGCTCACCGATGTGGCGATGCCCAACCTTGGTGGCCGCGGCATGGTCGAGGAGCTGAAGGAGCTGAGCCCCGAAATGAGAGTGCTCTTCATGTCGGGATATCCAAAGGAAGAGATTTTTCCAGAGACCGCCCTCGCGAAGCGGACCCCCTACCTGCAGAAGCCGTTCACGGCCGAGACGCTCTGCGCCCAGGTTCGAGCAGCACTGGGGTACGCGCCCTAGACCCTTCGAAGCGCGGCGAGCTTTCGCATTGCGGCAATCCCGACCAACGGTCCGAGAGCGAGCACGGCGAAGCTCCAGCGCCAGCCCACTCTTCCAGCGATGAGCGGAAGGATCTGCATCGGAAGCATCGTCAGCAGAAATCCGAGGGAGGTCTGGATGGTGAGCGCCGTGCCCACCGCGTAAGGCGGAACCGATTCCGTCACGAGCGTGCTGAACTGCGCGCTGTCCGCGATGACGAAGAATCCCCAGGTCATCGCGAGCGCTCCCAGCACCCAGAGCGGACCGCCGAACAGAAGGCCGCTCAGCACACAGCAGCTTCCGCTCATGAACAGCGAGATCGTGACCAGCCGCTCTCTTCCGCGCCTGTCGGCGAACAGCCCTCCCCAGACGCAGCCGAAGCCGCCGACAGCGATGGTGGCGAAGGCCAACAGGGAGATGAATCGGGGAGCCCGGAACCGCCCGCCCGCGTGGGCCGCGACGCTCGCGGCCAGAAATGCCGGGATCCACGTCCAGAATGCATAGAGCTCGAACATGTGTCCGAGATAGCTGGTCGTAGCGAGCCGCCATTCCCGAACCCGCATGACCTCTCTCACGTGGCCCCACGAAAATGCGCGGGGGGCGAACGGGTACGGGCCCTCGCGGTATCCGACCAGGACGAGGAACGCGGCGGTTACCGCCCCGACGCTGGCAGCAAGAATCACCGGGCGCAATCCGACCTGCGGAATCGAGCGAACGAGATACGGAGTCGCTTTCCCGATCGTGAGCGCGCCAACGATCGCACCGATCGCCAGGCCCCGGCTCGAGCGGAACCACGTCGCGATCATCTTCATCGCGGGCGGATAGACACCCGCAAGGAAGAACCCGGTGAGAAACCGGAGTGCGAGCGCTCTCTCGTAGCCGGGCGCGACCAGAATCCCGGCGTTTGCCCCAGCACCGAGCAGCGCCGAGATCGCGAAAAGAGCTCTGGCCGGCACGATGTCCGCGAGATTGAGCACCGCCAGGACGGCTGTCCCGCACACGAAGCCGAGCTGCACAATCGTGGTAAGCCACGCGGCTTCGGAGGCGCTGAGACCCCAGATCGCCCGCAGCGCGGGAGACACGGCGCTCGCCGCGAACCAGAGCGACATCCCCAGCAGTTCGGCGAGAGCGAGCACGACGAGGATCCGCCAACGCTCCGGGTGCGTATCAACCGTCATCCGAAAAAGGTAGCGTCGGCCGGACCAACTTCGACATTGCGAGCCGGTGCGCGAAGTGGGATACTGTGGTGCTTCGGCGGCAACTGCTTAACCTTTGCTTAACGTATTGAGGCGCGCGGGCCGCGCCTCGCGCGATGACGAATCCGTCTCAGACGCCTCCATCCACTCCTCCGCCGGCCTCTTCGCCCGGGCGTCCGGGCGTCGCAACGCTCTCGCGCGAGCTCGCCGATTTTCTCCTCGAGCTGTCGATCACGCTCAGCAAGCACACGATTTATCCGGCTGGTCACCCGCTCCTCGGAGTGGCGATCGATGGCGTAGCGAACCGCCTGGAGCTGCTGTTCATCGGTGAGCGCGATTCGCTCTCCATCGGCGTCGCGCGCAAGCAGCTGATCATCGAGGGGGTCGCGACGGACCCGCAGAATCCCGTTCTCAAGGAGCTCGCCCAAAGGCTACACAAGCACCACGTGGGCGCCGTGAAGTTCCTGCGCGGCCTGGGCCGAGACGAGCTCGAAGATGCGCTCACTGCTCTCTCCGTCGATGCCACGCGCTCGGAGAAACCCCTCGGCCTCGACCGCGACTCCCTGGCCGACAGGTGGCAGCACGTGCGCTTCTTTCCGCTCACGTACGATCGCCTCCAGCTGATCGAGGACGACGGCAGCGGGGAGCCCGCGGGACCGGACCACATGGCGGCTTCGCGCTCCACCCAGCTCTGGATTGGGCTCGCTCGCGCCGCGCTCGTCACCGACACGTCCAATCCGGGCGCCCCGCGCGAAGATCCCGACGACAGCACGGCGCTGGAGCCGGCGACCGTCGCGCGTGCCATCGACGAGCACCAGCGCGAGCAGGCGTACGATCAGGTCATCGTCGGATATCTGCTTCAGATCGGCGAGGAGCTGAAGACCGCGGAAGGTCCCGAAGCGGGGGGATTGCAGAAGCGCGTCTCGCGACTGGTCGGGTCTCTCAAGCAGTCGACGCTCGAGCGGCTGCTGGAGATGGGGGGCGACAAGGCACAGCGGCGCAAGTTCCTGCTCGACGCTTCCCAGGGAATCACCGTCGAAGCGGTCATCGACCTGGTGAAAGCCGCCTCGCGGGCGGAAGGGCAGAATGTGTCGCATTCGATGCTGCGCATGCTGTCCAAGCTCGCCCACCATCCATCCTACGGCCGGGGCCCGCGCGCGAAAGCGAATCCGATGGTTCGCGACGTGATGAAGCGGCTGGTGGACGACTGGAGTCTCGACGATCCGAATCCCGAAGGCTACCGCGCCGTGCTAGAAACCATCGCGAGCCTCAAGAACGCTCCCGCCCCAGGCGCCGACGCCCACGCGGTCCCGACCGAGTGTGAGCCTGAAAGACTGGTGCAGATCGGGATCGAAGTTGGCGCGATCGGGGCACAGGTTCGCTCGGCGATGGCCGACCTGTGCAAAGCCGGCAGGTTCGCCACTCTGCTCGATCTCGCGGAGCGCGCGCCGAGCGAGGAGGCGGGCGCGCCGATCTGGGAATTCCTGGCAAGCGAGCGCATCCTCGAGGCCGTACTCAATCAGGATCGCGTGGACATCCAGCTCGTCGAGAGTTTCGTGCGACGCATGGGTCTCGGAGCCGCCCCCGCTCTGTTGAATGCTCTGGTCGCGGTGGAGGATGCGAAGTCGAGAGCGCCGTACTACGATCTCCTCGAGTCACTCGGGGACGAGGCGGGCGTGGAAGTGGCTGCGCGATTGCCCGACGCGGCTCCGGCGATTCAGCGCGAATTGCTCAGACTCCTCGGGCGCTTCGCGGAGCTCCCGCCCGCTTTCTCGGCACGGCCGTACGCACGGCACGCCGACCCGCTGGTGCGACGCGAAGCAGTGAGGCTTTTGCTGCGCGATCCGTCCACGCGCGACACGGCCGTCGTGAGCGCGCTCGGCGACAGTGACGACCGAGTGGTGTTCGCCGGACTCACTGCCGCGCAGGAGAAGTGCCCGCCCGCCGGACTCGAGCTGATCAGGAAGCGGGTGGACAGAGGTGACCTCGATTCGCAGCTCCGCACCATGGGGATCCGCATCATCGCACAGCAGCGGACGCCGAAAACCCTCGCCTGGCTGCTCGGTCACGTTCTCACCGACGTCCGCTGGCCGCGGCGCCCGAAGCTCCGCCCCGCGACGCCGGAAATGCTGGCGGCGCTCAGCATGATCGCGGCTGGCTGGCGTGACGACCCGGAGGCAGCGACGGCAATGAAGCTGGGCGAGCAGAGCAAGGATCCCGAGGTGCGCGCGAAGCTGGTGCGCGGTCGCGCCATGACCATCCAGATGGTTGCCTTTCGCGATGAGTGAGCCCGTTCGCTTTCTCGTCTCGTTCGGCCAGGCGGTGTCCACGATGGCGCTCTACAACGAGGGACATCCCTCGCGCTCGCACGCCGTGGACAGATCGTATCGCTGCCTCCGCGACCTGCAGCAGTTCGATCCACATCCGCGTTTCTCTTTTCTGGGAGAGGAGACGATCTACGGCGACACTCCGCTCCGCGAACTGGGTGACTGGGAATGGGGGACGAGGCTCGCCCAGGCGGGAGTCCAGCGCATCGAGCTCGACGCCAGCGTCAGCCGCGAGGAATACGAGGAATTCCTCGAGCAGATGATGGCGCGCATCACGCTCTCCTTCATCGACTCGGCGGAAGCGCGGCCGATGCGACCAACGGGAATAAAAATCGGCACCCTCGGAATCCGCGGAGAGACGAAGGAGCTTCAGGACCCGCTCGACGCCGAAGTACCCATCGCGACGATCTCCTATTCGCTGGGCGAGGAAGCGGCATCGATCCAGTCGATGCACCGGGAGGTACAGGAACACGGCAAGCTGCCGCTTGCGGAGGCCGAGGCCGTGGTACGCTCGCTGTCGCTGGCGATGCACGGCGATCAGGAGATGATTCTTCCGCTCCTCCAGCTCAAGGAGTTCGACGAATACACCACCACGCACTCGTTGAATGTCTCGGTGCTGACGATGGCGCTCGCCGAGTCGCTCGAGCTATCGCCTCAGGATGTCCGGACGTTCGGCATCGCCGGACTGCTCCACGATCTGGGCAAGGTGAACATTCCGCCGGAGATCCTGAACAAGTCGGGGAAGCTGACCGACGAGGAGCGGAAGGTGATACAGAACCACCCGGCGGATGGCGCGAAGCTGATAATCGAGAGTGGACGCCGTCTCGATCTCGCGGCGGTGGTGGCGCACGAGCACCACATCATGATCAATGGACAGGGCTATCCGAAGTGCCACTATCACCGCGACTGCCACAAGGCGAGCAAGCTGGTTCACGTCTGCGACGTGTACGATGCGCTGCGCACGCGCAGGCCCTATCGCGATGCCTGGGAGTCGGACCGGATCATCATTTACATCGAAGAGCGCGCGGGAACGGAGTTCGAGCCCGAGGCGGCGACCGCGTTCGTGAAAATGATGAAGAAGATCGAGAGCGGGATTCAGCTCTCGCCGGTGGCCGCCGCGAGTGACGCGTTGCCGT